>JAEXCN010000027.1 GCA_023402175.1 Pseudomonadota bacterium | reverse complement strand
TGCCGAGCCAGCGCGAGAGGAGCGCGTCGAACGCCTCGCGCCCGGCCGCCGCCTCGAGAGCCTTCAAGAAGAAGTAGCCCTTCTCGTACGGAACGGCGCTGAACGCATCGTCGGGATCGACGCCGGCGAGATGCGTGCGAAGCTTGGTGAGCTCGGGCCGGTCCGCATGCTGCGCGAACGCCTGCTGCAGCTTCTGATGCCCGACCGCCGCATGCAGCGCGGCCATCTCCGTTCCCTCGAGCGCCTCGAGGATGCGACGCTCCGCGAAGACCGTGAAGCCCTCGTTCAGCCAGAAGTGCTCCGCATTGGAGTTCGTCACGAGGTTGCCCGTCCACGAATGCGCGAGCTCGTGCGCGACGACGTTCACCAGACTGCGGTCGCCCGCGAGCAGCGAAGGCGTGAGGAACGTGAGCCGCGGATTCTCCATCCCGCCGTACGGAAACGAGGGTGGCATCACGAGCAGGTCGAAGCGCTCCCAGTCGTACGGCCCGAAGAGCGTCTCGGCCGCACGAAGGTGATCTTCCACCTGCTCGAACTCCCACGCCGCGGCCTCGAGCTGAGCCGGCTCCGCCCACACGCGCGATCGCGGCGAGAGATCCTTCGACGCGAGATCGCCGACCGCGAACGCAAAGAGGTACGGCGGGATCGGCTGCGGCATCTCGAATCGCTCGACCGCACGATCGCCGTCCACCTCACGCGCCCGAGGAGCGGCTGCCATCACCGCGCGAAGCTGAGACGGGACGTCGAGCGAGGCGGTGAACGTCTGTCGAATCGACGGCGTGTCCTGGCAAGGGATGACGCTTCGCGCATGGATCGCCTGGCACTGAGAGAAGATGTACGGGTGCAGCTTGCCGAGCGTCTGCTCCGGCGTCAGCCACTGGAGCGCCGAGGCGTCCGGCGACGTGCGATAGCGGATGCGTACGGAGCGCGCGCCCGACGGCACGCGGATCTCGAGGCGGCTGCCGAGGATCGGATCGGCGGCGTGGAGCGCGTGCTCCAGCTGCGCGCCATTTTCGTCGAGCACCGCATCGATGCTGAGTGCACGTGTATCGAGGTCGAGCGGGCCACCGGGAGCGGGCGCGACGAAGTAGAGCGTGATCTCGGCGTGGATCACGCGCGCGGAGAAGTCGACGCGTGCCTGCCAGTCGAAGCTCTTCGTGCGGGGTTGCGTGTCGTCGGCGTAGGAGTGGGGATCGGGTCGAGCCATCGCGGGAGAACACCGTCGCACACCCGACGCGCGACGACGAGCGGGTTCCGCACTCGATAGCTCCTGAATTCAAGTGCTCGTGCGCTGCATGCGGCCGAGCAGCAGCGCGACGGCCGCCCACACCGCACAGACCGGCACGGAGATCAGGAATGGAGAAGCCGAGCTCGCGAATGCGCCTTCCGCGAGCGCGCCGATCGCATCACCTGTCCTGTAGACGAACGTATCGATGAAGCTCTTCGCCTTGTACTTGTCCTCACGGCGAACGCTCGTGAACAGCACCTCGCGCGAGGGCTTGGCGATGCCGTAGTCGGCCGCGCGACGAAGCACCTGGAACACGACGATGACGGCGAGCGTCGGCGACGTCCCCAGAAACGTGAACCCCACGATGCTCATCAGCGGGAGGAGCGCGAGGGTCAGCCCCACACCGAAGCGATGAAGTAACCGACCGACGACGAGCGCCTGGAGGCCGAGGCTCAGCACGTTCACGACGAGGTCCATCCGCGCGAAGAGCGCCGTCCGGGCCGCGTTCGTCGTGACCGCGCTCTTCACGATGCGCGCTTGTTCGAAGTACACGTTGGTCGACGTGAACGTGAACAGGAGCATGTACGCGCAGATCGCGAGCAGATAGGGATTCTTCAGCAACGCGGGGAGCCATCGGAGGACGCCGTCCTTGGCGAGCGCTGGATCGGCCGTCGTCGTCCGTGGCGCGGGATCGCCGAACAGCCGAACGAGCCGTCGCACGAGCTGCACCGCGCCCTCGAGGAGCGCCGCGGACACGAGCACGAGCGGCGCGATCCCGAGGCGTTCGACGAGCACGCTCGTGACGAGTGAACCCACCATCGCGCCGAGGGTGCCTCCTCCACCAATGAGACCGAAGAGGCGGAGCCCCTGCTCGCGCTGGAAGAGATCGGCGAGCACGCCCCAGAGGAGCGAGAGCGTGAACAGGTTGAAGACGCTCGTCCAGACGAAGAAGACCCGCGCGACATCGGGGTGCACGGAAGCGCCCCGGAGAAGGACGAAGAAGACGAGGAGGTTGACCGCGAAGAACCGATAGACGATCGGCACGAAGCGCCTTCGCGGCCATCGCGAGACGACCGCGGCGAGGACGGGAGTGAGCGCAAACGTCGCGGCGAGGGTCACGAGAAAGAGCCGCGAGAGGTCTTTCACGTTGCCGACGATCCCCATCGCCTCGCGGAGCGGACGGAGGATGTAGTAGCTCGAGAGGACGCAGAAGAACGCCCCGAACGCATACGCGACGGCTCGTCCTTCCCCGCGCTTGATGTCGACGAGATGACGCAACGCCGTGGTGCTCAGGAACAGCTTTTCGGGGTGCCGTCACGCGAGTCGAAGAACGTAGATGCCCGCGTGCCGGATGCACGCGTGCTCGAGCCGTCCCCGCGTGTGCTCCTCGCGAGCCTCACGTGCGCGCCTTGAATCACGTGCGCGCCTTGGACGCGGCGAGCACCTCACGCTCACGCTCACGCGAGAGCCCGGCCCCGGGCTTGGTGCGCCGCTCCTCCGGCTGGGCCTTCCACCACGCGAGCGTGTCCCGCGCCGTCTCGCCGATCGGCCGGAAGGCGAGGCCCTTCGCGATCGCCCGTGCGCTCGACACTCGCGCCATGCCCGCGTCCTCGCCCGAGCCCACCCAGACGGGCATGTCGCTCCAAGGAGAGACCTTCTGCGATGCGAGGAAGGCCTCGTCGACCCAGGTGAGCGTCGCCGACGAGCCGAGCGCGGACTTCATCCCGTCGAGGAACGCGCCGATCCCCGTCGGCTTCGCCGGACCGGCCGCGTTGTACACGCCAATGTGGCCCTCCTCGAGTACCGTCACGATCCACGCCGCGAGATCGCGCACATCGATCACCTGGACCGGATCCGACGGAGCTCCTGGGGCCATCACCTCGCCGCCGGCGTCGAGCCGGACCGGCCAGTATGTGAAACGATCCGTGGGATCGCCTGGACCGACGATGAGCCCCGGACGGATCACGGTGACCTTCCCCGGCATCTGTTCCTCGGCGGCACGTTCGCACGCCGCCTTGAGCGGACCGTACGTCTCCTCGTCGATCTTCTCGACCGTGGGATCTTTGAGCTTCCCGACGGCGCCGTTCTCGTCGACGCCACCGGGCGGAGGCTTGTCGTAGACGGAGATGCTCGAGATGAAGATGTACTGCTTCGCGTCGCGGAGCAGGCCGGCAGACTCCGTGACATGGCGCGGGAAGTAGCCGGACGTGTCGACGACGACGTCCCACGTCCGCCCCTTGAGCGCGCCGAGGTCGCTCTTCTTTCGATCGCCGTGGAGCTTCTCGACGTTCGGGAACAGCTGCGGGTTCGTCTTCCCTCGGTTGAAGAGCGTGATGGTGTGCCCGCGCGCTTGTGCGATCTCGACGATCTCCGGGCCGAGGAACGACGTCCCGCCGAGGATGAGGACCTTCTTCGGGGTCCTCGAGCGAGGAGTGTCGCTGGCTTTACCCGAGGGAGACGCCGCACCCGCGCCCGTTGGCCCGCATGCGATTCCGGCGCCTCCGAGGGCGAGGGCTCCAAGGAGAAAAGAACGGCGCGACGTTTCGATGGCAGCTCGGCGTCTTTGGAACATGTCGGCCCATATGATTACCCCTCGAGCCCAAACGTCCACCTCAGAAAGCCGCGACGCACTCGTTCGGCGACTCGTGGGGATTGGGGACGCGGCCGCCGTCATGGGAAATCGTTTGCCCATGCCGCGATTTGCCGATGCCGCGTTTGCCCATGCCGCGATCAACTGCGCGGGCGTGGCGGCGGCGCCTCGATCGCCAGCACGCGCGTCATTCGCGTGTCTGCTGCTTCGAGATCGAACGGCGTCGGCACCTCGTAGCGTGCGAGCTCGCGCGCGCGTCGCGGTGCGTAGTGGCGGCCGGCGTCGCTCGTCAGGATCGTGAGCCCACGGCTGGCGAGGCGCTCGAACCACCGACGGAACCGCGCGGCGGGCGCACGCTCGTACCAGACGTCGCCCGCGAGCACCACGTCGATGTCCGGGAGCGGAGTGTTGACGACGTCGCGCGTCGTCACCTCGATCGTGACACCGTTCGCCGCCGCGGCGAGCTCGGTCGCCGTGCGCGCGAGCGGATCGATGTCGACCGCATGAACGCGCGCACCGGCACACGCCGCAGCGATACCGACCACGCCACCGCCACACGCAAAGTCGAGGACGCGCGCGCCGCGGACGACGTCCGGGTGGTCCAGGAGATAGCGCGCGAGCGCCTGACCGCCCGCCCACGGTACGCACCAGAACGGCACGTCCGCGTAGTCGTATTCGAGCCACCGCGCGGTCTCGAACCACACCGCGTTCACGGAGCGCGCCTGGTACACGCGAAGCTCCGGCACGAGAGGCACGCCAGCGAGCCGCGTTTGCTCGAGCACGAACGCACGACGCTCCGCCGGTGTCCTCCGCATCGCGAAGCAGTCGCTATCGCGGCGCGAACGTAGGCACAAGACGCGGACGCACGCTCGCCGACGAAGCGCTGCACGCGGGAGAGCTGGTGCAGGGCACCGATGGTGTGAACGATGTCGTCGGCGATACATAGCTGCATGGCGAGCTCTTGGGTGAGTCGCCGGGCGCCTCGGCCCGGCTTCGCCGACCCAGAGCGCAGCTCGCGTGACGCCGGCGTCCGATCCGCTTCCGACACGCATCACCGCAACGGGCCGGCGGCGCGCAAGGTGCGCGCCGAGGTGAAGCCGGGCCGAGACGACCGGCGCGACAGGGCTCGCCGCTGCGTCGTCGTACACAAAGAAGGACCTCGATCGCCGATCAGCGGTGTCGCGTCGCTTGGTACGGTGCCAGGAGGTCGTTGACAATTTCTGGGTCAGGACATCGTTGACAGGCCTTCATGGTGAATGCCGTGGAAGGAGCGTCGAACGATCAGTTTGAAGATCGAATTCGTCGAGAGGGCGGCAAAGGGAGAGAAGGTCGCGGCACTGTGCCGGGAGTTCGGGATCAGCCGGCAGTTGGGCCATAAGTGGATCAAGGGGTTCAAGGAGCTCGGGTACGACGGCCTCGAGGAGCAGAGTCGGCGGCCTAAGTCGACGCCTCTGGCCACAGCCGAGGAATTGGTCATGGCAGTACTCGAGACGCGGGACGCGCACCCTCGATGGGGCGAAAGCTCGAACCGCTCCTGCGCCGGCGCTTCGGCGACCAGACGCCGAGCGTGCGCGCGATTGCCCAGATCCTGAAGCGCGCAAACAAGGTGCGCGAGCGTCGCCTGAGGCGTCCGCCGAGTGTCGTCGAGCGCGCGCCGCAGGTTGTGGCGAAGGCCGCCAACGCCGTGTGGACGGTCGACTTCGAGGGCTGGTGGAAGTTGCTCAACGGCGAGCGGTGCGAGCCGCTGACGGTCCGGGACGCGTACAGCCGATTCGTCCTCGACATCGTCGTGTGCCGCCCGACGTACGAAGACGTGCGGAAGGTGTTCGAACGCCTGTTCCGGAGGTACGGAATCCCGAACGCGATCCAGTGCGATAGCGGAACGCCGTTCGTCGCCGTCCGGGCTCGCGGCGGCCTCTCGCGGCTCTCTGCTTGGTAGTTGTCCCTTGGCATCCGCCTCGTGCGCTCTCGGCCGGGATGCCCGCAGGACAACGGCGGCCACGAGCGGATGCACGCGGTCGTCCGAGGGGACGTTCAGTCCCGGCCGACCGAGAGCGTCGATGCCGAGCAGCGGCGCCTCTCCCGCTGGCGGCAGGAGTTCAACCACGTGCGGCCGCACGAAGCACTCGGCGGGAAGGTCCCAGCGGACGTCTACAAGGTCGCCGAGCCGCGCCGTCCGAGACCTGTCGCATACGCGTATCCTGCGCAGTTCTACGCACGCCAGTCCACGCCGACGGCAGTCTGAGCTTCCGTGGTGAGCGCGTGTTCGTGAGCGACGCCGTTGCTGGCCATGCGATCGGTCTCGAACCAATCGACGCTCTGCGCTTCCGCGCCTGGTTCCGCGACGTCGACCTCGGCGAGCTCGAGATGCTCGCCGACGTCAGCGACTCCCGCTGCGGCCGCATCACCGAGAGTCGGCGCGCGAGCTCATCGCGACCTGCAACATCATTGCACGCTGGAGCGTGCCGCCTTCGGCGGCGGCTGCCGCCGCTTTGTTCGAGGACGAACTGCAGCATCGTGGACGCGCTCGTTCTGGCGAAGGTGGAGATCGGATCTGAAGTCGAGTTACAAGGTCGGTGGACAGATCGCCTGTCAACAACCCCCACCGAACTGTCAGCGATCTCCTGTCCGGTTCCAGGCCGAGACCGAAACCGGTCCCGGAGCCGGAGCCAGGGGTGGGGCGCTCAATGCGGAGGTAAGATCGCTCGCGATCCGCAGACGTTGAGCCGCGTGATCGAGGACGCAGATCGATGATCTTGACGACCACTATCGCGAGCCTCCACGAGACGGCTCTCTGGTGCTCATTCACTGAACCAACAATCGTTGGGTTTCGGAGTGACCTTCTGCGCCCTCCCGCTCCGTTGCTCGATGACCCAGTCGGGTTCCTCATCGACCGCGGGCACGCATCCGTCGGCAATGCTGTGGCCGACCTCTGTAGACGACGGCGCAAGCTGCTCCGACTGAAGACGCCTGGGCCCGAGATACCCGGCCGCGTCCTCGTCACGACGGCGATCGAGGAGTCGGTCGTTGATGGAGCGGCGAGTGCCTCGTCGTCCGGCTGGTTCGACAGCAATGACCTTCCCCCATGGGATACCTGGTTTGCCTACGCGCGGCTGAACACTCGCAGGTTCACTGAGCGCGAGACACTTTTCGCGTTCGTGCCGCGGTTTTGGGAAGCCGCAGCGGAACAAGGGATGAGCGTGAACCCCGTAGACTGTATTGAATGGGCCACCGAGGAGGACCTTCGAGCCCTGGAGGTGACGCTTCGACGTGCGGGGCCGGCATGACCGCTCACCATGAATTGAAACCGCACCCGTGCGGTCTCAGCGGTGCGTACGCGCGCCCGGGATCTCGTCTGGATGAATCAACCCGTGACGCTTCCATCCGACGGCGAGCAACCAGGTTCGTGGCGTGATCTCGGTCCATGGCTCCGGCTCCTCGAACCAGTCGAAGAGTGGCTCGCTCCACCCATCGAAATGCTGCGCCGACGAGTAATAGTCGAAGGCTCCGGTCCCGATCGTCACGTGTCCATGCTTGCGAAAGTTGTTCACCACGTAACGCAGCGACGTCCTGACCTCGCGTGGGCTCTCGAGATCGTGCCGGTGATACCGATCGTCCCAGACCTTTCCTTTACGCTCGAGTAGCCGGTTCAATCGACGTGCGAAGGCGATCGCAAAGCCGCTGATCCCCGAACGAAGCGCGCTGCGAGCGGCCTTCTCCACGGGCTTCACGGGCTTCACGGGTCCGTCGTCGGCCTCGGCGATCAGATGAAGGTGGTTCGACTGGATCGAGAAGTGGACGATCTGGAAGCTGTCCTTGTACGCGCGCTTCCGCTGGTCGCGGAGCACCTCGAGCAGCAGCCCGTGAACGAGCTGCTGCCGGAACGACGGCAACCCATGGCGGACGCGTAAGGTGATGTGGATCGGATGCCGTCCCTTGTGGACCGGCCGAGCGCGGTGCGGAGCCCTCCCATGAACGCGCCGCTTCGGCCCGCGTCGCCGAAGGCGCCTCGGCGTGCGGCGCTCGAAGAGCTCGATTTGTGCGGATGCCGCCGCGCCCATATTCCCCTCTCCCTCCTCGGATTCCGCACCCGCCAGCGACATCGCGATGGCGTGGAACCCGGCGGCCGAGAGCCAAATTGATTGTAGCCCTGATTCGTCGCCGCGCAACACATCGGGAACGAGGAAGCGCTCGGCTCCACGCGCTCAGGATCGACTCGCCGACCTTGACCGGAGGGTCGACGCAGTCCGGCCGGTCGCATCGTGGCGCTCGGGAAGCGCCGCGCTCCACGAGTCTCAGCACGGAGAGCTCGAGGCGAGACTCGGCACGAGTCGACTTGTCGACCTTGGGCGGGAAAGACGACGCATGCGGCCCGTCGCGTCGTGACGGCCGGGAAGCGCGCGCTCGACAAGCTCCGATAGGGGCGAGATTGAGGGCGATATTCGGCACGAGTCGACTCGTCGATCTCGGGCCCGAAGGACGACCCAATGCGGTCGTTCCCGTCGTGATGGTCGGGAACGCGCGCTCGACAAGTTCCAGCAGGGGCGAGCTCGAGGGCGATATTCGGCACGAGTCTATTCGTCGACCTTGGGCCCGAAGGACGACCCAAGAGCGGCCACTCGCATCTGACGGTCGGGAACGCGCGCTCGACAAGTTCCAGCAGGGGCGAGCTCGAGGCGATTCGGCACCAGTCTACTCGTCGACCTTGGGCCCGAAGGACGACCCAAGGGCGGCCACTCGCATCACAACGTTCGGCAGACGCCGTGCTCCACGAGTCTCAGCACGGAGAGCTCGCGGCGAGACCCGGCACGAGTCTACTCGTCGACCTTGGGCCCGAAGGACGGCGCAATGCGGCGCGTTGCGTCGTGACGTTCGGCAAGCGCCGCGCTCCACGAGTCTCAGCCGGAGAGCTCCACGTTACGTTTGCTCGCGGGGTAGCCGACGTGTCCGTCGACGAGGCGCTGCGGAGGCCGTTGCGGCTCTCTGGAAGCTTGCGCACGATGACGTGGCGAACGCCGACGAGGACGCGCCGATGTTCGCCCTTCGCCTCGCCGATGCGAGCAGTGCGCCGGAACAGCAATCGCGCTGCGAGGTGCGCGGCCAAGGGGCCGGCGAGACGCCCAGCGCGCCGCAGACGTTCACCGTCAGGCGGTGCCGCCCGTCGCGCATCGAATCGTCTCGGAGTCGGCCGGGCTAGCTCGGGACTGCCGAAGCGCGCAAGGCGAGCGCAGCGTGGTGCGAGGGGTCGCGGCGCAGGACCTCGGAGACCATGCGTGCGGCCCGGTCGGGGTCGTCGTCGGTCATCGACGCGGCCATCTCGACGACGTCGTCGAGCTGCTTCAGGTCGTCGAGCGCAATCGCGAACCAGAGCTCGGCGCCGCTCTCGTGATCTGGGAAACGGGGGAGCAGCTCGTCGAGGGCGAGCAACGCCGCATACGGCTTGCCGGCGGCGCGCGCCTCCTTCGCGAGCGTCACGACGCGCATGTCGTCCTCGAGGTCCTCGAGCAGGTGGGTGACCGCCGTCCGTCCGAGATCTTCGTCGTCGCCCGCGACGAGCGCGAGGCGCCCGAGGTTCATCCACGCGAGCGCGTGTGCGTGCGCGCTCCCCTTCTGTCCGTCGGGGAACATCTCAGGCAGCGTCGAGCGCATGTTGTTGTGCAGCACCGCCTGTTGCAGCATGTCCTTCGCACGCGCGTGGTCGCCGCGGCGCGTGAGGAGCTTGCCAAGCTCGATGCATGCCAGCACGTGTGACGGCGTGTCGGCGAGCACCTCCTCGAAACGCGTTGCCGCCCGTGCGTCGTCCGCGAGGAACGTATGCGCCAGCCCGAGGTGATACCGCGTGTCGCGCGCCATCACAGGATCGCCGAGCAGCGGAAGCGACGCCTCGAACCACCGCACGGCCCGCGCCGCGTCCGAGAGGAAGTAGAGGTACAGCCGCGCCGCTTCCCACGGGAGCCGCCCATCCGTCGGCGCGAGCTCGAACGCGCGCAGGTAGGCCTCCGCTGCTCCGGCGAGCTCGCCGTTCTCCTGATGCCTTTGCGCCTGCGCGATCAGATCGTCTGCGGTCATGCCGCCGAGCATATCGTCCTCCGCGCAACACTGGCTACGTGCGGTCGCGCTTTCTCGGCCCCCGGTCTTGAAGCCTCTTTCGCGGTCTCCTTTCACGACTCACGACGCGCGCCTCCAAAAGCACGAGTGGCTGCTCCTCGACCTTGCTCCACGTCCGACCTTGCTCGACGTTCGACCTTGCTCGGCGCTCGAAGCTCGAAGCTCGCATGCGCGCTATGGTGCGCTCCGCATGGTGGACCACGACCTCGAGCGCATCCGACGGAGTGATACGTCCGGCGAGCTGCGCGCGGAGGACGACGCATTTGCGGTCCCACGTACGCCCGAGGCCGTGCTCGCTGCGCTCGCGGAGGGGCTCCGGGAAGGCACCGTCTCGACGGCCTCGCCACGATACTTTGGACACTTCACCACGGCGCCCTCGGAGATCGCCCTTCGCGCCTCCGCGATCGCGTCCGAGTCAAACCCGCAGCTCGCAACGCGAGGACACGCGCAGTTCGCCGTCGAGCTCGAAGAGCTCACGATACGCGCGATCGCCAGTCGGTTCGGCTACCCGACCGAGACCGCGGATGGGACGTTCACGTCCGGCGGCGCAGAGGCGAACGCAACGGCGCTTGCGCTCGCCCTCGCGCGCGCATTCCCCGAGATCGCTCAGCGAGGCCTTCGCGCACTCGCGGGGGATCCCGTCCTCTACGTCTCGAACGAAGGTCACGCGAGCATCGCGCGGGCGGCGCGGCTCGCTGGGCTGGGGAGCGACGGCGTTCGCATCGTGCCGGTCGACCGGACGCTCCGCATGAAGCCGGGCGCGCTCGGTGAAGCGATCGCGCGTGACCGCGCACGAGGCGCGCTCCCCTTCCTCGTCGTCGCGACCGCGGGGGCCACGTCTGCCGGCACGATCGATCCGATCCCGGAGATCGCCGCGATCGCGGCGCGCGCTGGACTCTGGCTCCACCTCGACGCGGCATGGGGCGGGCTCGCTGCATTCGTCCCAGAGCTCGCCTCCGTGCTCGAAGGAGCCGCACGCGCGGACTCGATCACGTTCGACCCGCACAAGACGCTCGCGGTCCCGCTCGGCGCGGGCATGCTCCTGACGAGGCATCCACACGCGCTCGCGTCCGTGTTCCACGAGCAGGCCGGCTACATGCCGCGCGATGCTTCGCGCGATCCGTATGCGCGTTCGATGCAGTGGTCGCGACGCTTCATCGGCGCGCCGACGTACGCCGTGCTCGCGTCGATGGGCTGGTCCGGGGTCGCGCAGATGCTCGCGCGGCAGGTCGCGCTCGGCGAGCGGCTCCGTCGTACGCTCGGCGAGCACGGATGGTCCGTCGTCAACGACACACCGCTTCCCGTCGTCTGCTTCGTGGATGCGACGCACGAGGAAGGCGCACGACCGGATCGTCTCGCTGCGATCGCGCGCGAGCTCGACAAGCGCGGCGCCGGATGGATCACGCTCGTCCGCTTCTCGTCGGGAACGCGCGTGCTGCGCGCGTGCGTGACCAGTCCGAACACGCGCGAGGAAGACGTGGACGCGCTCGTGGACGGGCTCGATGCCGCGCGCAATACCGTCTTCTCGAGACGCACAGCGCCCTGAAAATCCCGATCGAGATCGAGCACCGGTTGCGCGCGAGCGCGTGTCCGAGGAGACTTCGGCCGTGCGTCCTCGCCTTG
This sequence comes from Pseudomonadota bacterium, assembly GCA_023402175.1. Lineage (GTDB taxonomy): Bacteria > Myxococcota_A > Polyangia > Polyangiales > Polyangiaceae > Labilithrix. The sequence continues at coordinate 15,564 of JAEXCN010000027.1, read as the reverse complement.
CTTCATGGTGCATCTCGTTTTTGGGGATCGTCGCCGCGGCCGATGCGCGCGCCGACGACGAGCCTGCTGCGCTGCCGCCGCCCGAGGCGTCACCGTCCGCTGCTCGCTCCGCGCCGCCGGCGTACGGCACTGCGCCCGAAGACGTGCGCGTCGCGCCGCCGGCGTACACCTACGAGCCGCTGCCGAAACCTCCTGCGCTGGGTCGTCGCGGATTCCAGATGGCCGTTCGAAGCGGGATCGCCATCCCGCTCGGATCGTTCCGCGCTCGCGGCGACACGGGGATCGTCGGCGGAAGCGCCGACGCGAGCGATCTCGTCGGCCCGCAGCTCCCGCTCACGCTCGACCTCGGCGCGAAGGTGACGAAATGGATCTTCGTCGGCGGCTATCTCTCGTTCGGCGCGGGACTCGCCGCAGGCGATCTCTCGAGCTCGTGCGATGCCCTTCGGCTCGATTGCCGTTCACTCACGTTCCGCATCGGCGCGCAGGTGAGCTACGCGATCGCTCCGGACGGATGGATCAACCCGTGGCTCGGATATGGGCTCGGCTATTCCTCCGTCACCGTCGGCGACGACGGCGCGGGCGTCACCTACCGCGGCTTCGACTTCGGTCACTTCATGGCCGGCCTCGATCTCCGCCTCTCGAGGACGTTCGGCTCGGCCCATTCGTCGACTTCACCGTCGGGAAGTATGCTTCCCGGACGGTCGAGACCGGCAGGGGGACGATCGACGGAGACATCTCCGGACGCACATTCCACTATTGGCTGACCGTCGGCCCACGGCTCACGATCATGCCGTGAGCGCATAGGCTCTCGCACCGCTGGATCTCGCGCGACGCGCGGGACCTCGACGGAGCTCACGGGCGGCGCCGAGCGATTGGCCTCGGAGCCGCACGTCCTACGCGGCAGACCGGATATCGCAATTCCCAGTCACCCCGTCGGGTGACGACGAGTGAATCGATCGGAGCTCAGCCTCGTCTACCTCCCTGCCACTGTTCATGGCTTTGCGCTCTGAGGGAGGGAAACATGCGTCGTCGACTGCTCGTTGGCCCTATCGCTGTCGTCAGTATCGTCCTCGCGTCGACGGAGGCGCGCGCTCAAAGTCCGTCTCCTGCACAACCGGCCAGCGCCGACCCCGCACCGCCTGCGGAGAAGGCGTCGGGCGCCGACCCCACGGCTGCCGGGCCGAGCGCCGCACCGGCGGCCGGCACCGTCGGGACTCCGGTGAACGCGGACAAGCCGACGACCAAAGACGCCGACGACGAGCTCAAGTCGGTCACGCTCACCGCGAACCCGCTCAGCCTGATCCTCACGCGCATCGGCGCGAACGTGGAGTACCTGCCAGTCCGCCATCATGCGTTCGTGCTGAACCCGTACTTCCAGCACGCGTCCGTCGAGGCCGGCTCCGGCTCCGCGAAGTCCGAGACGACGTACACGACCTTCGGCGGCGAGCTCGGCTACCGCTTCTACACGGGCAGTCGCGGCGCCAATGGGTTCTTCGTCGGTCCGTCCGTCTTCGTACAGAACACGAACGCTTCGAGCACCGCGACGGCGGGCACCTCGACGGCGCACGGCGAGTCTTCCACGTTCGTCTACGGCGCCATCCTCGATCTCGGCGGCCAGCACGTCGCGAAGAGCGGGTTCACGATCGGCGGAGGTGTCGGGGTCATGTACCTCGTCGCCGCGAACGCACCGACGGCCACGTCGTCGACCATCAAGTTCGAGGGCGTCCTGCCGCGCTTCCTGTTCACGGTCGGCTATTCGTTCTGAGCTGCAGGAACGCGGGAGCGTCGCTTCGAAACGAGGTGCGTCGCATTCGAGGCGACGGCGCCGCATTCGAGGCGACGGCGCCGCGAGCTGGAAGTTGTCGAACGGCGGGGCGCTCACGCGCTCCGCCGTGCTCGACTCGAGCGGCAGGTGCGAAAATCAGGTACCCGACCGCCAGCCGCCCCCGAGCGCCTGGTAGATGTCGACCATCGCCTGCAATTGCCGCTTCTTCGTCTCGATCAGCTCCATTTCCGCTTCCAGCGAATCCCGGCGGGTCATCAGCACTTCCATGTAGTCCGCCCGGGCTGACTGGAAGAGGACGTTGGATACCTCGCTCGAACGAGTGAGCGCCTCCACCTGTCGCGACTGGAGCTCGTAGCTCTTCGCGAGGTTGGCGCTCATTGCCAGTTGATTCGCGACATCGGTGAACGCTTGGAGCAGCGTCTTCTCGTAGTTGAAGACCGCCTGCACCTGCTTGGCGTTCGCCGAGCGATACTGAGCCTCGATCGCTCTTCGATTGAGCAGCGGCGCTGTCAGATTACCGGCCAGATTGTAGAAGATCGACTCCGGCGTCTTGAGGAGATGCTCGGCGTTGAACGACTTGTAGCCGACCTCCGCATCGATGCTGAGGGACGGGTAGAACGCCGCCTTCGCCGCCTTCACGTCCAGCTTTGCAGCCGCGAGCTCGAGCTCCGCCTGTCGCACGTCCGGGCGGTTCTCGAGCAGCTGTGACGGAAGGCCCGCCTGGATCACGTCGGGCAACGGGTCTTTGAGCTTCTGAGCATTTCGGTTAACCGGCTGCGGGTAGCGACCCACCAGGAAGTTGATCCGGTTCTCGGCCTGCACTCTCTCTTGCTCGAGATCGTAGAGGCGGCTCTTGTTCTTCAGCAGCTCGGCCTCGAACCTCTGAACCGCGAGCTCCGTGACGCGAGCCGCCTGCTTTTGCAGCTTCACGACCTCCAGCGCGTCCGTCTGGAGGTCGATGTTCCGCCGTAGGATATCGAGCTGGTTGTCGACGGCGATGAGATCGAAATACGACCTCGCAATCTCGGCGACGATTTGCGTCACCATGAAGTTGCGCCCTTCGACGCTCGCGAGGTAGCGGAGGTCGGCAGCCTTCGCGGCGTTCCGCAGCTTGTTCCAGATGTCGACCTCCCACGAGCCCCTCAGCCCGAACTCGAAGTTCCCGAGGTTCTCCGGGATCCCGTGGGCTTCGTCACCAACGCCTTCTCTCGTGCGCTTTCCGACCTTCTCGACACCCGCGCCGGCGCCGGCGCTGACTCTCGGGAGATACTCACCTTGGCGTGCCGACACTTCGCTGCGAGCGATGATGATCTCCTGCAGCCGGATGTTCAGCTCCTGGTTCTGCTTCAGCGCGGTTTCGATGAGCGTCCTCAGCTCGGCGCTGTCGAACAGCTCACGCCACTTCATCTGAGCGATGCTCGTCGTCTGCTCTGACGACGCATCACCGAAGCTCGCCGGGACCTGCTTGTTCGGCTCCCTCGGCTCGTTTCCCTTCAAAGAAGGGGCACAGCCGATCGCGCACGCGCAGAGACACGCCAGCACGACGACCGACGACGACAACCGTGTCCTAGACATGGTGAGCCACATCCTCGGTGAGGGGTTCGTCTTCTTCGTCTCGGATCAGACTCCTACCTTCCGAGAGCTTTCCGAAGATGAAGTACAGACCGGGGACGATGACCACGCCGAATATGGTGCCGAACAGCATCCCTCCGAGCGCCGACGCGCCGATCGTCCGGTTACCGACGGCGCCCGGGCCAGTGGCCACGACCAGAGGGACGAGGCCGGCGATGAACGCAAACGACGTCATCAAGATCGGACGAAAACGTGTCCTGGCGCCTGCGATGGCCGCCTCCGCGATGGACATGCCTTCTCGGTGCTTCTGGACCGCAAACTCGACGATGAGCACCGCGTTCTTGCCCAGGAGGCCGACGAGCATGACGAGGCCGACTTGGGCGTAGATGTCGTTCGCGAGTCCGAGCTCACGTAGCAAGAACAAGGAGCCGAACACGCCGGCGGGCAACGACAGAACGACCGCGAGTGGAAGCAGGAAGCTCTCGTATTGCGCAGCCAATACCAGGTACACGAATGCGAGGACGACCAGGAAGATGTAGAGGGCCTCGTTCCCTCGTTTCGCCTCGTCGAAGGAGAGACCTTCCCACGCGATGTCATAGCCTCGCGGCAACGTCTGCGCGGCCACCTCCTTGACCGCCTGGATCGCATCTCCGCTCGTATAGCCCTTTGCGGGCTCACCGCGGATCGCCGAGGAATTGTACATGTTGTAACGAGTAATCTCGTTCGGGCCCTGGGTCTTCTTGAGGGTCATGAACGCCGAGTACGGGACCATCTCGCCCCGGTCGTTCTTGACGTAGAGGCTCAGAACGTCCGACGGCATGCGCCGGAATTCCGGGGCCGCCTGCGTGTACACCTTGAAGAAGTTCCCGAACCGGATGAAGCCCTGCTCGTAGGTGCTGCCGATCAGGATGTCGAGGTTGTCCATGGCGCTCTTGATCGACACGCCCTTCTGCATTGCCAGCTCGTTGTCGATCACGAGCTCGTATTGCGGATAGTTCGCTGCAAAGAACGTGAAGAGCCCGGTGAGCTCTTTGCGCTTGTGCAGATTATCCATGAACTCTTTGTTGATGCGATCGAACTCCTGGTAGTTCGTCTCGTTGTTCGTGTCCAAGAGCCGGAGCGCAAACCCGCTCGCGGCGCCGTACCCCGGTACGGCCGGAGGCTCGAAGAACTCGACGACCGCGCCGATGTCCTTCGACTTCTCTTCGAGCTCCTCGATGATCTGCGTGACGGAGTGCTTGCGTTCGGTCCACCCCTTGAGGCTGATGAGACACGTTCCCGCGTTCGAGCCGCGTCCTTCGGTCAGGATCTCGTAACCCGCGAGGGAAGACACCGTCTCGACCCCCTCCACCTTCTCGGCGATGCCCTGTAGCTCTCGCGCGACGTCGTTCGTTCGCTCGAGGGTCGTCCCCGGAGGCGTCTGGACGATCGCGTAGATCATTCCCTGGTCCTCGCTGGGCACGAAGCCAGCAGGAAGGACCTTGTTCACCCCGAAGATTCCGACGGCGAAGGACAGGAGCAGGCCGAAGGTGAAGACTCTGCGATCGACGATGCGCTCGAGCCCTCCGACGTAGACGCCTGTCACGCGTTCGAACGCACGGTTGAACGCATCGAGCGCCATGCCGATCGGCGTACGCCTCTTCGGCTTTCCGTGCTCGTTCTTCAGGATCATCGCGCAGAGCACGGGCGTGAGCGTCAGCGCGACCACTCCAGAGAGGACGATGGACGTGGCCATCGTGATCGCGAACTGGCGGTAGAAGATCCCGACTGGCCCGCTCATGAACGCCACGGGCACGAATACGGCGGTCATCATCAGAGTGATCGCGATGACCGCACCGCTGATCTCGCCGAGGACCTTGGTGGTGGCGTTGAACGGCGACAGATGCTCTTCCGCCATCTTCGCGTGCACTGCTTCGACGACGACGATGGCGTTGTCGACGACGATGCCGATCGCTAGGACGAGCGCAAACAGCGTGATCAGGTTGATCGTGATCCCGAACACCTGCATGAACATGAAGGTCCCGACGAGCGACACGGGAACCGCCAGGGTCGGGATGAGCGTGGAGCGCCAGTCACCCAAGAAGACGAAGACGACCAGGGCCACGAGGACGAACGCTTCCCCCAGGGTGTGGACGACCTTCTCGATTGAGGCGTCGAGGAAGCTAGAGACGTCGTAGCTGATCTTGTAATCCATGCCCGCAGGGAACGAGCTCTTCTTGAGCTCCTGCAGCTTGGCTTTCACGTCTGCGATGACGTCGCTCGCGTTGCTTCCGTAGGTCTGTTTCAGCACGATGGCCGCGGAAGGATGGCCATCGAGGTTGGAATAGATGTCGAAGAACTCGCTTCCGAGCTCGATGCTCGCAACGTCCTTGAGGCGAAGTATCTCGCCCTCGTGATTGGCTCGAAGGATGATGTTCTCGTATTGCTCCGGCTTGTTGTACCTGCCCTCGTAGGTCAGGACGTACTCCAAGGCCTGCGCCTGCTTTCCCGTGGCCTGTCCGAGCCTTCCGGGGCGCCCGATGACGCTCTGCTCGTCGATGGCTTTCATCACCTCTTCGGTGGAGATGTTGTAAGCCCGCATCCTGTCTGGATTGAGCCAGACGCGCATGGCGTACTGGCGAGATCCAAGGATACGGGTCTGCGCAATTCCCTTGACGCGAGTGAGCTCGGGCAAGAGGTTCGCATTTGCGAAGTTGTATAGAAACTTCTGATCGGCAGACTTCTCCTCGCTGTACAGGTTGACGTACATCAACATGCTGGGCTGCACTTTGTTGACGACGACGCCTTCCAGCTGCACGAGAGGCGGGAGTCGATTGAGGACCTGATCGACTCTGTTCTTGACGTTGACGACGGCTTGGTTCTCGTCGGTCCCGAGCTCGAAGATGACCTGAATCGTCGCCTCGCCGGCGCTCGTCGCGTCGGAGGTCATGTAGCTCATGCCCGGAACGCCATTGATGGCGCGCTCCAAAGTGATGAGCGAGGACTGGACGAGGACGTCGGCGCTGGCTCCTGGGAAGGCGAGCGAGACCATGACTCGAGGGGGCGAGATCTCGGGAAACTGCGATACCGGGCGCGACCGCATGGCGATCACGCCGAGGAAGACGAGCGCGATGGACAGGACGATCGCCAGCACCGGGCGGCGCATGAATTTCGTGGTCGCGCTCATTCGGCCGGTACCTCCAGATGCGCGAGCACGTCGGACGGCTGCTTGTAATCCACCTGGATCACGGCTCCGTCTCTGACCTTTCGCAGGCCGTCGAGGAGGATCTTGTCGTGCTCGTCGATCCCCTTCTCGACGACGTAGACCTGCGGCAACTCCGCGGAGACGGTGATGGGGCGCGATCGGACGACGTTCTTTTCGTCGATCACGAATACGAACTTCTTGTCCAGGACGTCGAACGTTGCCTTCTGCGGAATGACGAGCGCGTTCTTGATCGGCACAGTCATCAAGACCTTGCCTGTCTCGCCGTGTCGGAGCAGCCCCTTGGGGTTGGGAAACGACGCTCGAAACGCAAGATTGCCCGTCTCGTTGTTGAAATCCGCCTCGATCGTTTCGATCTTGCCGGCCTCGTCGAAGATCTCTCCGTCCGCCATGCGGAGCTTCACCGCCGTGGACTTCGCACCTTCCGGCTGCGATTTGTATTTCAGGTATTCGGCCTCGCTGACGTTGAAGTACACCCACACCGTGCTGTTGTCGGCGAGCGTCGTCAGCAGGTCCCCTTCGTCGACCAGGCTGCCCATTCGCACGTGGAAGCGCCCCATGATGCCGTCGAAGGGCGCTCGTATCTCGGTCATCGACTTGTGCGTCGACGCGAGCGCCACCTGGGCCTTTGCCTGGTTCAATTTCGCTTTGGCCAGGGCGAGCTCGTTCGGAGAGACGACGTTCTTGTCGGCGAGGAGCTTCGTGTTACTGAGCTCGATTTCCGTGAGCTCCGCTTCCGCGTTCGCCTTCTGCACCTCTGCTTGATAGACGAGAGGCATGATCTGAAACATCTTCGTGCCCTTCGACACGCGCTGCCCCTCGTCGACGAAGCTCCCTTGCAGATAGCCTTTTTCGAGGGCACGCACTTCGATGTGCTGAATCGCGCGGATTTGGGCCACGTAGTCTCTGGTGAGCTCCGTGTCCGTGCGTAGAGGGCTCGTCACGAGGAACTTTCCTTCCTCCGGGTGTGGCTGGTGTTCACCGTGGCAGCCGAACGTCGAGATGGCCGCCAACAAGACGAGATGCGTCGGGAGTCGGTACATGGTTCCTGTCTTCGTCTGAGCTCCGCCGCCAAGGGACGACGGTCCTTCCGGACGCGAATCGTCCTGGAAGCGTGAATGGGTGAAGGTGGGCCGGCGATCTCCGGCTCACGACGGATCGGTGATGCTTCGAGGCCGAGCGAGCGCACGGCGCACGGGGGCCACGGCGAGCCGAGCCCGGATCGACGATGCGAAGCGCGCGGTCAGCGCGTGCAGGAATGCCCTGCCACGAGCACTCGCGCGTGGCGAATGCGCGGCGGACAGGATCCATCCATCACGACGCCGACGTCAGCGCGCGCCGCGCCAGATCACGGACGCACGGCAGCTGTGGCGGATCGATGTTGGACGTCCCGCTACGCGGGCGGTCCTCGAGGGAGCCCGCTGCCCGCTGCGAAGCGCGACGGGTCGATCCCGAGCTCACCACGCCAGGCGGCGTCGGGACCGGAGGGCCCCGGAACGTACCCGAACGACAGCGCGAGGCTCTCGGGTACGTCACAGTGCCGGTCTTGCTGCCCGTCATCCTCGCAGTCGGATTCGACGGCCTTGAAGTCGACCGCAGGCCCGTCTTCGCAAGCTTGCCAGTGTCGCAGCGGCTCGGACGCCGGAAGACCGCGCGCGGCGCTTTCGGTCTCTGACGCCGTGACGAAGGTGGCCGCGACGAAGCTCGCGCTTGCCCGTCCGGGGAGCGCGATGCCCGCGCAGACGATGACCGTCGCGATCGCGAGCGCAAGATGCACGAACCGAAGCAGCTGACGCACGCGGCTCTTCGGGCCGCCGGAGCCGACCTCGTCGCCAACCATCGCGGTGCCGTTCTCTCGGCCCGGGCGCATCGCGTTCGCCGCGGGGCCGTCGTGCACCAACGATGTGTCCCCGGAAGGGGCCCCGGTCATGAGCGTCGATCTATCGAACGAAGGCGGTCCATGTAAAGGTCTGCGCGTGCGAGATCGCGCGTCGCAACGCGACGCTGAGGCCGCGCATCAAAGGCCTGTTTGGCCGCCGTGCGGCCGCGAGGAGTGGGAGGAGAACGATGCGACCTGCTGCATGCGGACGACTGCTCGGCGTCTTGCTCGTGGTCAGCTGACGCTCGGGGCGCACACGCTACGGATGATCGCTGTCGGCGACGCGCCGTGACGGAGCGCTGCGTTCCTTGGTCCTCGTCCTCAACGGGCACGCGTCGAGGTTGAACGCCGATGGGACTAAGCGCAAGCGTAAGGCTTGATCGTCACTCGTCCTCGTCGTCCTCCTCGTCCTCGTCGTCCTCCGCGTCCTCATCTTGGTCTTCGTCCTCGTCGTCCTCCTCGCCGTCCCGTTCGCACAGGGCGGCTGTGCGGACGGCGTCGAAGGCCGCGTCTTCGTGCGGCTCCGGCCACTGTCCGACCTCGCCGTAAGCGGAGAAGAAGAGCGCGCCATCGTCCGGGAACGGATGAGGCGTCGGCAGCGGCGCGATGCCGAGCGACCAGCGCTCCCAGGCCTCGTCTTCCGTGTCCCCGCTCGACAGCGACTGCGCATTCATAGACACGACCTCATCGAGCGGTGCGACGGCGTGAATCGTCTTCATCAGCTCGATCACCTCTCCGAAGAACTCGTCGTACGCACCGGAGTGCTGCTCGCCGATCGTGATCTCCACGAACGGTCCCGACCATTTCCACGTTGAGCCATATCCGTCGTCCAGGACGCTCCACTCCCGAGTGACGGACTTCGCGATCCGCTCGCGCTGCGCGGCGCCGGGCGCCTCACGGAAGCGGAGACGGTACTGGTGACCCATGTTGCTGCCGGGCGCCCAGTCCTCGGGGCGGACGCCGTAGAAGCGAAACGGAAAAGCGTCCGGGGCGACGCTGGGCGCCTGCGTCCGAAGCTCGATGATCGTGTCGAGCGCCCCGCCAAAGCGGCGGAGCATCAGGTCGCCCTCGTAGCGTGGCTGTCGCCGGACGAGCGCTTCGATGTTCCTCCGTGTCGCCGTCTCGAGGTCTTCGTTCGTGTCGAGCGCGGCGCATCGCTCGCGTGCCGCTTCGAACGCGCGGGCCTTCCACGTCGACTTGACGATGTTGAACACCGCGTCCTGGCGCTTCGACGGATCGGTGTAGGCGAGCGCACGCTCGAAGTCCTCCACCGCCTCGCGCCAAAGTCCCGCGGTCTGACGGGCGAGGCCGCGGTTGTAATGCGCGTACGGCGAGCCGTGAGCAAGCGAGACTGCGCGATCGTAGAGGTCGATCGACTTCCGCAATCGCGCCTTCGCGTCGGGGAGCGCCTCTCCTTCGACGGTCACGACCGCGCCGTCGGGGAGCGCGGCATTCCGCAGGACGTTGCCGAACATCACGAAGGCATCGAATCCCGTCGGTCGCGCGCGTGTCGCTTCTTCGAGCACGCAGAGAGCGCTTTCGATGTCGCCGTTTTGTCGATAGCCGTTGCCGAGGTTCGTGAGGACGTTCGCGAGCTGGCGCGCCGCGAAATCGCCGGGCGCACGCATTGCCGCGCGAAAGAGCTCGGCCGCCCGCTCGAACGGCTCTAGCGCCGACTCCCAGTCACCTGCATCCAGGTGCTCGAGCCCCTCGTCGAAGAAATCCGAACCCGTCTCCGCCCCGAAGCGCTCGCGCCGCTCTTCCCTGCCTTGCGAGCTCCCCGCTGCTTCGGCGGCGAGGAACGCCGCTCGCGCGTCGTCTTCACGCTCGAGCGCAGAGAGGACGCGCCCACGAAGGAGCTGCGTCACCGCGACGGCATGCGGCGGCGCGAGGGCCAGAGCGCGGTCGAGCGCAGCGATGGCGTCCTCGAAACGCTCCTCCTCGGCATGAAGCTCGCCGAGCGTCCGATGAGGCTCGAACGCCTGCGCGTTCGTGGCGAGTACCTCCCGTGCCGCTGCCTTCGCTTCGCGATTGCGGTTGCCGAAGAAGAGCGTCCGCGCGATCTCGCCCGAAGCCGGTCCGTTCGGATCGAGCGCCACGGCGCGGCGGAGTGTGGCGATCGCATCGTCGTACTCTCCGCTCGAACGTTGGCTTCGCGCACGCATCATGAGTGCATCGTGCTTCGCCTTGCCTTCGAGCTTCTCGATCGCCTGTTCGAGCGCGGAAGCTTCGGCCTCGGCATCGGGCTCTTCGAGGCCGGCGTGGTAGTCGGCCAATGCGAGGAGCGCCTTTCCGCTCCATGCGCTCGTATCGGCGCCGTTGTTCGCCAGATGCCCCGCTGCACCGATGTGGCCCAGGTCAGCCGCGAGCAGCAGCTCGCGCTCTGCCTCGGCGGTTCGATCCGCAGCAAGATGGACCTTTGCCCGCTCGACGAGCGCCCGTGCACGAAACGCCTCGATCTCGGCCGCACGTGTCAGGGTCGCGAGCCCGGCGTCGGCCTCGCCCCTGGCTGCGAGAAGGCTGCCCAATCCGAGCAGCGCGGGCCCCGACATCGGATCGAGCGCGAGCGCCCGCGTGAAGTCGTCGGCCGCCTCGTCGTTCTCGCCCCGCGAACGCCGGAGCATCCCACGCCCCGCGTACGCGCGGGCCGAAGGCGCAGCCGCGAGGCTCCGGTCGAAGAAGGTCAGCGCATCGGCAGCCATCCCCTTCCCTTCGAATCCCTCCGCGGCGATCGCGCACGCGCGCGCGATGTCGACTCCGCGCTGGAGCGATGCCATCGCGATATCGATGGCCGTGTCGTTCGCCGACCCGAGCAGCCGATCTGCCTTGTCGAGATCATGCATCGTCGTCGTGTCCATGGCTTCGCTCCTCATGCCACCTTGTAAAGGCACCGTCGGAGGTCGTTTCATCACGCAAAGTGTGTCGGCCGAACGGATGACGCACTGGCAGCGAACATGCACCCACACGGGCGTCCGCGGGCGCCAACGGCTTGGCCGCGTTTCGGGTACCAGCCATCGGATCGAGCACGCTCGTCCGAGCCGCGTCCCATGTGAGCCGGCGAGGACCTACGGTCGCGCAGACGCGGCGCACGCCAGTCCGAGCTCGGGAATGGCCACGCAATCGTCGTGCACCACGCATCCGGCGATGCTCCCCAGCCACCAGGCGCCGAGCTCGATCTCGGCTCGCACCGGACCGCGCGTCATCACGTCCGCTTTCCACCAGCCCCGGCCGATCCTGCCGGGCCGGTTGACGAGCGCAACACCTCGCTCGCCCGGGGACTCGACGTTCACGAGCGCCGCCCCACTCGGAAGTGTCGTCGTCGAGTAATAGTCGTCCCATCCCCGCGCGAGCGCGCGAACGCCAGCGAGGCGCTCGTTCGTCGCTCCCAGGCCTTGGCGACCCTCCCAGGCACACCAGGTCACGATGCGAACGAGTCGTTCGCGCGGGCAGCGCGCCAACGCGCGAACGATGGGCATCCCTTTGTGGGCGTCCATCCCGGCGAGGCGAAACAGGCGAATGACGAGCGCAGTGCTCATGGCGTCTACGGCAACGAACCTGGGCGTCACGATCGCACGTTCAGAGTCCCTAGCCGAGGCGCTTCGGGAGGGCACGCGCCGAGCCGCGACGCGGGCTCCGTCACGTCGGCTACACGAAGTGGGGCTGATGCTCGGCGCGACGTTCGTCCGACGCCGCTTCGTGCTCGACGTCGAGCACGCGCTTCATCGTTCGAAGGAGCGCATCCGCGCTGAGGCTGAGAGAGTCGATCCCTCTCTCCACCAGGAACGCAGCCAGCTCCGGATAGTCGCTCGGCGCCTGTCCGCAGATCCCCACTTTGCGTCGTCGGGCATGCGCGACGTCGAGGAGGTGCTCGAACGATCGGAGCACCGCTTCGTCGTGCTCGTCGAAGAGACGCGTCACAGAGGTCGAGTCGCGGTCGACCCCCAACGTGAGCTGAGTGAGATCGTTCGAGCCAATCGAGAATCCATCGAAGAGCTCGGCGAAGCGATCGGCGAGCACGATGTTCGATGGGATCTCGGCCATCACGTAGACTTCGAGCCCAGACTCTCCGCGCACGAGGCCTCCTTCGCGCATCGTCTCGAGGACGCGGGCTCCTTCGTCGGGTGTGCGGCAGAACGGGATCATCAAGGCCAGGTTCGCGAGCCCCATCGACTCGCGCACACGACGGACCGCGGCCACCTCGAGGAGAAATCCCTCTTTGTACCCGGGGTCGTAGTATCGGCTCGCGCCGCGCCAACCGAGCATCGGGTTCTCCTCGTGCGGCTCGAACGGCGCGCCGCCGACGAGGTGAGCGTATTCGTTCGTCTTGAAGTCGCTGAAGCGCAGGATCACCGGACGCGGATGGAACGCGGCCGCGATCGTCGCGATGCCTTGCGAGAGACGGTCGACGAAGAACTCCGTCTTGTCGGCATACCCCCGGGTGACGGCTTCGACGTCACACTTCAGCTCCGGCGAAAGGCTCTCGAACCGCGTCAGCGCCAGCGGATGGACGCCGACCCAACCTGCAAACACGAACTCCATCCGAGCAAGGCCGACGCCGTCGCTGGGAAGCATCGCGAGCGCGAGCGCACGCTCGGGATTGCCGACGTTGAGCATGATCTTCGTCCGCGGATGCACGAGGGCGGAGACGTCGACCTCTTCGACGTCGAACGGCAGCTCACCGGCGTAGACGGAGCCGACCTCCCCCTCCGCGCACGAGACCGTGACGGGCGCACCGCTCGCGATCTCGGTCATCGCGTTCTTCGCCCCGACGATCGCCGGCAATCCGAGCTCGCGCGCGACGATGGCCGCGTGCGACGTCCTTCCTCCCCGCTCCGTGACGATGGCAGCTGCCGTCTTCATCACGGGCTCCCAATCGGGATCGGTCGCCTGCGTGACGAGCACCTCTCCCGGCCGGAACCGTCCGACCTCCTTCGGGTCACGAATGACGTTCGCTCGTCCCGTCGCGACGGCGTCGCCTATCGCGAGCCCCGTGACGAGCACGGGCGCGTCACCGCGGAGCTCGTAGAGGCGAAGCGTCGACGTCGCTTTCTGGCTGTGCACGGTCTCCGGACGCGCCTGCACGACGAAGAGCTCGCCAGTCAGCCCGTCCTTCGCCCATTCGACATCCATCGGCGTCGGGCGACCGCGCAGCTCCGAATAGTGCCGCTCGATCCGGAGGGCCCAGCGCGCGAGCTCGAGCGCCTCGTCGTCGGAGAGCGAAAGACGCTCCCGATCCGCGGGCGGCACCGGGAAGGCCGTGAGCAAGTCGGGGACGACCTCATCGTGAGCGAGCTTCGTCTCCTTCGACCCGATCTTCTTCCAGACGAGAGACCGGAAGCCTCGCTCGAGCGTCGCCTTGTGAACGAGGATCTGGTCCGGCACGACACGTCCCTGCACGACGCTCTCGCCCAGTCCCCAGCTCGATGTGATGACGATCACACCGCGATGCCCGCTGTCGGGGTCGAGCGTGAAGATGACGCCCGCGCTCGCGAGATCCGAGCGAACCATCTTCTGGACGCCGACGGAGACCGCGACCTTCATGTGGTCGAATCCCATGTCGACCCGGTAGCTGATCGCACGTGGCGTGAACGCGCTCCCGAACGCGCGGCGGACGGACTCCTCCAGCGCGGCGAACCCTCGGATGTCCAGGAAGCTCTCGAGCTGGCCCGCGAAGCTCGCGCCCGGCAGGTCTTCCGCCGTCGCGGACGAGCGCACCGCGACGTCGGTCGCCGTGTCGCCATACTCTTCGGAGAGCAGTCGGTAGGACGCGTCGAGCTCGGCAACGACGCGCGCCGGAAGAGGCGCATGCTCGATGAGCTCGCGGACACGCGCCGAGCGCTGGACGAGATCTTCGACCTCGTCCTTCTTCACGCCGCGCAGCACCTCGTCGATCGGGCCTTCGAGATGGGACGCGGCGAGGTGCTCGCGGTAGGCGTCCGCGGTCAGCGCGAAGCCGCGAGGGACACGCACCCCGAGCGGCGTGAGCGCCGAGATCATTTCGCCGAGAGACGCGTTCTTGCCACCGACGAGGGCGACGTCGTCCAAGCGGAGATCATCGAAGTGTCGAACGAATCGAATGACGGGCGCGCCTGTGCGGTCCATCCGTGTATCGGTCTGGTCGCTCACCGGGTGGCTCATCGATTCACGCGCATCGCGCAATGCCGAGCCGACACAATGCAAGGCTCCGCGATGACTCGAAGCATGCGGATCCCGTGCCTCGTGTCGGCGTCTTCAGTCAGCGGCCACGCAATCGCTTCTCGAGCTCGTGATGAGAAAGCGTCGCGCTGCTCGCTGCCGATGGCTGGGGTCGTCGAGTGAGCTCGTCGTGTGTACGAGCGCGCCTCTCCGTCACCGACCGCGCATCAGTTGGACGCAGTCGCGCTCGGCTCGAGGCCTTCGTGGAGGAGAACGAACGGCTGCACGATCAGCGACACCCAAGCCGGGCCCTCGGTCTTCGACCATCGCTCGATCGTCTCGAGCGACGGCTTTCCGATGAGACGCGCTTCGATCCATGCGGCGACGAGCGCCTTGTCATCGCGAGCCACTGCCTCGCCTACGTCGAGAAGGTCGAGCGACCGATCGACGACGATCACCGCGCCACGCGTGAGGTGGGCGCGCAGGTCCGAGAACTCGATCGGTCCCATGGAGGCAGCCAGCAGTTCGCGCATTGTTCGCCAGTACCGCAGGGCGGAACGGGCGGCTAGCTCAGGAAGCTCGGCCGGTAAAGCCGACGTCGGAGGCTGCTGCCGCCTTCCGTCTCTCTCGCGCGCACGAGAAACCTTCTTCCCGAGTGCGGGTGCGCCGGCATGGTCGAGCTCACTCGCGTGGACGCCGGCGTCACCCGTTCGGGTTAACCGCGCAGATGCTCATGGCGAGGTTGGCAGCTCGATGAGATGTTCTCGAGCATGCAAAGCTTGGCGCGGCTCGCGTTCGTGTTCGCGGTGGGACTGACAGGATGCACGGTCACGACGACCTCGAAGGAGCCCGGCGGGGGGAGCGGGGATCCGAACGGGACGCCCGCTTCGTCGTCGGGTGACGGGCAGTCATCCGGATCGCCCGGCACATCCTCGGGCGGCGGTTCGACAGCGTCGACTGTCCCTGCCGAGCTCGCCGGCACCAGCTGGA
>JAEXCN010000104.1 GCA_023402175.1 Pseudomonadota bacterium | reverse complement strand
GAGCGACGCCGCGCGCGGCGGGATCGGCTCGAAGCGCTGCGACGTGGCATCGCCGAGGACGAGCGCCGTCGCATCGTCGGCAGCGTCACTGAAGAGCCGGAGCGAGAACGCGGCGCCGTCCCGCGCGGACGGGCGGAGCACCGGGTGAGGGGAGAATTGCTCGGCCCGCGACGGCGGCGGGGGCGCGACGCTCGCCTGCTCGCGCGCCATCTCGTCGAGAGCGCGCAGCCCGTAGCGCAGCGGGTCGAGCAACGGACGCATCGCGGGGACGACTACCACGCCCGTACTGGACGCGTCGCCATGTACGATGAGGATCCGGTGAAGCGAAGGCCGATGAGCATACCGACGACGTCAACCTTCGCCGGCGAAGCCCGCAGCGCACGATTTCCCGGGATGCTCTCTGCTCGTATCCTTGCGGGAATGACTCGCGCGCTCGTCCTCGTATTCGTCTTCATCGGCGCGGTGACGCTCGGATGTGGCAAGCAGCAACCGACGAGCTCTCACGATGCGTCGTCCGAGGATCCGTGCAAGGGCCCGGTGGAGTCGGGCGTTCCCTGCGTGAAGGAAGGCGCGACCTGCCGCTTCACGGGCCGACTCAGCGACATCTCACCCGTCTCGGCGCTGACCGAGCCGCCGCTCTGCTTCTGCTCGAACAAGACGTGGGCGTGCCCCTCGGTTGCGTCGCCTCCGCCCGCGGATCATTGAGCCTGAAGGCTCGGTCGCCGCGTGCCAGCCCTATGCAATACGGCTCACGGGAGGCGAGGGCGCCAGGCTGTCCGGGCAAGGTCGATGCAGCCGTCGGCGTCGAAGCGCACCCCTTCGGCCTCGAGCATCGCGCGCTGAAGACCCGGGTGTTCTCCGTCCGTCGAGATCCCGCCCCGTCCGTTGACGACACGGTGCCACGGGATTGATCCCGGAGGCGCGGCCCGGATCGCCCATCCGACGCCGACGGGCGTGAGGCGGCGGTCGATGAGCTCGGCGATCTGCCCGTAGGTGGCAACGCGCCCGCGTGGGATCCGCTTCACGATGCTCCACACGCGCTCGAACGGACGCGCGGGCTTGGTTCGATTCTCCAAACCATGTTTGCCGCCCGAGGGCTTGTTCGCGCGCGTCGCCACCGAAGCTGTCTTGAGGGATCGGCCGGCGGCTGTCCAGCCCAGCGCGTAACGAGCTACCCACGCGAATGGCCCGCGTGCATGAGGTAACGTCCGAGGTGCTCGGAGGTGTTGGCGATCGCGTCACGAGCTCGTGACGCTCGTGAGACATGAGACACCGCGTGGGGTACGCGTGTTCGGCGCAAGGTGAGACCAATATCGATTTTATTCCCTTGAAGCCGTTGAACTCGACCGACCGATATAGCTAGTCTCCGACGCTCAATGCCCTCGCCTGTCCGCAGCGTGCGCGCCGCCCTTTTGCTGTTCGCCCTTTCCAGTTGCCTCACCGCCATTAGCGCCGGCTGCAGTAGCGACGACACATCGCCAGGCGGCGATACCGCCGACGGGAGCGCGCCCCCCGGCGACGCGTCTCGCGACACGGGCC
The DNA here is from genome assembly GCA_023402175.1 of Pseudomonadota bacterium. GTDB lineage: Bacteria > Myxococcota_A > Polyangia > Polyangiales > Polyangiaceae > Labilithrix. The sequence continues at coordinate 10,400 of JAEXCN010000104.1, read as the reverse complement.
GCGATTCGCCGAGCGACGACCCGGACACCGGCCCGCGCGACGCTTCGCTCGACGCGGACGCCGCCGACGCACGCGTGGATGATGCGGGCGCCGACGCCGAAGCCGGCTCCGACGACATCGGCGACGCCTCTGTCGACGCGAGCGATCCCGACGCAGGCGACGCAGAGGTCGACCCGGGCGGCGAGAACGGCGCGGGATGCGACGACGACGGCGACTGCTCTTCGGGCTTCTGTGTCGGCGGCGTCTGCTGCGCGACCGCGTGCCCTGATGAGGGCGCAGCGTCGTGCGGGACGAATGGAGTCTGCACCGGCGGCACGTGCCAGACGTACGACGCGACGACGTTGTGCGGCCCGGCGGCGTGCGCGAACGGCGCGGTGTCGGCAGGTCGGTACGCGTCGGCGACGCTCACGGGCGCGTCGGCGTGCAACGGCGCGGGGACGTGCGTTCCTTCGGTCACGAGCAATGCGTGCGCGGGCAACTTCATCTGCGCCGACGCTACGAGCTGCAAGACGAGCTGCGCGGCCGACACCGACTGCGTCGCCGGCACCTACTGCGATTCCACGAATGCGTGCGTTCGGCTCCTCGCGGACGGAGCCACGTGCACCTCGAGCACGCAGTGCTACTCGCACGTCTGCAACGCGGGCAAGTGCGTCGCCTGCGCGACGGGCGTCGATTGCAACCCGGGCCAGGCGGCGTGTGACGCGACGAACAACTGCGAGCAGTGCACGACGACCGCCGACTGCACGAGCGGCGGCTGGGGCTCGGCTTGTTCGAACGGCGCGTGCACGTGTGCGAGCAACGCGGACTGCACGAACGGCCGCGCTCCGAGCTGCGTCGATGGCGGCGGCACGAAGAGCTGCGCCTGCGGAAACGGCACGGTCTGCGCCGTGGACGAGCGCTGCACCGGCGAGACGGAGAACGACACCTGCAAGGTGGCGCCCGGCTTCACGTGCACCGTGAACGCGGACTGCGCGAGCGGGACGTGCTCGGGCGGCATCTGCGGGAAGCTCGAGGATGGCAAGCCGTGCGACGGCGCGAGCGACTGTGTGTCCGATACCTGCGTGCAGGGCGTTTGCCTCGCTCCTGGCGCGTGCTTGACGGCGGCGACGTGCCCGCAACCGGCGAACGCCTGCGAGGTCGCGACGTGCACCAACGGGCAGTGCGGCTTCGGCTTCGTCAGCGCGGGAACCTTGGCCGGCACGCAGGTCGGCGGCGACTGCCACAAGTCGCAATGCGACGGCTCCGGCAACATCGTGACGGTGATCGACGACACGGACCTCCCGAACGACGGCAACGCGTGCACCGACGACGTCTGCGCCGCCGGTGTTCCGTCGAATCCGCCGGCTCACGCGGGATCGGCGTGCAATCAGGATGGCGGCACGAAGTGCGACGGTAACGGCGCCTGCGTGCAGTGCGTCGAGGCGAGCGACTGCGGTACGAACACGGCGTGCAAGACGTTCACGTGCACCTCGGGCGTCTGCGGCTCGAACAACGCTGGAGCCGGGACCGTGGTCGCGAACCCGACGGTGGGCGACTGCCGGTCGGATCGGTGCGACGAGAGCGGCAACATCGCGGCGAACGTCCCTGACGACACGGACGTTCCGTTCGACGACAACGCCTGCACGAACGACGTCTGCTCCGCCGGCGTCCCGTCCCACCCGCCCGTCGCGGCGGGGGAGGCGTGCAGCCAGAACGGCGGCACGAAGTGCGACGGCGCCGGCGGCTGTGTGCAGTGCGTCGCGGCGAGCGACTGCGGTACGGACACGGCGTGCATGAAGTTCACCTGCACCGACGGCGTCTGCGGCACGAGCAACGTGGCCTCGGGCCACGTCGTCGCGAACCCGACGAAGGGCGACTGTCAATCGGACCAGTGCGACGGCAACGGCAACATCATCTCGAACGCGTCGGACAATTCTGACCTGCCGGCCGACGACGGCAATCAGTGCACGGTCGCGACCTGCCAGAACGGCGCGCCGGGGTCCGTGCCGGCTGTCGCCGGGACGCCGTGCAACCAGAACGGTGGATCGGTCTGCGACGGGAGCTCTTCGTGCGTGAGCTGCCTCACGGAAGCGGACTGCCCGAGCGGCGGTGCGTGCCAGGTCGCGACGTGCAGCGCCGGAGCGTGCGGCTTCGTCGCGGCGGGGGCGCAGACCCTCCCGGCGGAATCGCAGACGGAGGGTGATTGCGAGGTGCTCGTATGTGACGGCACGAGCCAGTCGCCAACGCAGGTGCCGGCTCAAGCCGGGACGACGTGCAACGAGAACGGCGGATCGGTCTGCGACGAGGCGGGCTCGTGCGTGAGCTGCCTTTCGGACACGGACTGCCCGACCGGTGGTGCGTGCCAGGCCGCTACGTGCAACGCCGGAACGTGCGGCTTCGCCGCGGCGGGGGCGCAGACCCTTCCGGCGGCATTGCAGACGGCGGGTGATTGCCAGGTCCTCGAATGTGACGGCACCAGTCAGTCGCCCGTCTCGAACAATGACGACGGCGACGTGCCGGCGGACGACGGCAACCAGTGCACGACGAGCGCGTGCTCGTCCGGCGCGCCGGTGCAAGCGCCTGCGGACGCGGGGACGACCTGCAACCAGAACGGCGGGACCAGCTGCGACGGCAACGGTAGCTGCATCGCGACGGGGCCGGGCGTCGTGGGCACGACGCCTGCGGACGGTGCGACGGCGATCGCACGCACGACCATCGCGGTGACGTTCACGGAGGCGATGAACCCCGCGACGCTCACGGGGCAGACCACGGCCGGTGATTGCGCGGGCTCGATCCAGGTCTCGCTCGACGACTTCGGTAGCTGTATCGCGCTCTCGGCAGCGGCGCCGGAGATGTCGGCGGACAAGAAGGTGGCGACGTTCACGGCGCGGCCGGGCCTCCTCGTGAACCGCACGTACAAGGTCCGCGTCACCACGGTCGCGACGAGCGCAACGAACGGGGCGCTCCCTGCGGAGTACACGTCTCCGACCGGCTTCACGACGACGACCGCGGGGCACCTCGATGGCTCGGTGGTGATCAGCGAGGTCTTCGGCGGCGGCCAATCGAATGGAGCCACCTACAAGAGCGACTACGTCGTCCTTCACAACCGCGGCAACACGGAGGTCAAGCTCTCCGGACTCTCGCTGCAATACGCGTCCGCGAAGGGGACGAGCTGGAGCGCGACGCCGGCCGTGCTCAGCGGAACCATCTCCGGCGGAGGATACTTCCTCGTGCAGCTGGGAACTGGCAACGGCAACAATGCGTTGTCAGACCCGGACCTGACTATGACGGGTGGTGCCGCGTTCGGGCTCTCGGCGACGGACGGCAAGATCGCGCTCGTCAACGGAACAACGAGCCTCGCGGCCGGCGCCTGCCCGGATGCGTCGCGCGTCGTCGACTTCGTGGCCTTTGGCGCCACCAACTGTTCCGAGGGCTCGTCGACGGGAGCGTCATCGGTCGGCGTGCTCAGCACGACCACGGCGGCGGTACGCGCTAACAGTGGCTGCACGGACACGAACAACAACAAGGGCGACTTCAGCGTTGGGTCCCCGAGCCCGCGGAACAGCGCGTCGCCGAAGGCCATCTGCGAGATCACGCAGAACGAGTCGGACAGCGCGCTCGAGGCGGACTACTGCACAACGCGGTCCCCGCTGAGCATCAACACGTCGAAGGGCACGGCGCAGACCATCTTCGGTCAGATCCGTAAGGCCGGCGTGACGGAGGCGGCCGGCGCGAATGCGTCCGTCCTCGCGCAGGTCGGCTACGGGCCGATGACGTCGAACCCGCAGTACGAGAGCGGCTGGACCTGGATCAACGCGACGTACAGCGCGCAGTACGGCGACAACGACGAGTACCAGGCGACGTTCCCGGCACCCGCCGCGAGCACCTACGGGTACCTGTACCGCTTCAGCCTCGACAACGGCGCGAGCTGGACGTACTGCGACAAGGACGAGGACGACGAGCCCGGCACCGGCGCCGGCGTCGGACCCGACTACACGTTCAACCTCGACGACGTGCCGTTGATGAGCGTGACGCCGTGACGGATCGGTCGCGCCTCCCCCGCGCGACCGTCCTCGTCCGGACTCAGGGCAGATCGACGCGGTAGAGCCCCTGGCCCTTCGCGGCGAGATGCACGTAGACGAGCCGGTTCTTCGATGCGAAGCGGAAGCCCGCGGAGCCGATGCTCTGGGCGATCGGCTTCGTCATCGGAGAGCCGGCTTCGGCTCCGTTCTTCGAGAAGTCGACGTGCACCAGGTCGACGACGACGTGCCCGTCGAGCGGGCGTGAATTCACGCTCAGAATGGCGTGCGAGCCCGACGGCGCGACGTCCATGCCGTTGAAGTCGAGCGGCATCGACCGATCGCCGCTTCCGTCCGTCGCGGCCGCGACTAGCTTGGGCGACTTCGAGAAGTAGAGCGCGTGTCCGCCGCTGCCGGTCAGACTGAGAGGCAGCGCGCGCTCCGTGTCGACGAGCACGTTCGGCGCGCCGTCGGTCGCGTCCGTGGCGATGGCGCGAACATCGAAATAGCGCTCACCGTCAGGAAACTGCGTGTCGACCGGAATGCCATCGAGCGCGTGATAGAGAATCCGCGTCTGATCGAGGCTCACGTCGAGGATTCCGCGAACGTCCCCGTTCACGATCGAGACCGGCACGATCGGACCCGGAGTGCCGATCGGAGCGCGACGGAGCGTCGTTCCTGTCCGGTACACGACCGCGCTGCCGTCGCGCAGCATGAACGGATCCTGCACTCCCTTCTCGACCGCTACCCACGGCGCCGGAAGCGTGCCGTCGTTCGAGACGATGCGTCCTTCGTCACCCTCGTCGCTGAGCACGAAGATCTTCGAGCCCGTCGCGTCCGCTTTCCACATCGGCCGAAGTCCGCCGTCGACGAGGACCTGTCGCGCGGGCTGCGCGACCTTGGGCACCGTCACGAGCTTGGCCGTCGTGGCGTCGGGCGGACAATAAGCGGCGACGAGGCTGTCACCCGCAAACCCGAAATACCCGCCGCACGCGTCGAACGCGACACGTTCGGCGTCGGTCAGCACCGGCGTGAGCGCTCCGGTCGCGGTCGACACGACGACGAGCTCTGCCGAGGTCGGAACGCCGTCGGCGAGCGATGCATTCGCCTCGAACGCGATGAGCGCACCGTCCGTGGTCGCCCAGAATGTCTCGCGCGGCGAGAGGTGGGCGACCTTCCGTTGCGTCGGCCTGCCCGGAACCCAGTAGGAGAACGAGCCAAGACCCGTGTCGGTGCCGACGTCGGTCCAGATCGCGACTGCGTTGCCCTTCACGTCGAGCGAAGCATCCGCGGACAGCCCATCCCAGATCGTCGTGATGGTCCCATCCTCGACGCTCACGGCCTCGAGCGCCTGTCCGTCGATCGTCTTGCGCGTGTAGATGACGTGCTCGTCGGTCGTCATGCCCCGCAAGACGACGTCGCCCTGGACGAGAAGTTGGGGGCCTTCGCCAGGGGCGCCCCCCGTGTCCGGCTTCGTCCCGCCGTCCGGCTCGGGATCGGACGACGAGCCATCGTCGGACCCGAGGCTGCCGTCAGGACCGTCGGCCCCGGAGTCGGGGGAAGGCGAAGGGGAAGGGGAAGGGGAGGAAGAAGAAGGCGAAGAGGAGCCGCACGCCGCGGCAAGCGCGAAGAGCGCGCTCGAGACTACGGGAACCAGGAACGAAGGTTTCGAAGTGAACAAGCTAGTTTCTCCGGGAACGGGAAAGGATGAGCTCCGCCGTTTCTCGTGTCAGGCCGCGAGCTGCTCGTCGGCGGTGACGGGAATCGAGTGGAGGTCATGTCGGTGAATCCCGGTGACCGGCGAAACTGATCGCTCGATTTCGCTGACGACGACCGCGCAAGATGACGTCTCCGTCCCTGGTCGGCGGCGGCGCAGAACGGCCGGCACGCCGTTCGTCGTTCGCCGGTGGCGACGCCGCGCGCTGCACGCGAGTGCCCCGCAGGTCATCGCCTGAGGTCGGGATCGAGCGAGGGCACGGTCGATGCTTCGCTTCGACGCGTGGCCCTTCAGGTTGCGACCTACAACGCGGGGCTCGCCGTCGGCGTGCTTCCGCTCTCCACCGAACGGTTGCCGCTCGTCATCGACGCGCTCGGCTCGCTCGAGGTCGATCTCCTGTTCGTGCAGGAGCTCTGGCTCGATGCGCACTGGGAGCTGCTCCGCGCGCACGTCGTGGCGCAATGGCCGCATGCGGTTCGGCCCGAGCCGACACGTCGAATGGACACCGGAGGTTGTCTTGCGGAGGACGTGGCTCCGCTCGTCGCGTGCGCGAACGTCCATTGCGCGGGGTTTCGCGACGAGGCTCTCGCGCAGTGTGTCGTCACCCACTGCGTCCCCGTCGCGCTCGGGATGCCGTCACGCTGCCTCAACTGCATTGCAAGCCATCCGTCCGGCACACTCGACGAGATCGTGTCGCGCTGTCTGGCTCACGAAGACGAGCTCACGCCCGACGAGGACGCGCCCACCGGGCTCGTGGCCTACGGTGGATCGTTCGGGACTGGCCTCCTCTCGCGATATCCGCTTCTCGACAGGGAGGTGATCGCGTACCGCTCGACAGTCAACGCGCGCGGCGCCGTCCATGCACGCATCGAGCACGACGAGATCGGCGACGTTCACGTCTTCGCGACGCACTTCTCCCCGGGCGGTGCCGAGCAGGGCCCCCAGGTCTCACGCCTCGTGGACTGGATCGCCGAGAGGGCTGGGGACGCTCCTGCCATCGTCCTCGGCGACTTGAACATGACGGCCGGAAGCTCGCTCTTTCACCGGATCGAAGCTGCAGGTTTCCGGCAGCCGGACGAGCTCGACAGGCGCGGCACGTATTGCGGGAGCGGGCTCGGCACAGGCTGCATCGGATCGGCGACGTGGCGAATCGACCACGTGCTCACGCGCGGTCTCGGCCGAGTGCGGAGTGAGCGCGTCCTCGACGAGCCCGTCGACGTGCGCGTCAGCGGCCGCCGCGTGACGACCACGCTCTCGGATCACTTCGGGGTGCTCGCGCGGATCGGCTGAAATGCAGACCGCCCCGCGCTCACGACGGGGCGGCGGTCACGCGGCAACTAGTTGCCAGCGTCGGCGATGACTCGGCCGACGCGCAGCAGCGGTTCGAGGGATCAGGAAGGAATGCGCGCGCGGACCTTGCTCCGGCCCTTGTAGAGGTTCCAGAACTCGTTCGCGACGTCCGAGCCCGCGAGGTTCGCGTTCCCCTGGTCCCAGGCGGTGCCCTTGATCGTGCCCGCGACCAAGACTTCGCCGACGTAGACACCGTCGCCCTTCAGGCGCGCGGCGAGCAGGCCCACGAGCTTGTGCTTCGCCGCGTTGGCGAGGGAGAGGCCCATCGCCTTGTAGGTGACGCCGATCTCGTCGGTCTGCGGGTTGACGTCGCCGAACATTCCGTTCGTGATGAGGACGGCGCCTTCCTTGGACTCCTTGAGATCCGGGAGCGCTTCCTGGACGGTCGCGAGGAGACCGACGATGGCGACGTCGAAGACGCCTCGAACGGTGGCCGCGTCGGCGGTCAGGAGATCACCCGCGTCGCCGCCGCCATAGGCGTTCCAGTGGATGACGGTGATCGGCCCGAGCGCCGCACGGGCCTTCGCGACCGCCGCGCGAATCGACGCGGGGTCAGAGGCATCGGCCGCGAAAGCGGCGGCTTCGATGCCCTTCGCCTTCAGCTCTTTGACGCCTGCGGCGAGCTTGTCTTCGTTACGCGCGACGAGCGCGACGGAGAAGCCGGAGGAGCCGAACTTCTCCGCGACAGCGCTCGAGATCCCAGGTCCGAAACCGACGACGAGGATGGTCTTTGCCATGTGCCGTCCGATGACGGTAGCGGTAACCGCGTTGCACCGCGGAGCTTCGCGAGCTCCGGACGAATGGGCTCCGCGCCGGTGCGCTGCCCGCTCCGTTCGCGGTACGAGCGCTGAAGCGCTACAAGAGACGAGCCGTGCGTCGACGACGCGCGCTCACGCCGCCGAATCCGGCAGTTTCTCTCTCCTCGGCCGCTGATCCATGTCCTCGCACGATGCTTCTGACGCGGCGCCCAACCGGCTCCGCGCGGCGCTCCGGCTCGTCCTCCGCCGCTACGGCCGTCAGGTCCGAGCGCGCCCGTGGCTCGCGGTGCCGGCGCTCCTCTTGCCCGGGCTCGGGAACATCTTCGTCTTCTACGTCCCTCCGCTCGCGATCGCCCATCTGCTCGGCGTCCTGGCGCGTGATGCACATCCGCCGATCCCGGAGCTCGCGACCCCCGTCCTCCTCCTCTCGGCCGCCTGGCTGGGTGGCGAGGCCCTCTGGCGGATGGCCGCGTGGCTGATCGGGCGGCTCGAATACCACGCGATCGCGGCTCTCCACGTCGAGGCGATGGACGAGCTGTTTGCGAAGGACGTCGGCTTCTTTCACGAGAACTTTGCCGGCTCGCTCACGAAACGAGCCCTCGGCTACGCCCGCCGCTTCGAGGACGTCTTCGACGTGTGTGCGTTCTCGATCGGCGGCAACGTGTTGCCGGTCTCCTTCGCGGTCGTGGTGCTTTGGCGATTCTCGCCGTGGCTGATGGTCGTCCTGCTCTCGATGCTGGCGATCACGTTCGTGGTCGTTCGCCCGCTCATCCGCCGCCGCCACCGCCTCGTCCAGATTCGTGAGGAGGCGAGCAACGCTCTCGCCGGTCACGTCGCCGACTCGATCACGAACGCAGAGACCGTCCGCGCCTTCGCGCGCGAGCCGGAGGAAGCGGCGATCCACGCTCGCAACGTCCGAGACTTCGCGACGAAGATGCGGCGGTCGTGGGACTACCAGAACACGCGCGTCGATATCGTCACCTCGCCGCTGTACGTGCTGACGAACACCCTCGGCTTGGTCGTCGCGCTCGCGATCGGCCGCGGGAGCGGCATCGGCATCGAGGCCGTCTTCCTGACGTTCAGCTATTTCGCGAGCTCGACCCGCGTGATGTGGGAATTCAACCGAATCTATCGGAACCTCGAGTCGGCCCTCACGGACGCCGCGCAATTCACCGAGCTGCTCCTCGTGCCGCCGGCGATCGTCGACCCCGACCCCGTGGAACCGTTCGCGCCGCGCGATACGAGCGTGCGCTTCGAGTCCGTCCGATTCGCCTACGGCTCACGCCCGCCGCTGTTCGACCACTTCGATTTGACGATCGCGCCCGGCGAAAAGGTCGGTCTCGTGGGCCGTTCGGGAGGCGGGAAGACCACACTCACGCGCCTCCTCCTCCGATTCTCGGATGTCGACGACGGCGCGATCGAGATCGGTGGTCAGGACATCGGACGAATCGCCCAGTCCTGCCTGCGCGAATACATCGCGACCGTCCCGCAGGAGCCGGCGATGTTCCACCGGACGATCGCGGAGAACATCCGCTTCGGGTGCCCGAGCGCGAGCGACGCCGAGGTCCGGCGCGCGGCGGAGCTCGCGCATGCCGCGGAGTTCATCGATGCACTGCCTGCCCGCTACGACACGCTCGTCGGCGAGCGCGGGGTGAAGCTCTCGGGCGGGCAACGGCAGCGCATCGCCATCGCTCGGGCCATCCTGAAGAATGCTCCCATACTCATCCTGGACGAGGCGACGAGCGCGCTCGACTCCGAAAGCGAGAGGCACATCCAGGAGGCGCTCTGGACGTTGATGAGACGTCGAACGTCGATCGTCATCGCCCACCGCCTGTCGACGGTTCGCCGTATGGATCGACTCGTGGTGCTCGACAGTGGCCGGATCGTCGAGCAGGGCCGTCACGAAGAGCTGCTTGCGGCGCGCGGCCAATACGCTGCGCTCTGGGAGCACCAGTCGGGCGGCTTCCTCTCCGAGTTGTCCGAGTGAATCCGAGCGGTTCCGAGCAATCCGAGCGGACCGAGTGAAGCCGCCCGAGTGTTCGGTGCGGTCCCGCTCGACGTTCCCGCGAGGGGCGGTAAACAAGGCGGCTCCGTCCCCCGCCTCGTTCGACACGGAAAAAACCGCGTCGTGCGGAGCAGGGATGGCCCTACGGAAGAGTTCTCGAAAAAAATACGCAACGTTCGAAACGAAATGCTCGACAAGCAGACCGGCTGGACGTAGAAGTCGACCTCCCTGACGCACCCGACGCCGCGAGGCACGGAGGCGCAGGGCGACGGATGGTGTTCGTCGAGCTACGGCTCGTCGGTCGTCATCAGCTTCGTAGGTGAGCTCTGCGTTGAAAACGCCGAGAAAATCTCGAAGAAGAAAGTCGAAAAAAGAAGTTGACGAAACGGGAGCCGCGAGTAAGATTCGCGACCCCAACGCAGACGGGACGAAACGCCGCCCCGGATGCCTCGGTCCTTGAAAACTGAATCGTACGCTCATTCTAGACGAATCTAGAGTGGGCTCCCGGAAGGCACGAAGCCGCAGACCACCGCTTCGGTGGCTCGAGCTGAAGTGACCTTCCAAGTTCTGAC
>JAEXCN010000487.1 GCA_023402175.1 Pseudomonadota bacterium | reverse complement strand
ATACGTAGCTGCATGGCGAGCTCCTTGGGTGAGTCGCCGGGCGTCTCGGCCCGGCTTCGCCGACCCAGAGCGCAGCTCGCGTGACGCCGGCGTCCGATCCGCTTCCGGCACGCGCCACCGCAACGGGCCGGCGGCGCGCGAGGTGCGCGCCCGAGGTGAAGCCGGGCCGAGACGCCCGGCGCGCCAGGGCTCGCCCCTGCGTCGTCGTGCGCAAAGAAGGACCTCGATCACCGATCAGCGGTGTCCCGTCCTTTACGAGCCCGAGATGGAAACCGGTCCCGGATCCGAGACCGGTGCCGGCACCGGACCCGGACCCGGTACCGGATCCGGACCCGGACCCGGACCCGGCACCGACGTCGGCTAAATGAACGGCATTGGCTCTAGCCGGCACACACGGGGCTGATCGTCAGGACGCCTTCGTGCCGTCAGCGAGCAGCGACGCCATGCGCGCGAACGCTTCCACGTCGAGCGTTTCGCCTCGCGCGTCGAGCGAGATGCCGGCCGCCGCGGCCGCTTCTGCGATGCGGGCGGGATCGGCGACGCGCGACCACGCGTTGCGGAGCGTCTTCCGCCGCGCACCGAACGCGCCTTTGACGACAGCGCGGAAGAGATCGGTCTCCTCCGCGATGCGCGGGCGATGCGGCTCGAGCAACACGACCGCGCTCGTGACATCGGGCGGCGGGTGGAAGGAGCCGCGTGAGACGTCGAACAGTTTCTGCACGCGATACGCGGCGCGAACGAAGACCGTCAGCGCGCCGTATTCCTTCGTGCCTGCCGACGCCGTCAGCCGATCGGCGACTTCGAGCTGCACCATGAAGACGACGCGATCGAGGTGATCGGCGTGCGCGACCGCTCGCTCGAGCAGGCGTCCGGTGATCTGGTACGGGAGGTTGCCCGCGAGCACGCGCGGGGAGGAGGGATCGGCCTCGCCGAGGAGCTCGTGCGGATCGATGGCCTGCGCGTCGCCTTCGACGATGCGGACGCGCTGCGCTTCGATGTCGGCGGCGAGCTCCTCGTGGAGCACCGGGACGAGATCGCGATCGCGCTCGACCGCGACGACGCTCTTCGCGCGCTTCGAGAGCGCGCTCGTGAGGACGCCGAGGCCGGCCCCGAGCTCGAGGACGCGGGGGCGTCCGAGCTCGCTGTCGGGCACGCACGCGCGCGCGATCGCGTCGACGGCGTGCGGCGAGACGAGGAAGTTCTGGCCGAAGCTCTTCTTCGGCGCGAGGCCGACGCGCCGGAGGATGGTGCGTGCGTCGGTCATCGTGGCATCTGCCTGGTCGGGGGGATCGTCATCGTTCGGTCGTGTGTCATGCTCGCGGGCTCTGCCGCGGGCTGGGGTTCGGTCGCTGGGGTTGCCGGCGCTGCTTCCGTCGTCGCGCGACGTCGAACGTCGACGGCCTTCGCTCGCACGCCCATCGCGCGCAACGCTCGCTCTGCGCGTGCCTGCGATGCACGAACGCGCAGCCGCACGGCGGTGCGAACGACGTCCTCGACGGTCGCCGATCCTTGCCCGACGACTTCGAGCGCAGGCTCGAACGCCGGCATCGTCCAGCGGACGTCGACGCGGCGAGCGCGGAGCTTCCGTACGGCGTGGCCGATCGCGTCGCTGTCCGGTCCGGGAGCCGGCGCCCAGATGTGCACGATGCTCGGCTTCTGCCGCTTCTCCTTGGCGATCTTCTCGAGCAAGCCCGCGAGCTGCACCTCCGCCTTCTCGCGTTCGCCGTCGACGCGCGGCGGGACCTCGATGCCGAAGGAGGCGAGATAGTGTCGCAGCCGCTGCTCGCGCGGCGTTGCCGCGTACGGGAGACGTGGCGCAAACGGAGCACGGACGCGCATCGCCTCGGCGCGCGTGGCGAGCGCGTCGAGGTTGCCGCGCGGCACGTCTGCAAGGCCCCGAGGATCGAGCGGACGGAGGTGCTCGGCGACGCGCGCGGCGAGCTCCACCTCGTCGAGCTCGCACCGGTCCGAATCGACGGCGCTCGCCGTGCTCGCGAGCGCGGCGGAAATGCGTGTGGCTTGCAAGGGACCGCCGTCGGGGACGAGCCAGGTGCGCGGACGTGACGCGAACACGACGAGGCCGACCTTGTCGCCGCGCGCGAGGTGGCGCGCAGCAACGCCGCCGACCTCCTCGACGGCGATGTCGAGCGGCGCGCGGCCTTCTTCACCTGCCCAGAGCTCGACCGAGACGTCGATGGCGAGCCACACGATGTCGCGCTCCTCGCGCTCCATCTCGCGGACGAGAAGCTGTCCTCGCCGCGCGCTCGCCTTCCACGCGATCCGCTTGAACGGATCGCCCGGCGCGTGCTCGCGGAGCTCCTTTAGCGTCTCGCCTTCGCCTGCGAGCGGAGCGGAGCGACCCGCAGGAGCGAGCGCCCGTGCGCGTCCGCCTCGTGCGCTCTGGAGCATGGCGAACAGCGGCCTCGGCACGACCTCGATGCCGTGCGGGTTCGCGAACATGAGCGGGACCTCGTAGAGGCCTTCTCCTCCGAGCGGGGTGCCGCGGACCTCGAGGGCAATGCCGTGGACGCCCCAGCGACCGACCCGCCGAGCGCGCACACGCACCTCGAACCGGACCTTCGAAGCGGCCGGCAGATCGAGCACGGGCGGATGAATCGTCACGTCGAGCATGCTCGATGCCACGGGGCGAAGGTTCACGCCGCGCGCATCGTCGACCCCCCGGTTGCGAAGCTCCGCCTCGATGACGACCTCGTCGCCGCGCTCGAGCCGCGTCACGCGCCTCGCCATGCCCCAGACCATCTCGAAGCCAGAGGCGCGGATGCGCGTGACGGTCGAGAGCGCGAGCGCGCGACCGAGCGTGATCGCGAGGAGCATGGCGCCGCCGAATGCCACGGCGGCGCTCACCTTCGCGGCGACCCCGACGGCGACCATGGCGGCGCCGGCGAGGGCGACCTGAAACGTGGCGCGCGTCGGATGGAGCTGCACGCCGCCGTCTCCTCCGATCAGACCGCGCGGAAGCCGCGCCGGTAGCCGACCTTCTGGAGCGCCTCCTCGACGATCTGGTCGCGTGCGCGGGCGTCGCCTTCGACGTCGGCGACGAGCACGAGTCGATGTCCGAGCACCGCCGGCGCTACCGCGCGGATGTCCTCCGGGACGACGTACGTGCGCGCGCCGAGGATCGCGTGCGCCTTCGCTGCCTGTACGAGCCCGAGCGTCGCACGCGGGCTCGCTCCGAGCGCGACCTTCGCATGCGAGCGCGTGTACCCGCAGATCGCGACGGCGTAGTCGTGGAGATCGTCGTCGACGTGCACGCGGGAGCAGATGCCCTGGAGCGAGATGACGTCCTGTGGATTGAGGACCGCGCGTACGGTCGGCGGATCGGTCCCGTGCGTCCGCAGCATGAGCGACTCTTCGCGAGCAGACGGGTAGCCCATCGGCACGCGCACGAGGAAGCGGTCAATCTGCGCCTCGGGGAGGGGATAGGTCCCCTCGAGATCGATCGGGTTCTGCGTCGCGAGGACGAGGAAGGGGAGTGGCAGCTCGAAGCGATCGCCTTCGATCGTGACCTGGCGCTCCTGCATCGCTTCGAGCAGCGCCGACTGCGTCTTCGCGGGCGCACGGTTGATCTCGTCGGCGAGGACGACGTTCGCGAAGATCGGCCCCGCACGCAGGCTGAAGGTGCCGTCACGCGGCGAGAGGACGTACGTGCCGGTGATGTCCGCAGGGAGGAGGTCGGGCGTGAACTGGATTCGCCGCGCGGAGCATCCGAGCGCGGTCGCGAACGCCTTCACGAGCGTCGTCTTGGCGACTCCAGGGACGCCCTCGAGCAGGACGTGACCGCGCGCGAGCAGCGCGACCAACATCATGTCGAGCGCGCGCACCGATCCGATGTAGACGCGCTGGACCTCGCGCCGGAGCTCCTCGACGCGCTCCTTCGCTGCGACGACTTCGGGTGAGCCCTGCTGCATCGGCTGTGTCGTCACGACGTTGCTCCCTCGGTTTCCGACGAAGAAACCGATCGCGTCTCATCGGGTCGTGCGTACGCACCGGCAGCTCGGGCATGTGCCGCGTCGAGCAGCTGCTTGACGGTGCGTGCGATCGTCACGACTTCGTTGTCACGAACCGACTGCACCATGCCCCCGCTGCGCTGGAAAACGACCATTGTCTCGACGTTCGACATTCGTAGCAGAAGGCGGCGAAGCGTGTGCACCCCTTCGGCGTCGAGCAGACCACGGGCGCTGATCTGAGAGAGGAGATCCTGGTGCCCAGGCACCTTGGACAACCCGAGCAGTGTCGTGAGCTGCTCCTCGAGGGCGCTCTTCAACTCGAGCAGCGCGAGGACGCGCGTGGTCTGCGGCGCGCCGATCACCGCGGCATGCCCGGCCACGCCGCCTTGCGCGACGGCCGGCACCTTGCGCACGAAGCGCGGGATGATCGGCTTGTGGAGACGACCCGCACGCGATCCGACCCAGACGACGAGCGCGAGCCCGAGCGCGATCGACGCTGCCCAAGCGAGCAGCGAAGGCAGGCCCTCCTTGCGGATCTGATCGAGCAGATCCTTGATGTCGCGGAACCACTCGGAGAGGGCGTTCTGCTCTCCGCCGTAGGAGCCTTTCTGCTCGAAGTTGCCCGTCGCGATGAAGAGCCGGCCGCCACGCTTGCCCCACGCGTCGGTCTCGACGGCGTAACGAACGAGCCCACGCGCGAACGTCTTGTTGCCGGAGTACCGAAGCATCGAGTTCATCACGATCGACGGATCGCCCACGGCGAGGAGGCGTCCCTGTCCGACGGCGCCGGCGACGGCGACGGTCACGTCGGGCTCTCCGGCAGCCGAGCGGATCTTCAACACCGGTGAGAGATCGGGATGCGCGACGCCGGTCGGGTGGTTCGTCACGACTCGATTCACGTCGGCGACGACGGGATGTGCGCTCGCAGGCTCGGCGAGCGCGAGCTGCGGATTGTGACGGAGCGACTCCGCGGGATGTCGAGGGCTAGGAACGCGCTTCATCCCGAAGTTGACGAGCAGCGAGTCGCCGCGCCCGAAATCGTCGAGCAGGATCACGCGGCCGCCGGCGCGCATGAACTTCGAGAGCTCCTCGACGTCGAGCGAGCGTTCTGGATAGAGCAGCAACAGTCCGTCGTCGGGCTTCAGCTCGGCGAAGTCGACCTGCGTCGTCGCGACGACGCGCGCGGTTCCGAGCTCCGCTCGCGCCAGACGCACGAGCTCGCTGCCACCTTCCCAGTCACTGCCGGCGAGATCGAACGGCACGGCCCACGCAAGGTTCGGGATCGCGAAGATTGCCACGAGGATGAGGAACGCGATGCGCCATGCCCCACGTGCGCTCATGGACGTTCTCGTGCCCGATTGTGAAACGCGCGCGCGCTGCAATGCATCAGAGCTACGTACCGTCGAGAGCGGCGCCACCGGAATGTTCCCAGCGGCTCGCGTATCTTGCCGAATGGCCGAGCTCTTCGAGGCGGTCACTCGACAAGACGGTCCCACGACAGACCAGTTGTGCACACGCGTCATGTGCTTCGTTCGACACTATCGACAAGCGGTGCGTCGTTCCAGGCTGGCCGGCTACTTGACCGATAGGACCGGGTTGCTAGCTTCCATGTGAGTAGTCCGGAGCTTGTTCCGCTGTTCCTTTTGGAGGAGGACTTAGGGATGCTCCCTCCGTTCATCATCGAACAGATTCGCAAACG
Source organism: Pseudomonadota bacterium (assembly GCA_023402175.1). GTDB lineage: Bacteria > Myxococcota_A > Polyangia > Polyangiales > Polyangiaceae > Labilithrix. Next base: position 16,734 of record JAEXCN010000487.1, on the reverse strand, counting down.
CGAAGAAGAGGAACGCAAGCGGTACGAGCAGCCGCAGCTGGACCTCCCGCTTGCGCCTCCAGGGCCGCCCAAGCGTCGCGAAGAGGACGACGGTGGGCAGCGCGGCGTGATCATCGTCGAGCTCTGAGCGGCACCGGCTGCTCCCAACGACCATTCGGGCGCCTGCTCCCGATGCCCCAGCAGGACCTCGGGCCGCTGCTCCCGGTCCCCATGTACTCGTGGTCCCCGCGACCCCGGGACCGGGGCGACATTGCGGTCTGTGACGCCACTGGGCCGGGAATAGCGGCCTTTTGACAAGGCTGTACGAACTTGGAGCGTGCTGTACTAGGCTCCGCCGCGCCATGGGCTTGCTTCGCGGATGGCAGCGCTCGATCGCCGTCCTTCCCCTCCTTGTGACCGGGTTGGTCGCCGACGCCGGCTGTTACGACAGCGGTGACGGTACGGCCCCGCCCCTCGAGCAGTTCTACTTTCCGGTCGGCCTCAGCGTCTCGCATGGCGGGAACGTCCTCTACGCCGTCAACTCGGACTTCGACCTCCAGTACAACGGCGGAACGCTCCAGTCGTACGACCTCCGGCTGATCCGGAAGCACGCGCGCGACGCCATCGAGAGTCCGCCGCGCGGGTGCCCCGACAACCCGCCGATCTTCCGGGAGGAGGGCTCGGGCCGGCAGCCGCTCGGTGAGACGTGCGCGCCGCCCCAAGACTCGAAGATCTACGTCCGCGACTCCGCCGTCATCGGTGCGTTCGCGACGGACCTCCTGCTCTCGCGTCCCCCGTCCGAGCTCCAGGGAGAGTTCCCGCGGAGCGGCCCCGCGCCTGCATCGAGGACGAAGGTGCACGCGGACGACGCGCCGGTGCCTGCGGGAAACGCGACGTCCGATCGACTCTTCGTGCCCGTCCGCGGCAACGCCACGGTGACGTGGGCGTCGGTCGAGCGTGACTCGTTCGAGAGCCCGCCGAGCGACGGCGCTACGAGGGACTCGTACGCTCCGTTCCGGATCTCGTGCGGTCAGAACGGGAACAAGGCGAAGCGTTGCGACGCGGCCCACCAGATCGGTGAGGACCCGAACGAGAAAGACAACACCCGCCACATCACGATGCCGGGCGAGCCGTTCGGCGCGACGATCAGTGACGACGGCACGTCGCTCGTGATCACGCACCAGAACGACACGAAGACGACGCTCTTCTCGACTGGCCTCTCACGGACGAGCACCAACGACCAGCTCGATCGTTCACCGCCGGCGATCCAGTTCATCGTCGACCAGATCCCGATCGGCGGCGTCGGCATCGCCAGCGTCCCGCACGATCCGGACGCGTTCCTCGGCGCGGACGATCTTCCACGCCCCGCGTTCTTCCAGACGAGCCGCGCGGTCCCCGAGATCAGCCTCATCCGAAAGTACAGCGACGAACAAGGCGGTGTCGGTGCGGCGATTCCGCGCCCGTTCCTCGACCTCGAGGCGGCGTTCCCGATCACGACGAGCCCAGGCGGCGCGGACTCGCGTGGCATCGCGATCGACCCGACGCCGCGTCTCGCCTGCAAGGCGCGTGTTCCCGCGGTCGGACCGACGATGACGGTCGAGGAGCGAGATCGCCAGATCCAGGCGTGTGCTCGGAAGCCCGCGCGTGCGTTCATCGCGAACCGTTCGCCTGCGACGCTGCTCGTCGGCGACGTCGGCGCGAGCGAGGGATCGGACGGCGCGTACGACCCGGACCGGCTGACGATCCACACGTCGGTGCAGCTCTCGGCCGGGCCGTCGAAGGTCTACCTCGCGCCGGTCGTCGATCCCGACGGCGCGTATGCGCTGCGCGTCTTCATCGTCTGCTTCGACTCGGCCACCGTTTGGGTCTACGACCCGGACGGGGCGCGCATCGAGAACATCATTCGCGTCGCGCCCGGACCGTTCGCGATGGCGTTCGATCCGTTCTCGTTCGAGGACGTCGCGAACCACGTGCAGGTGCCGATCGACCAAGTCGACGACAAGCCGCTCCGCCGCTATCGGTTCGCGTATCTCGCGAGCTTCACCCAGTCGTTCGTCCAGGTCATCGATCTCGACAACGCGGTGCCGAACCCGCTGACGTACGAGCGCGTCGTCTTCACGCTCGGCCATCCGACCAATCCGAAGGGCAGCTGATGAGAGCCCGCCTCGTCCTCGTCTTCGTCCTTTCTCTCGCGGCGATCGCCGTCGCGGGAGTGCTCGTCGCGTGCTCCCAGACTCCGACCAGCGTCCCGATCCGCACGTTCGAGCGCGCGCAGAAGGTCGACGTCATCTGCCTCCGCGTCTACGGACCGGATGCGCCGCAGCCCGTGAAGCAGGAGGACTGCGCGCCCGTGCCGCCGAACGTCAACGGCGGCAAGCTCGAAAACCAGCTCTTCGCGCTCGTCACGCAGACGAGCCGCGGCGAGGTCGCCGTCGTCGATCTCTCTGCAGGCGCGATCATCGACCAGAGCCAGGCCATCCCGGGTCTCAACTTCCTTCCTGTCGGCGCGCTCCCGACCGACATCGCGGCCACGCCTGATGGGCGCATGGCGTTCGTCGCTTCGGCGGAGCCGAACAAGTTCGCGATCTACGGCATCCCCGGGCACCGCATCCTCGGAGACATGTCTCCGCGCACGGAACCTCCGGTCACGCTCGCGTCGTGGCCGGTCTGCGCGCTGCCGCAACGACCGGGATCGCTCACGGTCGTGCCGCGTCGCGCTCCGCCGACCGTCGAGACGGACGGTGGTGCGGTCGTCCAGCCCGTCGTCGATCCGCCGTACGAGCTCGTCGCGGTCCTCCCCGGCGATCGCGTCAACGCGGCGAAGGTCATCACGATCGATCCGCGGCCGTTCCTCCGCGCTGCGCCTCCGCCCGGTGTCGAACCGGAGCCCGGAGACACGCTCGTTCCGGGGCAGCTCGAGGCGTGCCCGATCACGTCCGCGATCGAGCTCGCGGGCGAGGACGCCATTCCCGACACGTTCCGTCCAGGGGACAAGTGGGATGACGGCGTGAAGTGGATCGACGGCGGCGTCGATCTGAAGTGCGCGTTCCCTGCGCAGCCTTCGAGCTGCGGCCTCCGTCCGTGCGGGTGCGTCGACCCGACGACGAACAAGATGCCGGGCACCGTCGACATCGTCTCCGACGGCGGAGCGGGTCAGCCCGACGCCGGCACCGTCATCGGACAGGAAGATGCCGGCGCCTGCGAGCCGGACGCAGGAGCCGGCCCCGAGCCGGAGCGTGCGCTCGAGCTCGGGCCGCTCGATGCGCCGCTCCCCGTCGCGATCGCGCGCGACGATCAGACGCTCTACATCGCGGACGACGCGCTTCCGCTCGTCCACGTCGTCGATCTGTCGACGCCGGGCGCGCCTCGCGAGCTTCCGCCGTTCGTCGTCACGAGCCTCCTCGAACCCAAGCGTACCGTCTCGCTGCGCGACATCGCGCTCAGCCCGCCGACGCGCGACTACAAGCGTTTCCTCTACGCCGTCGATCGCAAGGAAGGCTCGATCGTCGTCTTCGACGTGACCGATCCGGTCAACGCTCCACGCACGCCTCTCCTCCGCCCGCACCCGGAGCTGAACCCGTTTCAGCCGCCGGATCGGATCGCGTTCGCTGCTCCGGTCGTCGCGGTCGCGTTCGCGCGCAACGATTTCCCGCTCACTCGTATCGACGGCGTCCAGCAGGTGAGCGCCAAGGCAGGCCTCCTCTGCAATCCGAACCCGAACGCTGCATCGATGGATCTCGGCGCGCGTTACGGGGCGACCTCGCGTGACGTCGACCTCGGGCTCGGGCCCGGTCGTCTGCGCGGAATCTTCGCGTTCGCGACGCTCTCGAACGGACAGATCGTCGCGATCGACGTCGACGACTGGGACGCGCCGTGCCGACGTCCGCAGGAGCTGCGCGGCCCCGGATCGAGCTCGGGGCTCGGCGTCCTCGCGATTGAACAGCCGACGCCGTCGGCCGGGGACCTCGATCCCTACCATGCGCCGAGCGCCGCGCCCGGAAGCGTGAGCGAGGAAGTCTTCGTCCCGGTGTCGGCGCCCCACCGCCCGCGCTCGAGCTTCTTCCTCCGCGACGAGCCGACGACGGGAAGGCACATCCCCTACCTCACGATGAACCCGGCGATCTCGTCGCCGACCGGCGTGACGCCGCCGGTGGATAGCGAGAGCACGCCGAAGCTCTGGCCGACCTCCTCGGCGCCCGGTGGAGACACGAACCTTACCGGCGTCAGCGTCGGCGTTCGCTTCTCGATGGACACGCCCGAGGTCCACTTCGATCAGGACTGGAGCGTGACCTACGAAGGGACGCTGCCAGGGTTCAACGGATTGCCGGGGACGCTCTCGACGAAGGACGGCTACAACTCGCTGGTCCTCTCGCAGTCGCAGGCCCACTTCTGCGCGAAGGGCGTCGAGGACTGGGCGATCGGCGGCGAGCGCGCGAATGCCGTCACGAACGCGCTCGCAGCTGCAGGGCGCGCCGGCTACCCCGAGCGGCTCGATCGGCGCATGATCGACTACGTCCAGATCGTGGACGAGCTCCTTTCGTCGGACGATCCGTTCTGGCGTCAGGAGGATTTGTCCGGGTCGGACGGCTGCTGGGAGGACGAGCTCGACTTCATCAACAAGGACGATCACGCGCAGGTCGAGAGAGCGGCCCGCGCACGCTACGAGGTGTGCTCGAGCACGTTCGGCCCGGCGGCCGATCAGAGCTTCGCGCGCGACTTCCCGATCCTCGAGGCTTACGACGATCACCTCGTCCTCGGCCGCTTCGGGAACGTCACGCCCACGAGCTCACGCGAGGTCATCTACAGCGATGCGTCGAACGCTCCGTACCTGAAGCGCATGCGCTGCTGCTTCCACAATCAGGTGCGGTTCAACGTCCGCGCAGGAGCGCAGTGGGTGACCGTCGGCTCGACCGTTGGCTTCTTGAGTCACGTCACGCGGGGAGAAGGCAACCGGTGTGTCGCTTCGTGCGATCCACGCGAGGCGCTCCTCAATGGTCGTGCGCCTTCGCTCCCGTACGGCGGATCGACCAATTTTGCTCCCTTCCGCGACAGTCCGCTCGCGATGAGGAATCCGGCGCTCTCGTTCTTCATCCAGAACGGGGTCGACGAAAAAGGCGCGAACAACGTTCCGGCGCGTGATCTCGCGTATCGGTTCCAGACGCGCGGTCAGTTCCAGCCGCTCCTCATCAACCTCGCGGCGCAGACCACATCCGTGAACCCGCAATCGATGCGCTTCATCGAGTCGCTCGGGCAGATCGCCGTCGTCGACGGCGCCTCGCAGGGCCTCGTGCTCATCGATCTCGCGAGCGTCAGCATTGCGCGCGCGCCGTACTTCTGACAGACCTTCCCACTGATGTCGTCTTCTGGCTTGGGGGGCTCGGGCCACCCAAACCCCCCGGGATCCTCCGCCGCTCCGCAGCGTTCGGGGAAAGGCCACGGCGCCGACACGCCGGTCATGCGGCAGTTCCTTGCCGCGAAGGCCGCGTACCCGGACGCCATCGTCTTCTTCCGGCTCGGTGACTTCTACGAGCTGTTCTTCGACGACGCCGTCATCGCAGCGAAGATCTGCGACCTGACGCTGACGAGCCGGAACAAGCAGGCCGAGCAGCCGATCCCGATGTGCGGGGCGCCGTACCACGCAGCGAGCGGCTACATCCAGAAGCTGCTCGATGCCGGGCACAAGGTCGCCATCTGCGAGCAGATGGCGGATCCCGCGACGGTGAAGGGCATCGTCCCGCGCGAGGTCGTCCGCGTCGCGACGCCGGCGTTGGCCTACGACGACGCGGGCCTCGACTCGAAGAAGAACCTCTTCCTCATGGGGATCGAGTCGGACGGCGCGGTCGAGCGCGTCGGCATCGCCGTCCTCGACTTCTCGACCGGCGAGCTGTCCGCATGCGAAGCGGACACGCGCGAGGCCGCGCTCTCGGAGATCGTACGCCTCGATCCTCGCGAGGTGCTCCACGGTAGCGGGGTCGACACGCTCGGAGCGACGATCCGCGCAGCGCTCCCGCGAGCAGCCGTCCGTGAGGAGGGCTCCGCGATGGATCTCGCGGATGCGCTCACGGTGCTCGACTCGGTCCTCGGGGCCGGACACGCGAGGAAGGCTTGCACGAGCGATCTCGCGCTGCGTGCCGCCGCACGCTGCATCGCGCTCGCGAAGGTCTGCGAGCCCGGAAGGAAGCTGCCGATCGCGCGCCTCGTCGAGTACACGCTAGGCGACACGCTCGTGCTCGACGACGCCACGCAGCGCCACCTCGAGCTCGTGCGCACGATGGACGGCGAGACGCGCGGCTCGCTCCTCGATCAGATCGACGCGACGAAGACGGCGCCGGGCGCGCGGCTCCTTCGCCGTCGTCTGCTCGCTCCGCGCACGAACGTTGCGGAGATCCGGCGTCGTCTCGACGGCGTCGAGCTCTTCGTCACCCAGCCCGGTCTGCGCGCGGACGTGCGTACGCGCCTCTCGCGCGTAGCGGACATCGAGCGGCTCGCGGTGAAGCTCGCGGTCGATCGCGTCGGGCCTCGCGAGCTCTCGCAGCTGCGGACATCGCTCGCCGAGCTGCCCGCCATCGACGACGCGCTCGCGGCGTGCCCCGATCCGACGACGCGCGAGGCGCTCGAGATCCCGGCGGAGGAAGCTCCGACGGCGCGTACCGAAGCGGAGCGGCCGAAAACCGCGGCGCGCTCGGGCGGCAAGCGTCGCGCGAGCGAGAAAGAGGCTCGGTTCCTCGATCGCTGCGAAGACCTGCACGAGATGCTCGCGCGCTCGCTCGTCGACGACCCGCCGGTGCGCGCGAGCGAAGGCGGCCTCTTCCGAGACGGCCACGACGCCGAGCTCGACGAGGCGCGAACGCTCGCGAAGGACGGACAGCGCTTGATCGTCGAGCTCGAAGCGCGGCTCCGCGAGCAGTCGCAGATCCCGTCGCTCAAGCTCCGTTACACGCGTGTCTTCGGCTGGTACGTCGAAGTGACGAAGAGCCATCTCGCGAAGGCGCCGAAATCGTGGCGCCGCAAGCAGACGATCGCGACGGGCGAGCGCTTCACCTGCGATGAGCTCGATACGCTCGCCGACAAGCTCGCGCACGCGGAGGAGCGTCGCGAAGAGCGCGAGGCCGAGCTCTGGTCGTGCCTCGTCCGGGATCTCGCCGGCCATTCGGAGCGCCTTCGCGCGGTGTCCGCACGCGTTGCGGCGCTCGACGTCGCGAGCTCGCTCGCGGAGGTCGCCCATCGCGACGACTACGTGCGTCCCGAGGTGGACGATTCGCTCGAGCTCGTGCTCGAGGACGCGCGCCATCCGGTCGTCGAGCGCCTTGCGGCGGCCGGACGTTTCGTTCCGAACGACGTCCAGCTCGATGCCTCTCCGGAAGCGCCGCAGGATCGCTCGCGGCTGTGGATCGTCACCGGTCCGAACATGGCGGGTAAGTCGACGTTCATGCGTCAGGTCGCGCTCGCCGTGATCCTTGCGCACATGGGCTCGTTCGTTCCGGCGAAGCGTGCGCGCATCGGCATCGTCGATCGCGTTCTCACGCGCGTCGGCGCGAGCGACAACCTCGCGCGCGGCGAGAGCACCTTCATGGTCGAGATGAAGGAGACCGCGAACATCGTCCGCCGCGCGACGCGCCGCTCGGTCGTCGTTCTCGACGAGATCGGCCGCGGGACGAGCACGTACGACGGCCTCTCGATCGCGTGGGCGGTGGCCGAGCATCTCCACGACGTCGTCGGCTGCCGCGCGCTGTTCGCGACGCATTATCACGAGCTGACCGAGCTCGCGGCGAGCGCCGCCCGCGCCGACAACTACAGCGTCAGCGCGCGCGAGCACAGCGGCAGCATCGTGTTCTTCCACAAGATCCAGCGAGGCGCGGCCTCGCGTAGCTATGGCGTCGCCTGTGCGCGGCTCGCCGGGCTTCCGGAGCTCGTGCTCGCGCGCGCGAAGGCGATCCTCGACGACCTCGAGCGGAGCGCGTCGCTGCCGACCGGGCACGCTTCGCGCACGCCGCGAGGGCGGAAGAACGACGGCCAGCTCGGCCTGTTCGGTTCGAGCGCGGCATCGCCCGCTGCGCCGCCGGCCCCGCCGACGAACCCGGCGATGGACATGCTGCGCGCGCTCGATGTCGATCGCATGACCCCGCTCGAGGCGCTCACGACCCTCGCGAAGCTGAAGGGGCTCGCAGGCGACGAGTCGTGACCGCAGTACCGCAGTCACCGCGCCTTGCCCCTGCTGGTAGCGCGCGGAATATCGGATACGTCCTCGTCGCGGCCGCCGCGACGGGGTGGGGGACGTGGCCGCTCATCCTGCGCCATGCACCGATCCCGGCCGCACTCCAGTCGGCGATCATGATGATCGTGTACATGGTCGTCAGCTTCCCCGTGATGCTCGTCGACCGTGTTCGCGTGCGCGCCCGCGCGGTGCACTGGTTCGGCGTCGCCTGGCTCGGTATCGCGGACGCGCTCAACGTCGCGCTGTTCTTCGCCGCATACCAGCGCACGTCGGTCGCGATCGCAGTGCTGACGCACTATCTCGCGCCCGTGTTCGTTGCGCTCGCGGCTCCGCTCGTCCTCCGCGAGCGCCCGCACGCGCGGACGTTCGTTGCGGTCGCCGTCTCGTTCGGCGGGCTCCTTCTGCTCCTGCATCCCTGGGACAAAGGCCTCACGTCCAGCGATCTCGTCGGCGCGGTGCTCGGAGCAGGGAGCGCCGTCTTCTATGCCGCGAACGTCCTCGTGAACAAGCGGCTCGCCCACGTCTTCTCGGCGAGCGAGCTGATGTTCTTCCACGGCTTCGTCGCCATTCCACTCCTCTGGACGATGATCCCCGCCGGGTCGCTCGCGGCCGCGTCCGCCTCGTCCATCGCGATCGTCGTTGCCGGAGCGATCGGGCCCGGAGCGCTCGGTGGGCTCACGTTCGTCTGGGGCCTCCGTCGCATCGCGGCGAGCCATGCGTCGGTCCTCACCCTCCTCGAGCCGTTCGTGGCCGTCGTATTGGCGGCCCTCGTCCTGGGGCAGGCGCTCCAGAAAGCGCAGATCCTCGGGGGGATCCTCATCCTCATCGGCGCAGGCGCCGTGATCACGGCGCGGCCGCAACAACGCTCCGAGATCGAGTAGGATCTGCCGCCTTGAGTGTCCGCGAATCGCTGCTGTCTTCCGTGGCGCCGATTGCCGCCGGTGAGCTCCTCGTCGTCGCCGACGAGGCGACGCGGAAGCTCGTCGTTCACCAGATCAGCCTCCTCGCGATGCAGGCGTCGCATGCGGAGAGCGCCGATCGCGCCGTGGCGCTCGCGACCGAGAAGGCGAGCTCGCTCGATTGCGTGATCGTCGACCTCGGCCTCGCCGGCCTCGATGCGTGGGAGCTACTCAGGCGGCTACGTCAGGACCCGGAGACGTCGACGATCCCGGTGATGGTCGTCCTCGGACGTCCACCGAGCGAAGCGGACATGCTCAAGCTGATCGACGCCGGCGTGATCGATCACGTCGTGAAGCCGCTCAGCCCGACGCTGTTCTGCGCGAAGATCCGCGCCGTCTCGGACCGCTCGCGGATGCAGCGCGAGCTGAAGAACAAGCTTCGCTTCGCGCTCGAGTACTCCGCGCACGATGCGCTGACCGGGCTTTACAACCGCCGGTACTTCGAGCGCCGCCTGCGCGAGGAGTCGGCGCACGCGAAGCGCCACAAGCGACCGTTCTCGATCATCCTCATCGACATCGATCACTTCAAGCTCGTCAACGACACGTACGGCCACGAGGACGGCGATCGCGTCCTCTGCCACGTCGCCGAGCTGATCGGGGGCTCGCTCCGCGAGGACGACGTCGCGTGCCGCTTCGGCGGCGAGGAGTTCGTCATCCTGCTGCGCGCGACGCCCGGCCCTGCGGCGCGCGTCGTCGCGAATCGGCTTCGCGCTTCGGTCGCCGGTCAGGGAATCGCGCTCGGCGCGAAGGACGAGATGCGTCACGTCACGTTCAGCGGCGGCGTCGCGGCCGCGGACGAGCGGAACAACTACGACGTCGAGAACATCGTCGACCGCGCCGACAAGGCGCTCTACCGCGCGAAGCGCGCCGGGCGCAATCGCGTCGAGATGGAGTGAGCTCGCTCGTGAGCAACGCGCGAGATTGACGGACCGTCGCGAGAGCGGCCGCTCTAGCGAACCGGCGTATTTGGATCGAGGCACGTCGCGCCGTCGGCGCTGATGCGCGCGTCGTCGTCGGGCAGACCGACGTCGGCCGGACCGAAATAGCGCGCCTCCTGCAGGCCGAGCACCTCTTCGGCGACGTCCTGATAGACGCGGCGCTTTGCGTCGGAGTCGAGCCAGATCGTCACCTCGCGAACGCGGGACCCGCCGAGCATCGCGTGCCAGCGGAGCGTCGTCATCATCGCGTTGGCGCACATCTCGATCCCGACGCGTGCCGCGCCGGTGCCGAGGGCAGGAGCAGCGATCGACGTGCAGCCGTGCTCCTCGGCGAGGATGAGCGCACGCGCGAACGCGCGTCCGACGCACGACACCTCGTTCCACGCACTCACCGCGTGGAAGACATGCTTCGTGTCGAGCTTGCCCGGCTTCGTGCGGATGCAGCTGCCGAGAGGCTGCTCGCCCCCGGCCATGGCTTCTTCCTCGAGCTCGTCGCCGCCGCGCAGCCGAAGCGCCTCTCCGACGCCGCTTCGCATGCGGAGCTCGAAGTTCGCGCTCGAGACGATCGCATCGGCCGGCGCGCGCGCGATGTCGCCGACGACGAACGAGAGCTTCAGCCCTCCGAAGAGCAACGTGGCCGGACCCACCCGGCTCACCGGCGGCTCCGGCGGCTCTAGCGCTTTCGTCAGCATCTCGAAATGCGAGAGCGGCGCGAGCACGTCGTGCGGGCGCGTCGCGACGTCCTTCGAGAGCATGCGGCGCAGCACGTCCTGGAAGTACGCTTCCGCGGGCGACACGGGCGCGGGAAAGCGCGGCGCCTTCGTCGAATCCACGATCTCGTCGACGCTTGCGAAGGGCTTGTATCCGTACCGCAGATCGCAGGCCGTTGCGGCAGCGCCCCAGACGTCGGTGAAGCGGCCGACGTCGCCGCTCCGGAGCAGCTCCGGGGGCATGAAGGGCAGCGTGCCAGCGTTCTCCGGGGGTACGCCGTCGCTGGCCGCAACGGCGATGCCGAAGTCGCCGAGGCGGATGCCCGTGTGCGGCTCGCTGAACACGTTCGACGGCTTCAGGTCGCGATGGATCACGCCGGCCTGATGGGCCGCGCGAAGTCCCTTGCAGACATCACGCATCACGCGGCACACGAGCCAGAGCGGAAGCCCGACGCCGAGCGAAGCGCGCCGCCGCCGATCGAGCTCCGCGAAGTCGAGGCCGTCGACGTATTCCTGCACGAGGAACGGCGTGCGCGCGCCGTCGGTGCTGTCCTCGCTGGGCTCGAGCTGCCCGGCATCGAGCGCTCGAACGATGCGCGGGCTCGACACCCGCGCCATGAGACGCGCCTCCTGGAGGATGCGCGCGGTCGCGCCCTGCGTGTCGGTAGTGCGGAGCCCGCGGCGGAGCGTCTTCACGACGACCGGCGCCGCGAGCACCACGTGTTTCGCGAGCCAGACCTCGCTCATGCCCCCTTCACCGAGGAGGCCCCATACCTCGTAGCCCGGGACGCGCAGCTGCGTCATCGTCTCGGTCCCCCCCGTTCGACAGGCCCCGGTGGTGTCAGCCGGAAGCCTTGACGTGCTCGCTGTAGCTCTTCTCGTCGAGGAGCTGCGCGAAGGCGGCAGCGTCCGGCACTTCGATGACGACCATCCACGCCTTGCCGTACGGGTCCTCGTTCACGAGCTCCGGCGTGGCGTCGAGGTCCTTGTTCACGTCGACGACCTTGCCGCTCACCGGCGCGTACAGATCGCTCAGCGTCTTGACGCTTTCGATCGTTCCGAACGCCTTCCCCGCCGTGAGCTCGTCGCCGGCCTTCACGTCGAGGTTCACGAGCGTGATGTCACCGAGCTGCTCGACCGCGAACGAGGTGATGCCGACCGTGAGGCGGTTGCCTTCGACCTTCGCCCACTCGTGGTCCTTCGTGTACTTGAGCCCAGCGGGGAATTCCATTTTCGTTCTTCCTTCTAGTCGCGAGCTTCGCTCGCTCTTGTGTTCCGCTTCCGGTCCGGTCGGGGCGACACCCCAGAGATCGCTCGGCCTCGCTGTTCGCTCGGCGTCGTCGATTCGAAATCAGGCGCGCTTGTAGAACGGCGTCTTCACGACGACGGCTTCGACGTTCTTTCCGCGGCAGTCGACCAGGAACTTCGTCCCGACCTGCGTCATCGATGTCGGCAAATAACCGAGGCCGATGTTCTTGCCAACGGTGGGAGCGGGGCTGCCGCTCGTGCAGATACCGACCTCGTTGCCGTCCATGTCGCGGAGCACGTAACCGTGGCGGGCGATGCCGCGCCCTTCGACCTCGAAGCCGATGAGCTTGCGGGGGAGGGGAGCCGCCTTGATCGCCGCGAGCGCCTCTTTGCCGACGAACGTCGGCTTGTCGAGCTTCACGACCCACCCGAGCCCGGCTTCGAGCGGGTTCGTGGTCTCGTCGATGTCGTTGCCGTAGAGCGAGAGGCGCGCCTCGAGGCGGAGCGTGTCGCGTGCGCCGAGGCCTACGGGCTTGATGCCGAGCGGCGCGCCGAGCTCGAGGAGCTGGTTCCAGAGCGCGGGCGCATCGTTCCATGCGCAGAAGATCTCGACGCCTTCCTCACCGGTGTAGCCCGTGCGAGCCGCGGTGCAGCGGACGTTGCCGATGATCGCGTCGCGGAAGTGGAAGCTCTTCAGGTCGCGCAGCTTCGCGGCGTCGGCGCCCGCCTTGTCGAGGATGTCGAACGCCTTCGGGCCCTGGAGCGCGATGAGCGCGGTCTCGTCGCTGCGGTCGGCGAACTCGCAGTGGTTCTCGGCCGCCTTCTTGAAGTGCGCGACGACCTTGTCGCGATTGGAGGCGTTGCAGACGATGAGCCAGCGGTCCTGGGCCGCGCGGTAGACGATGAGGTCGTCGAGGATCGTGCCCTTCTCGTTGCAGCACGCGGTGTACATCGCCTGGCCGTCGACGAGCTTCGAGGCGTCGTTCGTGATGAGGTAGTCGACGACGGCGCCCGCGTGCTCACCCTTCATCTCGAGCTCGCCCATGTGCGAGACGTCGAAGAGTCCCGCGGCCGTGCGCACGGCCTGGTGCTCGTCCACGATGCCCGTGTACTGGATGGGCATCTCCCAGCCGGCAAACGGGACCATGCGCGCCTTGGCGGCGACGTGGCAATCATAGAGAGACGTCTTGCGGGAAGCGGCCTCGGTCATTTCGCGCCGCACACTAGACGAGCCTTCGAGCCAGCGAAAGAGGATGCCCGTGTGCTCCTGCGCGAATGGTGCAGCTGCGTTGGTCACTCCTCCCGCGCGCTGTCGAGCTTGCTCGCGGGCACCATGGCCGCCTCGTTCGGGCGCGGCAAATCTGCCCCCACGGAGCCGCGAGTGCTCGCGCCGCGCGTTCGGGTTATGCTGCGCGCTGATGGGAACACCCTGGGATCGACCGGCGACTCGTTACATCGAGGAATGGGTTCCTCGCTTCGTTCCGTATCACCTCGATCTCGTCCAGGAGCTTGCGCTCACGCAGGGCCAGCGCGTCCTCGTGGTGAGCGCAGGGCCGGGCGCGGAGGTGCTTGCGGTTGCGCGCGCCGTCGGTGATCGCGGCTTGGTGCGCGCGACCGACGCGAGCGACGCGCTCGTCGGCCTCTGCAATGAACAGGTGAAGAAGGCCGGCTTCTCCACGGTGCAGGTGGAGAAGGCTGCGCCCGTGGACGTCGGCGACGGCAACTGGAACGCCGTCGTCTGCTGCTTCGGGATGTGGAGAATTCCCGATCGCCCGTCCGTCCTGAAGACCTGGTGCGGAGCGCTTTCCTCCCACGGCAAGGTCGGACTGCTCACGTTCGGTCCGTCCGATCCGGACGATCCGTTCGAGATGCTCGCCCAGGCGCTGCGCGAGCTCGAACCGAACGCGGCGGGAACGCCTTCCGGCATCGCCGCGGATCGCGATTCGATGGCGAAGATGTTCGAGGAGGGCGGCCTCTCGCTCGTCCGTCACACCGTGCTCCGGCACACGATCACGTTCCCGAGCGCCGAAGCGTTCACGGACGCGATCCGCGAAGGTCGCACGTGGCGCCGCGTCTGGGAGGAGCTCGGCCCCGAGCGCATGGGCCTCGTCACCGCGCGCTTCTACGACCGCGTCGGAGGCCCCACCGCTCCCCTGAGCTTCGAGCCCGCGGTGACGCTCGCCATTGCGGCGCGTCCGGGTGCAGAGGTCGAGCTGATGTCGCGTCCGAGCGCGAAGGCCCCGCCGCTCGCGAGCTCGCCGCCTCCGCCGCCGCGTCCGTCGCGTCCGCCGCCGGATCCGTACAAGGACTGATCGCGATCCGTCCATGGGCCCCATGTACTCATGGGGAACAAGAAGGCGGCCCCATGTACTCATGGGGAACAAGAAGGCGGCCCCATGTATCCGTGAGGAGAGACGGCGTCACCGTCGCATCCGCTGGCTTGCCGTCTCATCCGACGGCGAGCAGGTCCGAGCGCCTGAGCACCGTGAAAAGCAGCCGCTGGAACGGCCGATAGGGCTTTCCGTCACGGCCCTGCCGCGCTATGTCAGAGCGCCTCGTATACATTCAGGAGCTCGCGTATGGCACGTTACCAGTTCACGTCGGAGTCGGTCACCGAGGGCCATCCGGACAAGCTTTGCGATCACGTCTCGGATGCGATCCTCGACGCGATCCTCGCTCAGGACAAGCATGCGCGAGTTGCGTGCGAGACGCTCGCGAAGACCGGCATGGTCGTCGTCGCCGGCGAGATCACGACGACCGCGACGATCGATTACCCGAAGATCATCCGCAAGACGGTGCGTGACATCGGGTACACGAGCTCCGAGATGGGCTTCGACGCCGGCACCTGCGCGGTGATCACGGCGATCGAGCAGCAGAGCCCGGACATCGCGCAGGGCGTGACCGAAGGCCAGGGCATGCATAAGGAGCAGGGCGCTGGCGACCAGGGCCTCATGTTCGGCTACGCGACGGACGAGACGCCGAACCTCATGCCGGCGCCGATCGACTACGCGCACCAGCTCGCGCGTCAGCTCGCCGCGATCCGCAAGTCGAAGAAGGTCAACTTCCTCCGCCCCGACGGCAAGACGCAGGTCACGCTCGAGTACGAGAACGACGTGCCCGTGCGCGTCGACGCGATCGTCGTCTCCACGCAGCACGACGAGGACGTGAAGTACAAGACGCTCCGCGAGGCCGTGATCGATCTCGTGATCGACAAGGTCATGCCGAAGAAGCTCGTCGACAGGAACACGAAGATCCACGTCAACCCGACGGGACGCTTCGTCGTCGGCGGTCCGCAGGGCGACTGCGGTCTCACCGGCCGCAAGATCATCGTCGACACCTACGGCGGCATGGGCCGTCACGGCGGCGGCGCCTTCAGCGGCAAGGACCCGACGAAGGTCGACCGCTCCGCCTGCTACTACGCGCGTTACATCGCGAAGAACGTCGTCGCGGCCGGCCTCGCGAAGCGCTGCGAGGTTCAGATCGCGTACGCGATCGGCGTCGCGAAGCCCGTCGGCGTGCACGTGAACACGTTCGGCACCGGCAAGATCTCGGACGAGAAGCTCGAGGCGTACATCCTCGCGAACTTCGACATGCGTCCGAAGGCGCTCATCGACGAGCTCGGCCTCCTCGCGCCGCAGTACCTCCCGACGGCTGCTTACGGCCACTTCGGCCGCAAGGAGTTCGCCTGGGAGAAGACCCACCGCGCTGCGCAGCTCGCGGCCGACCTCCTCGGCGGCAAGCCGAGCGGCAAGAAGGTCGACACGAAGGCGGCCGCGCACGTGAACGGCAACGGCATGAACGGCACGAACGGCACCCTGAACGGCCACGCGAAGAAGGCCGGCAAGAAGGGCAAGAAGAAGGGCAAGAAGGAGCGCGCAGGCTTCGCGGAGGCGTGAGCGTCTTCATTGAGCTCTGAGCCGTAGTGGCTACGAGCTTCTCTTCGAACGATGAAGGGCGTGATCTCCGGTCGGGGATCGCGCCCTTCCTGCGTTTGGGGAGCCACGACGCGAACGCGTAGCGCAGTGCTTGGCTACGATCCCGCAATCGCCGAAGCACGAGGGTAGAACCGCCATGGCGCCAAGGCCGCCGGAGATTCCAACGGTCGCCGAAGGCCGAGGGACCCGCCAGAGCGGCTCCAGTCGATCGAGCTCGAGGAGATCGAGATTTACAGGGAGCGCAGGAAGACAGGGGGCCGAGAGGGAGTGGGCCTCGCTTCGTTCTCGACCTGGACCCTCGTCGGGCCCTCGGCAAACGTGAAGGCTCGCGAGCCGCACTTCGTGCTGTGGCTCGCGAGCCTTCACGTTTACCTCGGAAAGGAAGCTCTCACTTCCGAGCTCCATCGTCGTTCCGCACACGTTGCGCTCTCCAAGCTTTGTCCCAAGACCTGCGGGAGGGGGCAGGTCGGACGCGCGACAGGTCTGCAGCTCGCATGCGCGCCCTCGGGGATGGCGACGATGATCGGTTGCAGCACTGTGGGGCGAGCAGGCCGCTCTCCGTCCGAGTCGCGCAGCCGGCAAGGACGCCCGTGCCGTGCGGATGGCGACCCGCAGGTCGCAAGGGAGGCTCAAAATTTTCGAGCGAAACGCGAAGCGCATGCGTGATCCCTTTAGAGGAGTAACGCTTGAAGTCGTTGAAATGAGTCTTCTCTGCCTGGCGCGCGCGCGCGGACTTCGAGGAGCAGCTGG
>JAEXCN010000473.1 GCA_023402175.1 Pseudomonadota bacterium | reverse complement strand
ACTTCGACACCGCACTTCTCGCAGACGATCCCGCGGTGCTTCATGCGCTTGTACTTGCCGCAGTTGCACTCGTAGTCCTTCACGGGTCCGAAGATCTTCGCGCAGAAGAGTCCGTCGCGCTCCGGCTTGAAGGTTCGGTAGTTGATCGTCTCGGGCTTCTTGACCTCACCGTGCGACCACTCGCGGATCTTTTCCGGGCTCGCGAGCGAGATGCGGATCGCGCTGAAAGAGAGCGGATCCTTGGGCTTCTCGAAGAAGCTGAAGATGTCGCGCATCGGGTATGCCTTTCTAGAAACAGCTAACGGGAGAAACTTCTAAGGGGCCTGCTGAAGGGGGAGCGGAGGGGGAGACGACTCGCGTCGCCTCCCCGGTCGCTTCACTCCTCCGCGGCCTGATCGGTCGCGCGAACCTGGCCCGGCTCGAGAAGCTCGACGTTCAAGCAGAGCGCCTGGAGCTCCTTGATGAGAACGTTGAACGACTCCGGGAGACCCGGCTCGAGCGTGTACTCGCCCTTCACGATGGCTTCGTACATGCGCGTGCGGCCCATGACGTCGTCGCTCTTGACGGTGAGGAACTCCTGGAGTGCGTAGGCCGTTCCGTAGGCCTCCATCGCCCAGACTTCCATTTCGCCGAGACGCTGACCGCCGAACTGCGCCTTGCCACCCAGCGGCTGCTGCGTGACGAGCGAGTACGGACCGATCGAACGCGCGTGGATCTTGTCGTCGACGAGGTGGTGCAGCTTGAGGACGTACATGACGCCCACGGTGACCTCCTGCTCGAACGCTTCACCGGTGCGCCCGTCGAAGAGGACCTGCTGACCGCTGGCGGGGATACCAGCAAGCGTGAGGCTCTCCTTGATCGCGGCCTCGGGCGCGCCGTCGAAGACCGGCGAGGCGTAGTGAACGCCCTTCCGGAGCTTCTGCGCGACCTGACGAGCCTCGTCCTGCGTCAGCTTCGAGAGCGTCTTCGCGACGTCCTTGTCGCCGTCGAAGATCTTCAGGATCTGCGCCTTGATCTCCGAGTCGCTGACCTTCTCGTCGAGCATCCGCTGGAGCTGCCACCCGAGGGCGAGGCCGCCCATGCCGAGGTGCGTCTCGAGGATCTGACCGACGTTCATGCGGCTCGGAACGCCGAGCGGGTTGAGCACGATGTCGACCGGCCGCCCGTCCTGCGTGTAGGGCATGTCCTCTTCGGCCATGATGCGCGAGACGACACCCTTGTTACCGTGGCGTCCGGCCATCTTGTCGCCGACCTGGAGCTTGCGCTTGATGGCGATGTAGACCTTCACCATCTTGATCACGCCCGGCGGAAGCTCGTCGCCCTTGGAGAGGCGATCGATCTTGTCGCGGAAGTGCTCCTCGCGGACGCGGATGATCTCCTCGAGCTCGTTGAGCTTCGCGGCGATGTCCTCTGCGTCCTCGACCGGGAGCTCGCCCCAGTACTTGCGCGGCACCTCGTCGAGCGCCGCCTCGTCCATGACCTGACCCTTCTGGAGAAGGACCTTGCCCTTGTCGTCGACGAGCTTGCCGCTCGTGGTCTGACCGACGAGCTTCTTCTTGAGGCCGCGGAAGAACGAGTCGCGGAGGATCTTGATCTCCTCGTCGCGCTGACGCTCGAGACGCTCCTTCTCGGCCGCCTCGATCGACGCAGCGCGCTCGTCCTTCTCGGTGCCCTTGCGAGCGAAGATGCGCGCGTTGATGACGATGCCGCCGACGCCCGGCGGAACGCGCAGCGAGCTGTCACGGACGTCGCCCGCCTTCTCACCGAAGATCGCCCGGAGGAGCTTCTCTTCGGGGGAGAGCTGGGTCTCGCCCTTCGGCGTGATCTTGCCGACGAGGATGTCGCCCGGCTTCACCTCGGCGCCGATGCGGACGATGCCGCTCTCGTCGAGGTCCTTGAGGGCCTCTTCGCCGACGTTCGGGATGTCGCGGGTGACTTCTTCCTTGCCGAGCTTCGTGTCGCGGGCGACGCACTCGAACTCCTCGATGTGGATCGAGGTGAACACGTCGTCCTTCGCGATGCGCTCGCTGACGAGGATCGAGTCTTCGAAGTTGTAGCCCTGCCACGGCATGAACGCGACGAGCACGTTCTGGCCGAGCGCGAGCTCGCCCATGTCGGTCGAGGGACCGTCCGCGAGGACGTCGCCCGCCTTCACCTTCTCGCCAGCGCGGACGATCGGCTTCTGGTTGAAGCAGGTCGACTGGTTCGAGCGCTGGAACTTGTAGAGCTGGTAGATGTCGGGGATCTCGGCCTTGTCCGACTCGGGGCGGACGACGATGCGCGAGGCGTCGACGCTCTCGATGATGCCGTCACGCTTCGCGACGACGCAGACGCCGGAGTCGCGAGCGAGCTTGCCCTCCATGCCGGTGCCGACGAGCGGCGCCCAGCTGCGGACGAGCGGAACGGCCTGACGCTGCATGTTCGCGCCCATGAGCGCGCGGTTCGCGTCGTCGTGCTCGAGGAACGGAACGAGGGCCGCCGCGACGGACACCATCTGGTTCGGCGCGACGTCCATCAGCTGGACCATGTCGGGCGGAACCATCTGGAAGTCGCCGTTCAGACGAACGGAGACGAGCGACTCCTTGAACTTGCCCTTGTCGTCGAGGTCGGCCGAGGCCTGGGCGATGAACTTCGCCTCTTCCTCGAGCGCAGAGAACCAGCTCACCTCGTCCTGCGCCTTGCCGTCGCCGGCCCGGCGGTATGGCGTCTCGACGAAGCCGTACTCGTTGACGCGTGCGAACGTCGAGAGCGACGCGATGAGACCGATGTTCGGACCTTCAGGCGTCTCGATCGGGCAGATACGACCGTAGTGGGTCGGGTGAACGTCGCGGACCTCGAAGCCCGCGCGCTCGCGCGTGAGACCGCCCGGCCCGAGCGCGGAGAGACGACGCTTGTGCGTGACCTCCGAGAGCGGGTTCGTCTGGTCCATGAACTGCGAGAGCTGCGAGCTGCCGAAGTACTCCTTCACCACCGCGGAGACGGGCTTCGCGTTGATGAGGTCGTGCGGCATGAGCGTGTCGATCTCCTGCGACATGGACATGCGCTCCTTGATGGCGCGCTCCATGCGGACGAGACCGATGCGGTACTGGTTCTCCATCAGCTCACCGACCGCGCGGACGCGGCGGTTGCCGAGGTGGTCGATGTCGTCGACCGAGCCGCGACCGTTCTTCAGCTCGATGAGGTGGCGGACCGTCTCCAGGATGTCCTGGGCGGTGAGGACCTGCGTGTCGAGCGCGGGGCGCTGCTCTTCGGGGAGGTCCTTGTAGAACTTGTAGTTCAACTTGAGGCGACCGACCTTCGAGAGGTCGTAGCGCTCGGGGTTGAAGAACAGGTTGTGGAAGAGGGTCTTCGCCGTCTCGAGCGTCGGCGGATCGCCCGGACGCAGACGACGGTAGATCTCCATGATCGCGTCTTCGGTCGTCTTGACCTTCTCGGCGAGCAGCGTGTCGCGCAGGTAGCTGCCAACGTTGAGGCCGTCGATGAAGAGGATCTTGAACTGCTCGATGCCCGCCTCGCGGAGCTTCTCGAGCTTGTCGGCCGTCACTTCCTCGTTGACCTCGAGGATGACCTCGCCGGTCTCCTTGTCGACGACGTCGTGCGCCGCCACCTTGCCCGCGAGCTCCTCGACGTCGGCCGGGAGGCGATCGACTTTCGCCTCCTTCAGCTTCTTCATCGCGGCTTTCGTGAACTTGGTGTTCTTCTTGACGATCGTCTCGGAGCCGACCTTGATGTCACGCGTCGCGCGCTGACCCGCGAGGAGGTCGTACTCGACCGACTTGGCGTACTTGCCGCCCTTCTCGAGGTACACCGTCTCGGTGTTGTAGAAGTAGTTGAGAAGGTCCTGCGTGCTGTAGCCGAGCGCACGGAGGAGGACGGTCGCGTGCATCTTCCGGCGACGGTCGATGCGGACGTAGATGATGTCCTTCGGGTCGAACTCGAAGTCGAGCCACGAGCCGCGGTACGGAATGACGCGCGCGCTGTAGAGGAGCTTGCCGCTCGAGTGCGTCTTGCCCTTGTCGTGATCGAAGAAGACGCCCGGCGAGCGATGGAGCTGGCTGACGACGACGCGCTCGGTACCGTTGATGATGAACGTACCGGTGTCCGTCATGAGCGGGATCTCGCCGAAGTAGACCTCCTGCTCCTTGATGTCGCGGACGATCCGCTCGCCACCGTCACGGGTGTCGTAGATCATCAACTGCGTCGTCACCTTGATCGGCGCCGCGAACGTCATGCCGCGCTGACGGCACTCGTCGACGTCGTACTTCGGCTTCTCGAGGTTGTACGAAACGAAGACGAGCTCGCTCGTTCCGTTGAAGTCCTTGATCGGGAAGACGCTGCGGAAGACGGACTGAAGGCCGGTCTCCACGCGGTCACTCTGCGGGACGTTGGACTGCAGGAACTTGTCGTAAGACGACTTCTGGATGTCGATGAGGTTCGGCACCTCGATGACACGGGAGATCCGTCCCAGGTTCTTGCGGATACGGAAGTTGGACTGGATAGCGGTCGCCATCGTTGCTCCTTGGGGCCTTTGGCGCAGTCCTGAGGGGCGCGACATCCCTCGTGGTGCTGCTGCCTCTTCCGGACTCTCGGCGGCGTCCGGTTGCGTGCGCGTCTGCGAGCAGAAAAGAGAAGAGAGAGAAGTGAAGAAGAAGGGGGGAGGACTCTGCTGCGGCACGCAGGGGGTGACTAGCGCGCCTCGAGGTTGGTACGAGAAATGCCTTATGGGCCGAGCGAAGGGACCTCTCCCTCCGCCGGCCCGCGGCGTCAATCAAAACCTTGCAAAGTCGGTCACTCTGGTATCAATCCCTGAAAACCAGGCGTGTTCGAGGGGGTCTCCCCCGCGCCCCACGCATCCTTGGAACGGATCGTGTGGGGCGAGCTGCCCGCTGGGTCCGCACGTTTAGGCGGAAGTCAACGGACGAGCAAGCACAGCAACAAGAAAAAGAAGGCGGGTTGCGAGGGGGTTGAAGCCTCGCAACCCGCATTGGGCGCCTGCTTCCGCAGGCAGTGAGCTACTTGAGCTCGACCTTCGCGCCGGCCTCTTCGAGCTTCTTCTTGAAGTCCTCGGCCTCGGCCTTGGCAACGCCGTCCTTGAGATCCTTGGGCGCGCCCTCGACGAGGTCCTTCGCCTCCTTGAGGCCGAGGCCCGTGATTTCGCGGACGACCTTGATGACGTTGATCTTGTTCGCGCCGGCCTCCTTGAGGACGACGGTGAACTCGGTCTGCGCCTCGGCCGGAGCCGCAGCAGCCGCGCCACCACCGGCGACGGCCGGACCAGCGACGGCCACCGGAGCAGCCTTGACGCCCCACTTCTCCTCGAGCGTCTTGATCAGCTCAGCGATCTGGATGACGGGGAGGTTCGAGAGGAAGTCGACGACCTGGTCCTTGGTGAGATCTGCCATTTTGATTTCTCCGTATTCGATTGAAGTCTTTTACTGGGCCGAGGCTTCGAAGCCTTGCCCTGTTACAGCGGGGCGGATGAAGCTGCTCAGCCCTTGTCTCCCTCGCGCTCCTTGGCGGCGAGGAGGTAGACGAAGTTCTGTGCGGGAGCGTTGAGGAGCATGACGAACTGCTGGAGCGGCGCCTGGAGCGTCGCAAGGAGCTGAGCGCGGAGCTCGTCCTTGCCCGGCATCGTCGCGAGCTGGTTCTCGACCGCGTTCGCGTCGAGCACCGAGCCCTCGATGAGGCCCGCCTTGACCTTGAGCTTCTCGCCCGCGTCGCCAGCGTCCTTCTTGAACGCCTTGACGACCTTGGCGGCCGCCGACGGGTCTTCGTAGCTCCAAGCGATCCCGGTCATGCCGACGAGGACATCGTCCAGCTTGCCGCTGTACGACGACTCCTTGAGCGCCTGCTTGACCAGCGTGTTCTTGACGACCTTGTACTCGACGCCGGCCTTGCGGAAGTTGGCGCGGAGCTTGGTCAGGTTCTCGACGTTCATCCCCTTGTAGTCGAGGAGAACGACCGAGGTGGCCTTGTCGAACTTGCCTTTGACCTCTCCGATGAGGGTGTTCTTGCCCTCACGGGTCGAAGCTGCTGCGGCCATGATCAGCCTTCCTCCGCTCCGCCGACGAACTGGGCCGGGTCAATCTTGACGCCGGGGCCCATCGTGGAGCTGATGGTGATGCTGCGGACGTACGTGCCCTTCGCGGTCGAAGGCTTCGCACGCACGAGCGCCTGGATGAGGGCTTTTGCGTTGTCGGCGAGGGCTGCCTCGTTGAAAGAGACCTTGCCGATGCGGGCGTGGACGATGCCAGCCTTCTCGACGCGGTACTCGATCTTGCCGCCCTTCGCTTCGCGAACAGCGTTGCCGATGTCGAAGGTGACCGTGCCGACCTTGGGGTTCGGCATGAGGCCGCGAGGACCGAGGACGCGACCGAGCTTACCGACGGCGCCCATCATGTCGGGCGTCGCGATGACGCGATCGAAGTCCATGAAGCCTTCGCTCACCTTCGCAACCATGTCGTCGCTTCCGGCGAAGTCGGCGCCGGCCTCGCGGGCCTCGCGCTCCTTGTCGCCTTTGGCGAACACGAGCACGCGCACCGTCTGACCGGTGCCGTGCGGAAGGACCAGCGCTCCGCGGACCATCTGGTCAGCGTGCTTGGGATTGACACCCAAGCGGACGGCGAGGTCCACCGTCTCGTCGAATTTGGCGAACTTCGCTTGCTTCACAAGCGCGCACGCCTCTTCGACCGTGTATTTGCGAGTGCGGTCGACTGCTTTCTCGACCTTCTCGCGGTTCTTGGACAGCTTCGGCAATTGGCCTCCTTGTCGGCTCGAGAGCCTCCCACCGGAGCTGCGAGCTGCAGGCGGTGGTTAGAGAGGTTTGTTCACGAAGACGAGCGAACCATTCGCTCGTCGAAATCTTCAGGTTTGAATCGCGCGCGTGGAACCGAGCGCGACGACCGGCTCAGGCGACGATGTCGATGCCCATCGAGCGCGCGGTGCCCTTGACGGTGCGGATCGCGGCCTCGATGTCCGTGCAGTTCATGTCCTGCATCTTCTGAGAAGCGAGCTCACGCACCTGCTTCTCGGTGACCTTGCCGACCTTCTGCTTGTTCGGCTCCTTCGAGCCCGAGCCCGGCTTCTTGCCGGTGGCCAGACCGGCGGCCTTCTTGAGGAGGACGCTGACCGGCGGGGTCTTGAGGATGAACGTGAAGGAGCGGTCCGAGTAGACCGTGATCACCACGGGGATGATCATGTCGCCGCCCTGGGTCTTGGCGTTGAACTCCTTGCAGAAGCCCATGATGTTGACGCCGTGCTGACCGAGCGCGGGACCGACCGGCGGCGCGGGGTTCGCCTTGCCGGCCGGGAGCTGCAGCTTGATGTATCCGGTGATCTTCTTTGCCATGACTGTCTCGCTGGGCTCCTACGGGGGACCGTCCGGGAGATACTTGGCGGGCCGTAGTGATGACGCTTTGGGGACCTTCCCGTCGACGCGTGGACAGAGCAGTGCCCTGAGCCAGGACCGGGGGGCGGCTTATTAGGACAGATTTCGTGCTTGCGCCACTCCAGACGCACGAATTTTGCCGGAGACTTGATCTCGGCCGTGAATGGCCGGGATTTCAGGCCTTTCGTGAAGCTCGACCTTAGCGACCGCGCGCCGCTACGGACCGGTCGGCGTGCTTCACGCGATCCGCGTGAGCGTCATCTTCGCGAGAAGCGCCGCGGCGGCGTCGCCGAGCAGATCGCGCTGCAAGCGTTTCGCGTCGCCGAAAAACGCCTTGGCGATGTCGCGGTCCGCGCGGTTCTTCCCGCCGAGCGCGCGTGCGTCCTCGGCCGACGTGACGCCTTCGCCGTAGAGCACGCGCTCTTCCCCACCCGCCTCGCCGAAGCGCGCTCGGAAGTACTGCATCCCGAAGCTACGGTCGCGCGCCTGGTGATCGCCTGTCACGACGACGACGAGGCGACCGCGCTCGTCCGCGCTCATCCCTGCGAGCAGCTCCTCGACGCGTTCGTGGAGCGCGGCGAGCTGGAGGCGCGTCGCCTGCTCGATGAGCCGAAGCAGGGGCGGCCCCAGACGAGCTGCGAACGCGCCGAGGTCCTCCGCCCGCGGCGCAGCGGAGGCGAGTACGCGATCGACGAGAGCGATGGTCGCGGTCGCGACGAGCTTCGCGTTCTCGCGTCCATCCCGCTCTTCGAGCTCGCGATCGAGCTCGGCCGTTACGGCAGCGAGATGCTGGCGCAAGCCCGTCAGCCCGGCGCGGATCGCTCCGTCGAGCGCATCGAGCTCTCCGCCGCGGAGCGCCATGAACGCGGCTACAGGACCATGCGAGACCGATTTCAGGACGTGGAAGCTTCGCGGCGTGAAGGACACGTCGGCTCGTTCGCTGCCGCGGAAGAGGACCAGCTCATCCGCAAGCACGACGAGCACCGGCGCGCCCTCCGAGGCATCGCCTTGGACGGACGCGTAGGCTCCATGGAACGCGTCGTTGACGTCGTCGAGGGAGCCGCCGATGCGGGGATTCGAAGGAGGTGCGGGCCGCACGCCTTCACCGCTAGCACGTCGAGCGCCGGCCACGGCAAGTGCGCCCGCTCAGTCGCCGAGCTTCTCGCGACCAAGGAGCTCGAGCGTTCGCTCGGCGACCTGGATCAGGATCTGGCTGCACGGCTCGCAGCCACCTCCGCAGCAGCGCGGGTAGCTGTTCGGGCCGTCGCGGAGCAGCGGCCGGACGCAGTCGCGGTACCACTCCTCGAGACCGAGCTCGTCGCTCGCCTGCTTCAGAGCTGCATCGACCGCAGGATCGCCCACGCGTATGAACCTAGCGCGATCTCGGCCCACAAAGCAGCGACGCGGCTCATCTCCCTCGGAGATGGCCGCGTCCCGCGAGCTCGCGCTCGTCAGCGGAGGATCAGGCGCGCTTCTCGACCTGCGAGAAGTCGAGCTCGACCGGCGTTGCGCGGCCGAAGATCGAGACCTTCACCTTGAGCTTCTGCTTGTCGGGCTTCACTTCCTCGACGGTGCCGGAGAAGTTCGCGAAGGCGCCGTCGATGACGCGGATCTCGTCGCCCACGTCGAAGTTCACGCGCGGCTTCGGCTTGACCGCGCCCTCGACCGTACGGCGGCGCTGATCTTCGATTTCCTGCGGACGGACTTCCTGCGGGCGCTGGTTGCCGATGAAGCCGGTGACCTTCGGCGTGTCCTTGACGAGGTGCCAGGCCTCCTCGCTCATGTCCATCTCGACGAAGATGTAACCGGGAAGGCTCGTCTTCTGACGGATGCGCTGCTTGCCGTTGCCGCGGGTCTCCTGGACGGTCTCGGTCGGGATCAGCACCTCACCAAAGGCGGCCTCTTTGTTGTGCTCCTTGATGCGCTGGAGGAGGGCCTCTTTGACCTTGTTCTCGTAGCCCGAGTAGGTCTGGATGACGTACCACTTCTTGGCCATGACGCGCTCCGCCGAAACCATATTAGACATCGGACTGCTGCTCAGGATCAGAACGTATAGATCTTGTCTGTGATGAAGCCCCAGAACCGATCCATGAGCGCAAAGAACACCGTCGCAAACAGGGTCGTGAGGACCACGACCGTGGTCGAGTTCGTGACCTCTTTGCGACTCGGCCACGTGACCTTGGAGAGCTCCTCGGCCACCTCGTTCGCGTACTGACGCGCCTCCGGCTTGCGCCAGTAGTAGACGGCGATGATGACACCGATGAGGCTGGCGACCGGGAACAGGATCTCGTCCTGCGGCTCGCCGAACTCGGGCTTCCACTGCCCGAGGCGATACCAAGCGGCGTGACCCATCTTCGCGACGAGGAACGCCGACAGGAGCGCGAGCGCCATGTACGCCGCGTATACGTAGCGCTGGTACCCGAACTGGATGGGCCCGCCCTGGTCGTCGGTCCTCTCCTCCGTCGCCTGGTCAGGGTCGGAGTCGGCCCTCGCGCGGACCTCGGCCGTTGCGTCCTTCGCTTCGGACGCGTCGGAAGCCTCGGCCTCTTCCTCGGAAGCGTCCTCGGCTTCAGCCTTTTTGAGATCCTCTTCCGTGGCCATGATCGCTCGTACTTCGCCAGTTAACCGTAATGCTCTGAGCAGGGGCTGGGGGACTCGAACCCACGACCTGCGGATTTGGAATCCGCTGCTCTACCAACTGAGCTAAACCCCTATTCGAGGCTTCAGGCTTCGGGCTTCGGGCTTCGGGAAGAGAGGGAACCATGGGATGGCTCGTTCTCTTCCTGCTCCCTTGTGGCTCCGAAGCCCGAAGGGCCTCTTTCTCTACTCTTCCTGAGGCCTGAGGCCGGGCCTGAGCTACTTCGTCTCTTTGTGCACCGTGTGGCGGTTGCACTTGGGGCAGTGCTTCTTCAGCGTGATCTGCCCCGCCTGCTCCTTCTTACGCGTCGTGCGGTAGTTGCGCGACTCGCACTCCGTGCAGGCCAATGAAATCTCGACCCGCTCCGACATCCCGAGGCTCCTCTTCTCGCGCTCTGGCCGAAACCTGAAGCCTGAAGCTCGAAGCCTCGAGCAACGGCGCAGCCGTTATTCGATCACCTTGGTGACGATGCCCGCGCCGACGGTGCGGCCACCCTCGCGGATCGCGAAGCGCATCTGCTCCTCGAGACCGACGGGGGTGATGAGCTCGATCGTCATCGTGATGTTGTCGCCC
>JAEXCN010000462.1 GCA_023402175.1 Pseudomonadota bacterium | reverse complement strand
CTTCACGCCCTGTCCGTTCTGGAGCGGCACCTTGGGGACGAGCGTGATCTCCGTGCCGTCTTCGGCGGCGACGATCTGCGTGTTGGGCCTGCCGGCGTTCGCCTGCCATGGATTGACGATCACGTGCTCCTTGCCCCACGTGACGACGGGCATGAGAAGCGTGGTCGTGGGGAGGAAGCTCCCCGCGCCGCCGAACGGGTACATCGCAACGAGCGACACCGGCGCGTTGGTGCCAAGGTGGAACGACGTGCCGACCCCGGTCCTCGTCAGCGCCGCGCCAGGCGCGGCGGGCACGACGCCATCCGGGCATCCGACGCGATACCCCGACGCCTGCGACGAGAGCGGGTTTGGGCCGGCGACGAAGAGCACGACGCTCTCGCCTGGGCCGATCGGCCCCGCATGCTGCATCAGCGTGGCCTCGCCCGGGTTCGTCCGGAACACCGCATTCGAGATGTCGAGCGGCTCGCCCTCGCGATCGAACGAGAGCTCCACCGGCTGCGCCGAGGTGTTGACGACGAACGCCGCATAACACGAGCGGTCCGAAGACGGCGGCGACTGGAAGTAGAACTCGCAGCCGTTCGAGCTCTGGTCTGCGGCAGCAGCCTCGCACGCGTTTTGGCACTTTGCGGCGCCGCACGCCTGGGTCTCCGAACAGGTCTCGACGACCTCTCCGTTGCAGGACCGGATCACCGATCGCCCGTCGAGCGAGCACTGGAACGGGCAGTCCCCTGCGTCTGTCGACGGCAGCCCCTCGAATCCGCTCGGCCCCGTGTCGAACCGGTCGCGATCGTTCCCGCACGCAGCGGCAGCGGCGAAGAGCGCGAGCCCGACGACGGTGACCGTCGCCTGCAAGCGCGGGGAGCCGGCGCGAGCCCGGAACGAGCTGGCAAACCCTCTGCTCATGGAAGCACCACCTCTGTCGGGACCAATGTCTTGCCGCGGCTCTGTCCGTTGCCGAGCTGACCGTTGTAGTTGCTCCCCCAGCAGTAGACCTTGCCGCTCGTGAGGAGCGCGCACGTCGTGCTCGGCGTCGTCTTCACCTGCGCGGCGGGGTCGGGCAGTCCGTCGACCTTCACAGCGTGAAACACGTAGTCTTGCGTGCCGTCGCCTGCCTGACCGCTCTCGTTGAATCCCCAGCAGTAGACGTTGCCCGAGTCGGCGACGCCACACCATCGGTACGGCTGGAGCACTCCCGACTGCGTGACGAACGTCCGCGTCGTCGCGATCTGCACGATCGGCTCCGGCGCGACCACCGGCTCGGGGAGCGCACGGTCGACGACGGTTCCCTTGTTCGTGTTCACGCGTGCACCCCAGCAGTAGCCGATGCCGTGGGCCGTCGCGCACGCGTTGTCGTAGGCGAGATCCGTCGCGGCGATTCCTTCGAGCACCACGAGCTGCGGGTACGGATCGGGGAAGCTCGGCGAGACGCGTCCGATCCCGGGATTGCCTCCCCACGTCACGAGTGAGCCGTCTTCGCGAAGGACGAAGGTCGCGCTGCCGACGTCGAGCGCACGAACCGATGCCCCGGACGGGAGCGACATTCGCTGCGGCTCTCCGGTAAAAGCCTCGGTGAGCGGTCCGAGCTGTCCGTTCGCGTTGTCTCCCCAGCAGAGGACTCCGTCGCTGACGGCCGCGCACGCCGTGCGGTAGCCGAGCCCGACCTTCGTGGCATTCGGGAGATCGAGCTTCACGGGCGTCGTCTCCGTCGTCACCGTCGCGCCGGCATCGGACCAGCGGAACGGTCCCGTCCCCCAGCACCGGACGCCGCCGCTCTTGTCGACCGCGCACGTGTGGTCGAGCGAGGTGACGTCCGAGAGGCCGACGACCTTCGCCGCGTTCGCGCTGTCCAAGAGCGCGCCGTCCTCGCCGCGCCCGAGCTGGCCGGCGCCGTTCGCGCCCCAGCACGCGACGGAGCCCTCGTCGAGAAGGACACAGAATCCTTCGCTGCGGTCGTCCTCGCTCTGGCCGAGCGTCGTCACCAGCGAAGTCGCGCACGGTTGCGAGGCGCACACGACGGGGAGCGGCCCGCCGTCGAGCGCCCCGGCGTCGCGCGGGGCCGTCGCATCGGCATCCGCCGCATCGGGTGCGTTCGATGAATCCACGCCGGCATCGCTGGCATCGCGCTCGCCGGCGTCCTCGCTACGCGAGCAGCTCGCAGCCATCGCTCCCGCCATGAAGACGGAGAGCGCGACGAGCAGCGCTGGGCGGTGCGGGTCAAGGAGTCTTCTTGTGGAGTGCATAGCGGGGTCCGACTGCCCAGAGGTTGTCGTTGGAGCTGCCGCGCACCTGATAGAGCGGCCTGTCGAGAGGTGCGCCGTTCAGCGCGGTGCTGGAAATCGAGTACGTCGCGCCTCCGTCGATCCCGTTCTCCACGAGTTGATCCGGAGTCATGAGACCGAGCGACTGGGCCCAGACATCGGGGGCGTTCTCGCCGTCGATGACGAGCCCCCAGCCGCTCCACCACGCGCGGTCTCCGTTGATCCACACGGAGTGGAGGTGCGGATTCCAGGAGTGCGTCGGCGGATCGACCAAGATCTGGTTGGCGCGCGCCAGGCCCGCACCGCTGGTGTCGACGAAGGCGAAGAGGCTGTTGTTCACGAGGGCGACCGCCGAACCTGGACGAGGTGAGGCAACGCTGGTCGCCCACCCCGTCTGCGTCCACGGGATCGAGAACTTGCCGAGGCCAGGGATCTCGATCACGAACATGAGCGGGAGGGTCCCCGGCTTCGCCATGCACGAGCCGTTCATGAGCGCGGCATCCATGACCCGCGTGTAGCCGTCCGGGGTTCGACGGATCAGCGTGCTGCACGCCACGAACCCGCTCGTCGCGTCGTACTGTCCGTGGGAGGCGACGAACCAGATCTCGTCACGGCTCGAGCCGGCGGCGCCGAAGACGTAGAACGCCTCGTCCGGAGACGCCTCGTCCGGAGACGCCTCGTCCTCCTCGACGTGCTCGGCCACCCACGTCGGAGGGCCACCGTCCACGCTCTGGCGATGGAAGATCCGGTTTGCGTACCACGCGTAGACGTCATCGGCGGAGGTCCCCCAGACGCCGATCGCGGGCATGTGCTCGACCGACCCGAAGTACATGTCGCGCCGGCGCCATGCACGACCTGGATCGCGATCGGGACCGACGTCGGGTCCCTCGTACGCGAGGCGCGTCGAGTCCCAGGAGAAGGGCGACGACGGGGCCGTGCGCGTCCCGTGGTAGATGAGCCCGGGCGCCGTGGCGAAGTAGACCTCGTTCTCGTTCGGCGCCCAGACCTTTCCCGCGTACTGGCCGGAGCCGTACGCGTTCTGGCTGTTGTCGTCGACGTACGCCCACGACTTCGTCGCCTCCGTCCACTCGAGCACCTTCGTGCCGAGGGTGTCGCTCTCCGCGATCGCGAAGGCGCGCGCTTCGAACGGCCAGATGTCCTTCAGCACGAGGTCGGGGTCGGGAAGCTTCGTCGCGCACCAGCCGACGTCGTTGCACGACGAGAGCGGCTGAGCACCACCATCCTTGACCGATGCGTCCGGTTCCGGCGTAGACGCGGCCTCCGGCACCGCGGTCGCTCCTCCGTCATCCATGGGTGCGAGGGAGGCGCCTTCGTCGTCCGACGCCGCGCAGGCCGCGACGGCCGCGAGCGCCACCGATCCGGATGCGAGCAAGAAGATGCGTCTCATGGGGAATTGCCTCCGAGGGCGAGCAGCACGCCTTGGCCTCCGATCCAGACTCGTCCGGGCGCAGGCGACCACACCGTGTAGAGATCCGGTCGTCGCGATCCGAGGCCCGCAATCTTCACGCGCGACCACGCCGTGCCGTCGAAGTGAAGGACGACACCCGCGTCGCCGACGGCCCAGACGTCCGACGACGACGAGCCCACGACGGCGTTGAGGTGCCGTTTCGTCGGTACGTCGGGCACGGCTTTCCAGGCGAACTGCGCGCCGTCGTTGTGGAGGATCGTCCCGTCACCGCCGACGGCCCACGCCTCTTTGTCCGACACCGCCCACACGCCGTTGAGCCTGTTCCACGTCAACGGGTTCGTGACGGTGAGCTTCGGCTCGTCGCCATCGGCGCCCGTGATGCGGACGGCCGCTCCGTTGTCGCCCACGCCCCAGATCGTTCCGGCGGAGGCACCGTGGAGGCTCCTCAGCCATTTGCACGGGACGTTGTTGCAGACGGACGCGGGGATGCCCGGGCGAGACGTGAACGTCGAGCCGTTGATCTCGAGTCGCCAGAGATCGGTGCTCGTCCCGAGCCAGAGCAGGTTCGATCCCGGCATGGCCCACGCGGCCGTGAGGATCGAGCCGTAGCCGCCGGGCGGAGAGACCGGCCCTCGGAGCGCCCAGCCGTCCGGCGACACGCTCGCGTCGGCGGAGCCGAGCCCGCGCGAGTAGAGCCGGTCGAGCGTGCCGAACGAGACCTCACCTGCGCTGGTGAGCCAGAAGAAGCGCATGCTCTCGGAGGTGCCGAGATCGGCCTGCTTCCACGACGCGCCGTCGAAGTGGGCGGCCATCCCGACCGTCCCGACGAGCCACGCGTCGGTCGCCGTGCGGCCCCCGGTCGAGGTGATGCGCGTTCGCCAGTCCGGTCCCTCGCTCGGATTGGCTGGATCGAACAGTCCGCTCGGACAGAGGACATCGGCCCCGCACGCGTCCGGGAAGAATTCGCAGTCGTCCGTCCTGCACGAGCCGCCCGCGTCGACGACATCCGGCACGCCCGCGTCGTTCGCGGGGACCACGACTTCCGTGTCCTCGGGATCGAGCTTTGCGTCGTTCTCGTCCGCGGCGCAGGCCGGGAGCAAGAGGCTCGCCGTCGAGAGCGAGAACGCCACTCCGCCGACAACGACGGTTCGTCGCACGTTCATCGTGTCACCTCACCAGCGTCGACCTCGTTGCAACGCTCGACCACGCATTTGCCAGCGACGCACGCCTGCCCGGCGACAGCATCACAGACGAGCCCGCACCCGCCGCAGTTTCGCGGGTCGCTCCTCGTGTCGATCTCACAACCGTCGGCTTCGTTGCCATTGCAGTCGACGTAGCCGTCGAGGCACCGAATCACGCACGCGCCATAGTCGCACGTGCGGCGCACTCCCGGTGGGAGCCCGGCCGCCATGCAGCTCACCCCGCACTGACCGCAATTGCCGACGTCGCTACTGACGTCGGTGCAGTGGCCCTTCGGGTGCCCGTCTTGCGGGTTGAGGCTGCAGAACGTCAGGTCGCCGGCGCACATGCACTTGGGCACGTCGTCCGAGTCGAGATAGCAGTGCTGTCCTGCCGGACACGCGTTGCCGCAGGCACCGCAGTTCTCGTCGGTGACGATCGGCGTCTCGCAACCGTTCTCGACCTTCGAATCGCAGTCGAGGAAGTAGCCGGCGCACTTGAGGTTGCCGCACGTGCTCCCCTTACACCCGTAGTACATGTTCGCGTACTGCGGCGCGCCCTCACCTCCGGTCCGATCGCACGAGTAATGGCATGCACCGCAGTTCCCATCGTCGGCGCTGGTATCGATGCATGACCCGCAGTCGACTTTCCCCGTCGGGCAGCCGCAGCCGACTTGGGTCAGCGCAGAGTCCTGCCAAACGCATCGCGTTCCCGCCGGGCACTTGTTCCCGCATGCGCCGCAGTTGATGTCGCTGAGCTCCTGCGTCTCGCAGCCGTTGTCGACCAGACCATCGCAGTCGAGCGTGCCGAGGGCGGCACTGCATTCCATGGCGCACCTCCCTTCGACACACGAGAAGCTCTCGAAGCCGGTGCTTGCCGGGCACGCGTTGCCACACGCCCCGCAGTTGCCCGGATCGGCGAGCACGTTGACGTCGCACGGGAAGCGCGAGCTCGGGCACGTCGTCCACCCTGGCGGGCACTTGTTCGACGGGCAATACGCAACGAGCTCGCGCGGATCGGGCTCGGCGTCCGGCCCTGCATCCACACCACCGAACTGCGCCGGCGGCTGCCCGAGCTCGATGCCGAGGCGCTCGTCGGCGCGCGAACATCCCCACGCCAGGGTCATTGCCGCGGCCGCAAAGACGGCCACCACGCTAGGAGTTCTCATCGCTCACTCTCGGATCAACGGCAGCTTGGAAGGCGCCCATGGGAGGACGCTGGACCGAGTGCGCACGCGTGCGTGCATGCACTGTGTTTCCCGGCGGAAGGCCGGCGGCGGTTATCGAGGTAGTCGCTCCAGGATCTGGCGCACGCGCCGGACATGAGGCGACGACGGAAAGCGCTCCTCGAAGGCGCGCGTCCGCACACGTGCCTGGTCGATGCGACCGAGTTGGACGAGCGCTTCGATCGCGATTCGCTCTCGCTCCTGGACGAGGGCGCCTGCGGGGCAGCGCTGCTCGTGCTCGCGCGCGATGGCGAGCGCGCGTGCGGGATTGCCGGCGCGAAGCTCCGTGTCGGCGGCGTCGACCAGCATGACGTCGTCGCAGCGCGGGGCTGCTAGTGCGGGCGCAGGCGCCTTGTGGATCTCCACGCTCGGCAGCGCCTCGACGGGCACCGCCGCGCTCGGCGGTGGCTCCGGATCGGGAACAGGCGACGACGGACGCTTTTCGGTCTGCGCCGGCGCGTTGGCTCCCACCGGCGGCTCGTTCTTCACGGGGTCCTTCGTCGAGAGCGTGACACCGACGAGCGCGACCGTTGCGATCGCGGCGGCAGCCACCCCGAGCCACGGCGTCGGGCGCGCCGGCGGCGGATTCGCCTGGAGGAGAGGACCGAGCCGGCCGGCGAGCTCCTCCATTTTTCCTTCGGGCGGGCGCACCGCGAGCTGCGCGCGGATGACGTCGCGCATGAACGCTGCTCGCGCCGACTGCGGCTCACGGACGTCGACGAGGCGGATCGGGTCTCGGCTCATTTGAATTCCCTGCGCGCGCGATGGCGGTCGACGGCGGCGTCCACCGCTTCGCGTGCGGCTCGAAGCCGGGAGTAGGCAGTCTGGAGCGGGCACTGCAGCGACTCGGCCACCTCCTGCATGGGCAGACCTTCGAGCTCGAAGAGCACGAACACTGCTCGTTTCTCGTCGTCGAGCTCATCGAGGATGGCGCACAGGATCTCGCGTGCCTGCCGCTCACGGAGGTGTTCGGCCGGCGTCATCGGATCGGCGGTCTCCGGCACCTCGTCGGTGGCAATCTCGCGCGCGGTCGTGACTCGGCGGCGGAAGTGAAACGCCACACGCACGCAGATCCCGTAAACCCACGAGCGCAGCGTGCCGCGCGCCTCGTACGTGGCAAGCCGCCGATGGATGACGACGAAGACCTCCTGGAAGGCATCGTCCACGTCCGATGCGCGCACCCCGAGGCTTCGCAGCATCGTGTAGACGAACGGACCGTAGTCGCGAAAGATCGCCGCGATGTCGGGGGCCCCGCTCACGTCGAGTGGTGCTGCTGCATCGGCCTCGGCGAGGCTTGGGATCGAGAGAGCCCGCACGGGAAGCAGTGCCCCGCGGGTGCCCCGATTATTACAAAATCGTGAGGAGCCCGCTCACCCCAAGGAAGCCGATGACGGTTCCGGTCGAGTACAGCCGTTCGGGAGCGGCCTCGGTGCTCTGGTAGTAGAGGGTGCGGCCGACCACCGGCACGGCGATCCCGAGCTCCAGGCGCGCCGCGCGCGTGCCGTCGCGAAGCTGAGCCGCAAGCGCGGCCGCCGGGCCGGCGAGCGCTCTCCAGGTGTCGTTCCGCGCCTTCACGCCCGCCGTGTCCGGGATGACGGCGCCCCAGAACGCGCCTCCGCAGGCGTCGAGCTTGGTGTCGGCGTTCGGGTTCGTCAGCGAAACGCAGCCTCGGAGCTGCTGATCGAACGCCGAGAACGTCCCGCGCACCGTTCGGCTCCGGAACGATTGCGGGAGCGAGTAGCCCGCGGACCATTCGAAGCTCAGGCGCGAACGCTTGCGCTCGAGCCGAGCGACGCCTCGCGCTGCCGCGCTCATCGACGGGAGGAGGCCCGCTGCAGCCGAACCTCCGACGCCGAGCGATAGCTCGAAGGGGTGCCTCGCGGCGCTCGGTGCCGCGCGTTCGCGACGCGGAGCGTGGAGCGGTGCCGGCGGAGACGGCGCGGGTGCCTGCTGGGGGCGCGACGGCCCGGTGCGATCCTGCTCCGGCGCCTCACCGGGCACCGCGTGGTCGCTCGTTGCACCGCGACGGGCGCTCGCCTGCCCATGATCGCTCTCGGGCGTGCGCGTCACGTCTCGCTCCTCACCGCTCTCGGGCGCGGGCGTCACGACTCGCTCCTCACCGCCCTCGTGATCGCGCCCGGGCTCGACGAAGAGCGCGACGACGATCCCACTCGCACGAATCAACCGGGAGCAGCTCTCCGCCTCGATCTCCCGCGAGCCGAGGACGACGCCGTCGCGCCGCTTCTCCCGCACGCGCGCTCGAAAACGACCGCCGCTGGAGACCTCTTCTCCTTCGATGACGACGTCGGCGCGCTCTCGATCGATGAACGGATCTCGACCGAGCTTCTCCTCCACGACGTCGCGCAGCGCTCTCTCCGTCACGCACGCGCCTCCGCCCGGCTTCGAGCGCCAGGAGAGACCGAACGACGGGTCCGCGCGTGCCGCGCTCGGAACGCATGCGAGCGCCAGCACGACACACGCAGCCGCGACGCGCGTCCTCGAGCGCCGTGCAGCACGGTGGCAGCGCACGACGCGATGCTACCTCACGCCCGGGCGATGGCCGGGAGGATCTCCTCCGCTGACGCCGCTCGCGATCCGGCCCTCCGCGCCGTGCAGGTCATCCGTGACCGAGGACGGAGCACAAAACGGCGACGGCCCCGCGATCCGTGAGGACCACGAGGCCGTGACGAGGACGCGCGCTGAGGCGCGCTACCGGCTCACTTACCGCCGGGCTTGGCGCCG
The DNA here is from genome assembly GCA_023402175.1 of Pseudomonadota bacterium. Lineage (GTDB taxonomy): Bacteria > Myxococcota_A > Polyangia > Polyangiales > Polyangiaceae > Labilithrix. Next base: position 2,651 of record JAEXCN010000462.1, on the reverse strand, counting down.
ACCTTGGCCTTCTTGTCGCCCTGGTGGCCGTGGAACGTGCGCGTCGGGGCGAACTCGCCGAGCTTGTGCCCGACCATGTTCTCCGTGACGAACACCGGCACGAACTTGCGGCCGTTGTGGACGGCGAACGTGAGGCCGATGGCCTCCGGAACGACCGTGCTGCGGCGCGACCAGGTCTTGATGACCTTCTTCGACTGGGTCGCCTGCGCGGCGGCGATCTTCTCCATGAGATGACCGTCGACGAAAGCGCCCTTCTTGATTGAACGCGGCATGACTTACTCCCTCTTAGCCCTTCTGGCCGCGACGCTTCACGATCATCGCGTCGGTACGCTTGTTGTTGCGGGTCTTGAGGCCCTTGGCAAGCTGGCCCCACGGCGAGCATGGGTGCCGGCCACCGGACGTACGACCCTCACCACCACCCATCGGGTGATCGACCGGGTTCATCGTGACGCCGCGGTTGTGAGGACGCTTGCCGAGCCAGCGCGAGCGGCCGGCCTTGCCGATCGAGATGTTCGCGTGATCGACGTTGGACACCTGGCCGATCGTGGCCTGGCAGTCCTGGTGGATCATGCGGACTTCGCCCGAGGGCATACGGATCTGCGCGTAGTCGCCGTCCTTCGCCATGAGGACCGCGCCGACGCCGGCCGAGCGGCACAGCTGCCCGCCCTTGCCCTTGCGCATCTCGAGGTTGTGGATCGTCGTGCCGAGCGGGATGTGGCGGAGCGGCATCGAGTTGCCCGGCTTGATGTCCGCGTTGCGGCTCGCGACGATCGTGTCGCCCACCTTCATGCCGTCGGGAGCGAGGATGTAGCGCTTCTCGCCGTCGACGTAATTGAGGAGCGCGATGCGCGCCGTGCGGTTCGGGTCGTACTCGATCGAGGCGACCTTGGCCGGCACGCCGATCTTGTCGCGGCGCCAGTCGATGATGCGGTAGCGCTGCTTGTGCCCACCGCCACGGAAGCGGCTCGTGATGCGACCGTGCGTGTTGCGCCCGCCCGTCGACGTCTGGTGCTCGAGGAGGCTCTTCTCCGGCTTCTTGCCGGGGGTGAGCTCCTTGAAGTCGTACCCAGAGTAGAACCTACGTGCTGGCGACGTCGGCTTGTAATTCTTGATAGTCATGTCTGACTCCGCTCAGCTCTCGCTCGTCTCTGCGAAGAAGTCGATGTTCTCGCCCTCGCGGAGCGTGACGACCGCCTTCTTCCAGTTCTGCATCTTCGCGTAGCCACGGCCCATGCGGCGATCCTTGCCGCGATAGACCATGGTGTTCACGCTCTCCACCTTGACGTTGAAGAGCTTCTGCACGGCGTCCTTGATCTGGACCTTGTTCGCGTTCCGGAGAACCTCGAACACGACCTGATTCTGGCCACGCTGCGCGTTGCTCTTCTCCGTGAGGAAGATCGGCCTACGGATGACGGACTCGGGGGTCATTTCGCACCAGCCTTCTCGCCGCTGTCCTTCGCAAGGCAGCGGGTCTCGAGCGCCTTGGCCGCGTCCTTCGAGAGGACGAGCGTGTCGTGGCGCAGGAGGTCGTAGACGTTCACGCCCTCGGGGGGCAGGAACTGGTGATCCGCGCAGTTGCGGATCGAGAGGCGAAGGTTCTCGTTGCCGGCGACGTCGACGACGAGCGTGTGACGCTCCGTCTTGAGCGCGCCGAGCGCCTGGAGAAGCGACTTCGTCTTGATCTCGGCGAGATCGAAACGGTCGACGACCACCAAGCGGCCTTCCTTCGCGAACTTCGAGAGCGCCGAGCGGAGCGCGCCGAGGCGCACCTGGCGCGGCGGACGGTAGCTCCAGTCGCGGTTACGCGGCGGGTGGGCCTGACCGCCACCGACGTAGATCGGCGCGCGGATCGAGCCGTGACGCGCGCGTCCCGTGCCCTTCTGCTTGTACAGCTTCTTCGTGCTGCCCGAGACCGCCGAACGGTTCTTCGCGGTCGCGGAGCCCTGACGCTTGCTCGCGAGCTGCGCCTTGACCACCTCGTAGAAGAGGTGCTCCTTCACCTCGGCGGCGAAGACCTCGTCCGCGAGGTCGACGGTGCCGACCTTCTCGCGCTTCAGGTTGTAGACATCAACGGTTGCCATGTTGAACCTCTAGTGAGCTCTGGAAGGCCGGCTCAGCGCGGCGACTTGATCTCGACGTCGACGCCCGCGGACAGGTCGAGCTTCATGAGCGCGTCCAGCGTCTGCTGCGTCGGCTCGAGGATGTCGAGCAGGCGCTTGTGCGTGCGAACCTCGAACTGCTCGCGCGACTTCTTGTCGACGTGCGGGCCGCGGAGGACGGTGTAACGCGAAATGTGCGTCGGAAGCGGGATGGGTCCCGCCACGCGCGCGCCCGTACGCTTCGCGGTCTCGACGATGTCGTTGGCGGACTTGTCGAGCAGCTGGTGATCGAATGCCCGGAGGCGGATGCGGATCGTGGTGGCAGAAGCCATGTCTTCAGTCCTTCTGGATTCTCGTTCTCATCGGGGGGGCGAAGCAGAAGCCGCCGCACTGCAGGAACGCAGCGCGGCGGCGACGCATCGACCTTATTCGATCACCTTGGTGACGATGCCCGCGCCGACGGTGCGGCCACCCTCGCGGATCGCGAAGCGCATCTGCTCCTCGAGACCGACGGGGGTGATGAGCTCGATCGTCATCGTGATGTTGTCGCCC
>JAEXCN010000450.1 GCA_023402175.1 Pseudomonadota bacterium | reverse complement strand
GTCGAGCGCCGCCCGCGTATCGAGGAGGCGCACGAGGGACAGGCCGAGCGCCGCCCGGGACACGCCGAGGCCCGCCGGGGACACGCCGAGGCCCACCGGGGACACGCCGAGGCCCGCGGGGGACGTCCCGGGCGCGGCTCGCCGTGTCCCGAGCGCGGCTCGCCGTGTCCCGAGCGCGGCTCACGGGCATCCACAAGCAGCGAAGCGCGGACGACGCGTCAGCTGCGTACGCCGTGACCGAGACGAGCCAGGATCGCCGCGGCTTCGGCGCGTGCGCTTGGCGAAGCAGCCTGCAACGCGGCCGTCATCGCGGCATGGAGCTGCGCTGTCCGGGCGCGGCCGGCCTCGACCTGCACGCCGATCCGCATCACGGCCTCGAGATCGACGGCGTCGATCTCGCGAAGCCCGACGACCGCGGCGAGGCAGACGCCGTCGTCTTCGTGATCGACGAGATGAACGAGCACCGGACGCGCGCGCTCGCCCCAGACGCGTGGGAGCGCACGCGCCGCCGCTCGGCAGAGGGCCGGGACACGCGATGCGGCGTACCTCACGACGATGTGCCCGACGGCTTCGTCGTCCAACTTCGGGACGGACAGCAAGACGTCTTCGGCGAGCTCCGTCGCGACGCGATGCTGTCCCGAGACCGCCTGCTCGAGCACGCGCTCGAGCGCCGCGCGCACGACGGGAAGCGCAGGCTCTCCGAGAGACTTCATCGTGGTGACGAAGGCGACGCGTGCGTGCGCATCGCCGACGACCTTCGTGCGTGCTCCGTAGAGGGCATATGCGCCCGCCACGCGCGCGTCCGCGATGAGCTGCGCGGCGGCCTGGCGTACCTGTTCGTCGTTCGAAAGGAGACGCATCGCGATCGGCGCGAGCACCTCCGGATCGACGAACAGGCGTGCCACCGCAGCGAGCGCGTTCCGTGCGGATTCGTCGTTGCCGGCGCGGTCGCCGAGCCCCGCAATGACGGCGGCCACCATCTGCATCGTCCTCGCGTCGCCGCGCTGCGCGGCGTTCCGCACTGCGCCCTCGAGCTCTCCGAGGCGCCTCGAGAACGCGCGCGGATCACGCTCGCGCGCGAGCTCGCCGAGCCACGCTCTCGGATCGCGAGCGAGCACGTCGGGCGTCTCCGGCGGAGGAATCGAGGCGGGGCCACCGATGAAGCGCGCGTACCCCTCGGCGCGGGTCTCGAGCCAGTCTGCCGGCGCAGAGTCGCGTGACGCGGTCTTCGATTCCACCGGCGGCGGCGCGATCGAAGGGATCGACGGCATCGACGGACGAACGAAGCTCCCGCTCGGGCGCGCGCTCGCCGGCGCGCCTTCGGGCACGAGCAGGCCCTTCAGCTCGGCGCGGAGCTCCTTCATGCTCGCGTGGCGCTCGTCACGCGACTTCGCCAGCGCCTTCTGCACGAGGCGGACGAAGCGCGGATCGGCATCCCGGACCGTCTGCGAGACGAGTGGCGCCGGCTGGCTCACCTGCATCCGGCGAATCGACTCGGCATCACGCGCGAGGAACGGCACCGTGCCCGTCGCGAGCTCGTACATCATGATGCCGCACGCGTAGACGTCGCTCCGTGCGTCGAGCTCTTCTCCGAGGCACTGCTCCGGAGACATGTACACCGGGGTTCCCGCGAGGCGCTGCGCGACCTCCCCCGAGACGCTCGGCGGAACGGCGAAGCCGAAGTCGAGGACCTTGACCGTCTCGACGCGATCGCCGTCGTCGTCCTCCTTCGTGACGATCATCACGTTGTCCGGCTTCACGTCGCGATGAATGAGGCCGCGCGCGTGGGCATGGCCGAGGCCCGCCGAGACCTGCAGCATCAGCGAGATGATCCGCGGGATCTCGAGCCTTCCCTCGCGGCGCAGGATCGACCGGAGCGTGCTGCCCTCGACGAGCGCCATCGACAGGTACAAGAGGCCATCCTCTTCCTGTCCGAAGTCGTAGATGTGTACGAGGTTCGCGTGATCGAGCCGCGAGAGCGCGAGCGCCTCGGCATAGAACCGACGACAGAACTCGATGTCGCGCTGGAAGGCTTCGTGAAGCACCTTCACGGCGACGACGATCCCCAGACCGGTGTGCCGTGCGCGATAGACGGCGCCGATGCTCCCCTCGCCGAGGAGCGAGACGATCTCGAAGCGGTCCCCGGCGATCGATCGGCCGACGAGCTCATCCGGAGAGACGTCGGGCAGCGCCGCCGCCGTCTCCGGCGTCACCTCTTCGTACGGATACACGCGAAGCGCCGTCCCGTCCTCGGTCGTCGTCCCGAGCGGATCGGCAAGCAGCTTGATGGGCACGCTCGACGACGGGACGTACACCTCGAGCACGTGTGGCCCAAGCTGCGCAGGCTCGAGCTCGAGCGGGACGCACACGTCGCGCCCCAACCGCGACGCCTCCTCGACTTCGCGCGCCTTGTCTTCGGGCAGAGCCGCGACGAGGACTGGCAGCTCCTCAGCCACGGCACAAACGTCCCATCGTCCCCGCTCGCGATCAAGCGCGCATCGAGGCGTCAGGCTCGTTTGGACGTCGAACCAGCTACCAGCGCGCGACGACTTCGCGCGGGGTGATGTACGCGTCGCACTTGTCCATGCGGACGGCGACCGGGAGGGACATGCTGCCGGACGGCTCCTTCGACGTTATGTCGACCTGGGGCACGATCTGCTCGGGTCGGAGGCTTCGCACGATGTCGGGCGGGCACACGAGGCGGACGTCGACCTCGGCTGGCTGCGCTTTCCCCTTCGGCTGGCCGACGACCGCGACCGGAAGCTTCTGGAAGACGCGCTCGGCGGTCTCGCGGGTGATCTCTGCCGTGACAATGACGCTCTGCGGCTCGACCTTGAGCCGCGGGCTCAGCTTCTCGATCGCGAGCTGTCTCGGGTACTGGCCCTCGGCGCTGATCGTACGGACGTCGAAGGCGTCGGCGCGGACGTGCTGGAGCGTCATGACCTCGCTCTGCGGGCCGCGGACCTTCACCGTCTTCGGCTCGGCGACGAGCGGCCCTTTGACCACATAGCCGTCCGCCGGTGAGCCGACGACGCTGACCTGGACGGGAACGTCGCGCGTCACACGCTGCTCCCACTTCAGATCGATGGACGGAGGCTCGAACTGCTCGATCTCGACGCGGAGTCCTTCGGGCAGCCGCACCATCTTCGGATTGAAGACGACGTGGTCGGGCGAGTCCGTCAGATCGAGGATCATGTGGACGGCGCCGCCGCGGAGGTTGTCGATCGTCTGCGCGGAGCCGCGGACGAAGATGCGGACGTCGCGCGGGATCGTGCCGATGAAGACCTTGTCGCCGCTCTCCGGCGGGAGGTTCACCTCGAGGTCGACCGAGATCGATCCGCGGGCGTCCTGTCCTCCGTGGACGAGCGAATAGAGGACGAGCGCGAACGCGAAGCTCAGGAGCTTCAGGTTCAGGTTGTCGGTGAGCAGCGCTTTGATGCGATCCCACATGACGGCGGTTCCTTAGTCGCTTCCGTCCTTCGGTGTCGGCGTCGACGAGCTCCGCTGCATCGGCGCCGACGTCGGGATGGGCGTCGCGATCGACTGCATCGGTACGGGAGTCGGAAGCGGCGTCGCGATCGACGGGGAAGGCTGCATCGGTCGCGTTGCGGTCGGATCCGTCACGCGCTGAGCCGGCACAGACTCCTCCGGTGTCGGAACGACCGAGCCGCGGCGCGAGGGGGCGACGTCGATGTTGAACGCCCCGCTCTTCTCACGCGGCTCGGCGATCGTCGGCGACTGCGGGGGCAGCGTGATCCGGAACGCGCCCGTGGCAGGGGTGAGGGAGCTACGCTGCTTGGCGCCCTTCTTCTTGGCTCGTGCTCGCTGCCCGAACAGGCCGAGGAGCGCTTGCTTGAGCGACGCACCGTCGAGGTTCGGGACGATGTTGCCGTTGAAGCAGAAGCTGATCGTGCCGCGCTCCTCCGAGACGACGACGACGACGGCGTCGGTCTCCTCGGTGATCCCGAGCGCTGCGCGATGGCGCGAGCCGAGCGACTTGTCGAGCACCTTGATGTCCGGCATCGGGAAGAAGACGCCGGCTTTCGCGACGCGGAAGTTGCGGATGACCACCGCGCCGTCGTGCAGCTTGTTCAGGCTCTCGGGGATGAACATGCTGACGAGCAGCTCGCGCTGGACCGTCGCGTCCACCGTCGTCCCCTGTCCGACGACGAACTCGTCGAGGTTCGCGTCCTGCTCGAAGCAGATGAGCGCGCCGATGCGATGGCGGGCGAGCTCGGTCGAGGCCGCGACGACCTCGTCGATGACGCGCGTCTCCTGCTGGCGCGCCATTCCGGAGAAGAACGCACGCGAGCCGACGCGCATGAGGCCGCGCCGGATGTCGTTCTGGAAGACGACCACGACGATGAGGATGATCGACGAGAGGAGCGACGACAGGAGATTGAAGAGCGTGACGAGGCCCGCCCACTTGGCGACCACGTACACGAGGAAGATGACACCGAGACCGGTGCCCATCTGCATCGCGCGCGTCCCGCGCAGCACGAGCAGGGCGCGATAGACGACGTAGGTAACGATGAGGAGGTCGGCGACGTCTACGAGGACCTGGAAGATCGGTCGTGCCGCAAATAGATGGCGAAGCCCCTCCAGCATCAGATCTTCCTCCGGGGGGTCCCGAGGACGATCTCCATGTCGATGGCCTGACGTGTCGCGCGGACGTCGTGGACGCGGAGGATGTGCACGCCGGCGCGGACGGCGTGGAGCGCGGCCGCGATCGACGCACCGTCACGGTCCTCCGGCTCGCTCTTCCCGCCCCGCGGGTCGACGAGCGTGAGGAAGGACTTGCGGCTCGCCCCGAACAGGACCGGCACGCCTCCGCTCTTCTCCATCGTCGCGACCAGCTGGCCCGCGCGACGGAGGAGCTCGAAGCTGTGGCGCGCGGCCTTCGAAAAGCCGAGGCCGGGGTCCATCACGAGCGACGATCGCGGAACGCCGAGCTCAGCGGCGCGAGCTGCGGCACGCTCCCATTCGGCGACCACGTCCGTGACGACGTCGTCGTAAGCCCCGAGCGGCCATCCGCCGTAGCCCTGCATCTGCTCCTGCGGCGCGCGCGCATGCGATAGAACGAGGCAAGCGCCGCTTCCAGCGACGACGCGAGCGAGGCCCTCGTCCCGAAGGAGCGACACGTCGTTCACCGCATGCGCGCCGACGTCGAGGCAGGCAGCCGCGACCTCGGCGCTCGTCGTGTCTATGGAGACGCAGCCTCCGCGCTGCACGGCGTGGCGGATGATGGGCAGGACGCGTTCGATCTGCTCGCCCGCAGGCACGGGCTTGCTGCCGGGGCGCGTCGACTCGCCGCCGATGTCGACGATGTCCGCGCCGGCGGCCATGAGCTCGTCCACACGCGCGCATGCGGCAGCGTGATCGAAGAAGCGGCCGCCGTCGCTGAAAGAGTCAGGCGTGACGTTGCAGATCCCCATCAGGGCTGCACCGCGGCGAGCCACGGCCCCTCTCACGACGCCAGCGAATCTCGAGCTTCGCGTCATGACCAACATGAACCCGTAGCAAGACGTACGCCGACGGGCAACCCTTCGCCGCCACATCGAGAAAATCTTGTCTCTCGTCTCTTGTCTCTTGTCTCTTGTCGCTTGTCTCTTGTCTCTTGTCTCGTGCGTCGTTCCTCTCGTGGCTCTCGTCCGTTTCCGTAGCTCTCGTTGTCCAGTAGGCCTCGTGCTCGCGTACCTTCCGTAGCTCTCGTTCTCGCGCATCTCGAAGGCAACAGGGCCGCTTTTCGGCCCACTCGGCCCACTTCCGTTCGTTCGCTCTTCGTCGGCTTCGTACGATGCCGCGCCTCGGTCGGACGCTCGCGTCTCCGCGACGTTCGCGATCGGATCGATCTGTCGATCCCTGTCGCACGGTTCAGCCATTCATCGCGGCACCCATCGGCGAAATGAGGCCCGGCGAGCGCCTCGATGCTCGACCGGGGCGCGCGCCTCTGCCGCTTTGTGCGATTCTAGAGGGGATGGCGCCTCCCCCTGCTCTGCCGCCCTCGCCCCCTGCATCGGTCCCCGCGCCGACCGCTTCGGGTACCGGCGACGAGTCTTTCGCAAAGAGCTTGTTCGTCGGATCGCCGGCCGAAGGGCTGATCTTCCCGTATCCCGAGCCGACGCGCGCGGAGGTCGACGAGGTCAACGGCGTCCTCGATGGCATGCGCCGCTTTGCGTCGAAGCACGTCGACGCAGCGCGCATCGACCGGGACGAGTCGATCCCTCTCGAGGTGCTCGCCGGCCTTCGCGAGCTGGGCATCTTCGGCCTCGCGGTCCCGAAGGCCCATGGCGGGTCGGGGCACGGGATGACCGCGTATGCCCGGATCGTACAGGAGCTCGCAGCGCTCGACGGCTCGCTGGCGCTGACGGTGAGCGCCCATCAGTCGCTCGGGCTCGCGGCGCTCCTCTTCTTCGGCACCGAGGAGCTCAAGGCGAAGTACCTGCCCCGCTGTGCGCGCGGCGAGACCCTCGCTGCCTTCGCCCTCGTCGAGGTCGGGGCCGGGAGCGATGCCGGATCCATCCAGACCCGCGCGGACCGCGACGGCGACAGCTACGTCATCAACGGCGAGAAGATCTGGGTCACGAACGGCGGCGTCGCCGACCTCTTCACCGTGATCGCCCGCACCTCGCCCGCCGACGACGGGGCGAAGCCGCGCCTGACGGCGTTCATCGTCGAACGCGGCAATGGCGTGACGAGCACCACGCGCGAGCCGACGCTCGGCCTCCGAGGGGCGTCGACGACGAGCCTCACGCTCTCGCAGGTCCGTGTTCCTGTCGAGCACGTCCTCGGCGAAGTCGGTCGCGGTTTCAAGGTCGCGATGGAGGTCCTGACGAGCGCCCGTCTCGCGCTCGCCTCGAGCTGCATCGGCTCTTCGAAGCGCCTCCTCCGCCTCGCGGTCGAGCGCGCGACCGAGCGCAAGACGTTCGGCCGGAGCATCTCCGAGTTCCCGCTCGTGAAGGACAAGATCGCGAGGATGTCGGCCGACATCTTCGCGCTCGAGAGCATGACGTATCTCACGACCGGCCTCGTCGATGCGGGTCGCACCGACTTCTCCGTCGAGAGCGCGATCTGCAAGGTGTTCGGCTCGGAGACGCTCTGGCGCGTCGCGAACGAGTCGGCTCAGATCGCCGGGGCGCTCGGCTACACACGCAACGAGCCGTGGGAGCGCATGATCCGCGACGCGCGCGCGGCGATGGTGTTCGAGGGTACGAACGAGATCCTCCGCTGCTTCATCGCGCTCTCGGGCATGCAAGGCCCCGGGCGTGAGCTCGAGGACGTGTCGAAGGCGATGCGCGAACCGATCAAGGGGTTCGGCCTGCTCGGCGATTTCGCGCTCCGCAAGGCTCGCAGCGTGCTCTCGCGCGACCGGCTGACACGCGTGCATCCCGTGCTCTCGCGCGAGGCCGGCCTCGTCATCAACTACTCGCAGCAGCTCGCGAAGGCCGTAGACAAGGTCCTCCGCCGGCACGGCAAGAACATCGCCGAGATGCAGTTCACGCAGAAGCGCGTCGCCGACATCGCGATCGATCTCTATGCCATCGCGAGCTGCCTCTCCCGGACGACGCGCGCGATCGAGAAGCGCGGCGAAGAGGGAGCGCGCCGCGAGATCGATCTCCTCACGATGTTCGCCCGCGGCGCCGAGAAGAGGCTGCTCGAGAACCTCACCGGCTTCGACGAGAACGACGACGAGCTCCGGAAGGCGATCGCGCACAAGGCCTGCGCCGACGGCGGCTATCCGCTCGACATCCTCTGATCGGCGTGTCTCAGTACGAGCACTCGTCCCGACGCCACACGTGGGCGACCTTGCTATCGACGAAGCGCACGCAGAACGTCGGGTAGAGCAGATCGAACGAGCCCGCGCGCTCGCGTGGGATCCACGACTGGGGGCGCCCGGCGACCACCGTGACGTCGCGGCGCGACATCCCCGCCCTCACTCCGCGCGTGCCGACCTCGTACTCGCGCACGACGGCGGCGACGCCGAGCGCACGTTCAGCGTCACGCGAGCGCTTCACGCGAAGGCGACGCTGGGCCACGTAACGAGGCTGGCGCGGGCCCTTCGGCTCGAAGCGTGCGACGACGAAGTCGAGGTTCTTGCCGTCGAACGCGTGGAAGAACCATCGCGGATGTCCTGCCTGCCCGTAGGCCGTCTTGAACTCGCTCTCGACCGCCTCCCGCGTCTGGACCGCGGTATGGAGATCGACGTCGAGGAACGAGACCATGTCGAAGTCCTCTAGGACGACCTGATTCAAGGAGGCCGGGACCACGTGGCGATCGACCTGGCTGCGCGATGGCGACGACGCGCATCCAGCGCAGAGCATCACCACGACGGCGGTGGCCATCCCGAGCGCCTCAACAGCAACGCCCCAAGCGAACCGTCTCACAGAGGCGATCCTCCTGCTTCGTCTCTAGCCTGACGCGCGAACGCTGCTTCGTCGAGGACGAAACGCTTCGAAGTCATCCATCCGCCTCGGCGACATCGAGCTCTTCCGAAACGCGCTCGGTCACCTCACGCGTCGCTTCGCGCGTCACTTCACGCGGAACGACGCGACGCTCTCGCCCGCCTGACGCCCGCGGGTCTCCTCGCTCAGGTTCGGGCGAAAATCCCGGTACGACATCGTCACGAAGCGGGTCGGCGTGGCGTAGATACATGCCGCGACGAAGAAGGAGCCCGAGGGCGACGACCCGCTCCAGCGCGCCTGGATCGTGTTCCCTGCCTCGAGGAAGCGCACCTCGGTGAAGCGGCAGTCCTCGCCGGTCTCGCTCCGGACCTGGGCGATGTGCTCGTGGACCTTCCGCGCGATGGCGTCCTGGCGTTCGTCGGGATCGAGCGGCGCGGGCAGGTGCGTGACGGACACGAGGATCTGCCTCTCGCCGGTCACCTCGAGGAATTCGTATTCGTTCGGCGCGAGCTCGTTCTCGTTCCACGACCCGAGCAGCTTGATGCGGAAATCGGGACGATCGAACCGGGAGATGCGACGCGACAGCTCGAGGGACCCGAGATCGCTCGGCGCGAGCATGGCCGCAAGCTCGGCCGGAGGCGGCCCGAGCTCGCACGCATAGCGGCTCGCGGCGAGGCCGCTCTCGTCGACCTGCGCGCGGTCGGCACCCGCACGCATGAGGACGCGGACCGTCTCCACGAGATGACCGCGCGCAGCCTGCATCAACGCCGTCGTTCCGTAGCGGTTCGCGCGTCGCGGGTCGGCGCCTGCCTTGAGGAGCGCGATCACCGCCTCGACGAGCCCGTGACGCGCGCAGAGCATCAGCGCATCGTTGCCCTCTTTGTTGGCGAGCTTCGGATCCGCGCCACGCGCGAGCAGCAGCTCGACGCCGCTGATGTCCCGGGTCGTCCGAGCGAAGGCGCACGCAGCGAGGAGCGCGGTCATTCCGTCGGGCGCAGGTAGATCGATCGTCGCGCCCGAGTCGAGGAGCGAGGAAATCACCTCGAGACGCCCCGTCATGGCCGCCATCATCAGCGTCGTGACGCCGTCTTCCCGCCTCCAGTCCGGATCGGCGCCCTCGCGCACGAGGCGAGCGATGTGGTCGGCCCGTCCGAGCTGCGCGTAGAGGAGCAAGTCCTCGGACATCGCGCGTCAGCCCGAGCCGGGATGTTGTCCGACGTTACGAGCCGCCACCTCCGTCATGCGAGCCGCCCCCTCCGCTGCGCGCGCGATCGTCGCCGCGTTCGGATCATCCAGGACGATCGGCACCGGGCCCTCGGGCGTCCACTGGACGAGCCCACGACCCGACGTCGCCTCGAGCGCCGGCGAGTGTGCGAGCGGCACGAGCTCACCGTCGTCCATCGTGCCGATCGCGATCCGGACGATCGCGCCTTCCGGCAGATCGCGCACGACGAGCTCACCGGCCGCGGGATCACACGCGACGTCGCGCGTCTCGCGGACGGGGCCATCCCAGGTCGGCACGAAGACGGCTGCACGAACGAAGAAGAAAGCATCTTCGAGCGCACGCCGCGCGTCCGGCGCGAGGCGCCACCACACGTACGAGCTCGTCGCGTCGAGCGGAATGGCGACACACTCCGTCCGCTCGCGCAGCGCCTGCGCGGGCGCCGTCGTGACGGACATCTCTTCGTCTCGCTCGAGCGCTTGCGCGGAGGCGTCGGTAGCAAGCGACTCGACCGCGGGACGCGGCGTGAGCGGCTCCTCCTGGACCTCGGCGGGCTCGACGTACGCCGGCAGCTCGCGTTCTTCGCCCGCGACCGCGAATGCTTGCGCCGAGTCGACGGCGCTCTCGCCCGGCCTCGCAGTGCTCGGCAGCGGCTCCTCGACTTCCGGCGCACGGAGGTGCGCGCCGATCTCGTCGGCTGGCTCCTCCGCCTCGGGCGGCATTGGCGGCGGCGGCGGGACGTAGTCCCTCGCTTCGAGCTTCTCGAGGAGCGCGCGCGCGGCGCCGTGCTCCGGCTCGACCTCGAGGACACGCCTCAACGTCTCGATCGCGCGCTGCTTGTGCCCCTGCGCAGCGTAGATCTCGGCGAGCGTCACCGTCGGGACCGCTTGCGGCTCCGGCCGCGGGACATGCGGAAGCGGATTGCCGAGCGCAGCGCGGAGGCGATCGGCCGCGTCCGGAAGGTGAAGGCCTCGCTCGACGACCCTCGACAGGAGATCGCGCGCGACGCCGAAGAACCCGCGCGTCTTCTTCAGGTGCGTCGGATCGACGGCCGGATCGAGCCGGAGCAGCTCGTCGATCAGCTCCGGCCGCGTCAGCACGCGCGCGCGGCGGATGCCTGCGGCCTGTGCACGCATCACGAGGCTTTCGCGATCGAGACGCTCGAGCTCTGCGCGGTCCATCGAGATCTCTCGTCGTACCCTTTTTCGCGGGGGCGAACCAGCCTCTAGCCCACCGGCCCTCCGTTGCCCCTCGCCCTCGACGCTGCTTAATGCAACAGTGCTCGAGGTAGCTCGCGGCGACGCGAATCGTGGGAAATTGGGTGGGACCGCACCGAGCGGGGCGTGCGTACTGGACGTCATCGCGAGACGCACGGAGGTGAGCAGATGTCTCTGCGGAATCGTCGCCGAGGAGTGGACGCGCTCGTCGATCGGGTCGAGTCGTTCGCCGTGTCGCAGAGCGACAGCCGCGAGCAAGCGGCGAAGCTGCTCGGACCGCGGCATGGAAGCGAGGTCACCTCGACGGAGCCCGTCACCCAGCTGGGATCCGAGCTGCGAAGCCTTCGGATCCTGGTCGTCGACGACGACGAAGACACGCGCGAGCTCATGGCGGCGGTCCTGCGTCGCGCGGGCGCCGAGGTTGCGTGCGCCTCGTGCTCCGGCGAGGCGCTCGAGCTGTTCGGGCGCTGGACACCGGATGTCGTCGTCAGCGACCTCGCGATGCCGGGCGGTGGCGGCTACGAGCTCGTCCGGGAGGTCCGACGGCGTGACACCTCGGTCGGCGCGCTCGCGGTGAGCGGTTTCAGCGGCGAGCGCGATACCGCGCGCGCCCTCGAAGCCGGATTCAACGTCCACGTCGGCAAACCGATCGAAGCTTCCGATCTCGTCGAAGCGGTGCGCGAAGCGGCTCGGCCTCGTCATCAGCACTGATGCCCCGATTCCAACAGCAACCATCGCCGACGTTGGCCTATGCGATCACGCTGAGCTTGGTCGCCGTCTTCGCGATCGACCTCATCACACCGCTCGGCTACGGCGAGTCGGTCTTCTATCTCGTTCCCGTGGTCCTCTGTTCCTACGTCTGGAACCCGAGGACACCGTTGCTCGTCGCGGCTGCATGCACGGTCCTCCTGATTGGGGCCGCGTTCTCCCCGGCGAGGATCCTCGATCTACCTTCGGCCCCGGCGGTCTCGCTGCCGGTCGGGGTGTACCGGACCCTCGTGGCCGTTTCGACCTGGATGACGGCTTTCATCGTCCGGCATGCCGTCACCACGAAGCGTCAGGTGCGCGAGCTGGCCTGGATTCGCTCTGGACAGCGCGAGCTCGGCGCGCTCGTTCAGGGCGAGCTCATGGTGCATGAGCTCGGGGAAAGGGTACTACGCTACCTGTGCGAGTATCTGGAGCTGCCTGTCGGTGCGCTCTACTCCGTGCAGCAGCCAGACGGGACGTTGAGGCGCATCGCGGCGTACGCGCTCGACGCAGAGGCGTCGGCGCGCGAGACGGTGAACGCCGGCGAGGGGCTGCTCGGCCAAGCGGTCAAGGACAAGCGGACCATCCGGTTCGACGACGTACCGGACGGCTACCTCCAGATGTCCTCCGCGCTCGGCCAGAGGAAGGTCCGCCACGTCGTGATCGTCCCGACGCAGATCGATGGCAGCGTGAACGGCGCGATCGAGCTCGGTTTCGTCGATCGCGTCGGTACGTCGGAAATGGCGCTGCTCGCGAACATCGCGGAGTCCACGGGCGTCGCGCTCCGCTCTGCGCTCTATCGAGCGCGCCAGCAGGAGCTGCTCGAAGAGACCCGGCGGCAGGCAGACGAGCTCCAGTCACAGCAGGAGGAGCTGCATACGGCGAACGAGGAGCTCGAGAGCCAGACGAAGGCCCTCGCCGAATCGCACGTGCTGCTCGAACAGCAACAGGCGGAGCTCGAACAGACGAACTCGCAGCTCACGGACCAAGCGCGGATCCTCGAGGAGCAGCGCGACGACCTCTCTCGCGCGAAAGCGGAGCTCATCGCGAACGCAGAGCATCTCGCGCGCTCCAATCAATACAAGTCCGAGTTTCTCGCGAACATGAGCCACGAGCTCCGGACGCCGCTCAACACCATCCTCATCCTGGCGAAGCTCCTCGCCGACAACAAGGCGGAGAACCTCACCCAGGATCAGGTGAAATACGCCTGGACGATCCACGCCGCCGGCACCGATCTCCTCGCGCTCCTGAACGACATCCTCGATCTCTCACGCATCGAGGCCGGCCGCGTGGAAGTGCAACCCGAGGTCGTCGAGCCTGCTCGCATCATCGAGGCGCTCAGGCGCACGTTCGAGCCGGTCGCCGGCGACAAGCAGCTCCGTTTCGACCTCGAGATCGATCCCACGGCGGCACGGACCATCACCACGGACCCGATGCGGGTGCAACAGATCCTGCGAAATCTGCTCTCGAACGCGTTCAAGTTCACCGAGGCAGGCAGCGTGACCTTGAGCCTGATACCCGGGAATGGAAGCCGTGTGACCTTCGCCGTTCGCGATACGGGGGTCGGCGTAGCCCCCGAGCAGCAGGAGCTCATCTTCGCTGGCTTCTGGCAGGCGGACGGCACGACTCAGCGGAAGTATGGAGGCGTCGGTCTGGGCCTGACGATCTCTCGAGAGCTCGCGCGCCGCCTGGGCGGCGAGATCACCGTCGTGAGCGCAGCCGGGAGAGGCAGCACCTTCAGCCTTCACCTTCCGACGGGACTCGCCCCGCCGCCAGCAGATGGACGACATCGCGCGCCTCCTCCAGAACGGCTCGTCGAGGCGCTACCTGCGCCACCTTCCGACGGGCTCCAGACGAAGACGAATGGCGAGATCTCGTGGCGGCAGACGGTCGAGGACGACCGCGCGACGCTCCAGCCTGGAGGGAAGAGCATCCTCGTCATCGAAGACGACGAGCCCTTCGCCCGCATCGTGCGGGACCTCGCGAGGGAACACAGGTTCCAGTGCCTGGTAGCGACGACCGCGCGCGAGGGGATCGCGCTCGCCGAGCGATTCGTTCCGAGCGCCGTGGTCCTCGACATCGTCCTCCCAGACGGCTCCGGACTGGCGGTGCTTGAGCACTTGAAGCGGCAGCCCGTCACCCGCCATATCCCGGTGCATATCGTCTCCATCGCCGACCATGCCCAGCAAGCGTTCGAGCTCGGGGCGATCGGCTACGCGATCAAGCCCGTCATGCGCGAGCAGCTCGACCTCGCCTTCGACCGGCTCGAGCAGAAGCTCGACCGCGGGATTCGCCGTGTCCTCGTCGTCGAGGACGACAGACGGCAGCAGGAGGCGATCGCGGCGTTGCTCACGACGAAGGACGTGGAGGTGGTGTCGGTCGCGACGGGAAGCGAGGCCCTCGAGCGCCTCACGCACGCCACCTTCGACGCGATGGTGCTGGACCTCAAGTTGCCCGACATCTCCGGATACGACGTGCTCGACCGGATGGCAGCCGGCGAAGCATTTTCGTTTCCGCCCGTCATCGTCTACACCGGCCGCGCGCTCTCCCGCGACGAGGAGCAGCGCCTCCGCCGTTACGCCGGCTCGATCATCGTCAAAGGAGCTCGCTCCCCGGAGCGCCTCCTCGACGAGGTGACCCTCTTCCTGCACCAGGTCGAGAAAGAGCTCCCTCCGGAACAGCAGCGCATCCTGCGCGACGTTCGCGGGCGAGCGGCCGTCCTGGAGGGCAAGACCATCCTCGTCGTCGAGGACGACGTACGCAGCGTGTTCGCCCTGTCGAGCGCGCTGAAGCCGAGAGGCGCGGCCGTGCTCATCGCGCGCAATGGTCGCGAAGCGCTCGCCACGCTCGAGGAGGTCGCGAGCGATCCAGACCGCTGCATCGACCTCGTCCTCATGGACGTAATGATGCCCGAGATGGACGGCCTCGCGGCCACACGCGCGATCCGGACGCGAGACGAATGGAGGAAGCTACCGATCATCGCTCTGACCGCGAAAGCGATGCCCGACGACCGCGAGAAGTGCCTTCAAGCCGGCGCCTCCGACTACATCGCCAAGCCGCTCGACGTCGACAAGCTCGTGTCACTCGTGAGCGTGTGGATCCCGAAATAGGAGCTCCGTGACACAGAGCCTCTTCGATATCGAGCTCACGCTCCTCCTCGAGGCCGTCCACCTCAGGTACCACTACGACTTTCGCGGGTACGCGAGGGCGCTGCTCGAGCGTCGCGTCGGCGAGCTGATGCACAGCCTCGATCTTCGAAGCCTCTCCGCGCTCCAGGAGAGGCTGCTGCGCGAGCCCGACGTCTTCCACCTTCTCATGTCGTCCTTCACCATCCAGGTGAGCGAGATGTTCCGCGATCCGCCCTTCTTCCGCACGCTGCGCGAGAAGGTGACGACCGTCCTCCAGACGTATCCATCGCTCAAGCTCTGGGTCGCCGGGTGCAGCACCGGCGAGGAGCTGTACTCGATCGCGATCGTCCTGCGCGAGGAAGGACTTCTTGGTCGCACGCTGATCTACGCGACCGACATCAATCAAGAGGCCATTCGAGCGGCGGAGACCGGCGTCTACGCGCTCGAACGCATGGCCCAGTTCAGCGAGGCCTACCTCGCAGCCGGTGGCCGAGCGTCTCTCGCAGACTACTTCACCGTTGCGTACGGCGCGGCTCGGTTCGATCCGAGCCTGCGCAAAGACGTAGTGTTCGCGGACCACAGCCTCGCGACCGACAGCGTCTTCGCGGAGGTGCAGCTCGTGAGCTGCCGCAACGTACTCATCTACTTCGACCGAGAGCTCCAAGATCGAACCATCGGTCTCTTCAGAGACTCCCTCTGCCGCAAGGGCTTCTTGTGTCTGGGGTCGAAGGAGACGCTCCGCTTCTCGAAGCTCGCGTCGGAGTTCAGCGAGTTCGATCGCCAGCAGAGGGTTTATCAACGGCGCTGACCGGCGCCACTACACGAGGCCGCACCACACGATGCTGACAGGACCCAAGATCCTACTCGTCGACGATCGCGAAGAGAATCTACTCGCGCTCGAGGGAATCCTCGAAGGTCACCCCGCCAAGCTGCTCAAAGCCGCGTCCGGCGACGAGGCGCTCGAGCTGCTGCTCGAGCACGAAGACGTCGCCCTCGCGGTCCTCGATGTCCAGATGCCGGAGATGGACGGCTTCCAGCTCGCGGAGATCATGCGGGACTCGGAACAAGGACGCCAGATCCCCATCATCTTCGTCACGGCCGGCCTCCACGATCAAGGGCGCATCTTCCGAGGCTACGAGTCGGGGGCGGTCGACTTCCTGGTCAAGCCGATCGAGCCGCGCATCCTGAACAGCAAGGTCGGGGTCTTCCTTCAGCTCCACCTTCAGAAGACACGCCTCGCCCAGCAGGTGAGCGATCTCGAGGAGGCCCTCCGAGAGCGGCGTCGAATGGAGAGCGAGCAGCGACTCCTCGCGGAGCTCGGGGCAGCGCTGACTTCGCTCGACTACGAGGAGACCTTGCGCGGCACCGTCGATGTCGTGGTCAGGTCACTCGCGGATTGCGCCCAGCTCTTCATCCTGGCGGAGGACGGGCGAATGCTGGAGGTCGCCTCCGCAAGCAGCGATCGAGCCGCGACGGTCGCCCGCTCGAGCACGAATGCGCCACTCGATCGAGCGCACGCGCATCCCGCGTGGGAAGTCGTCGACGCACGAAGCTCGCTCATTCGCGAGCCGATGGACGCAGCGTACGATCCACACCGGTCCGGGCCGTCTCCTCGATCGCTGCTCGGCGTCCCCCTGCTCGTCGGAGATCGCTGCTTCGGTGCGCTCCTGATCTCGTCGAGCTCCCGCGTCTACGAGCCAGGGGATCTCCGACTGGCGGAGGAGCTGGGACGCCGCTGCGCGCTTCGCATCGAAAATGCAAAGCTCCATCAAGCCGCGAAGAGAGCCACTCAGGCACGCGAGGAGGTGCTCGGGATCGTAGCTCACGACCTGCGCCATCCGCTCGGAAACATCTTCCTCCAGACGGCGCTTCTCCGCCGCCCCGGCGAGAGGCGCGACCCACGCTCGCGGAGGCCCGCCGACACGATCGAACGTGCCGCCGCGCGGATGAGTCGCATCATCGACGACCTCCTCGACGTGACTCGAATTGAGGCCGGCCGCTTCGGGCTCGAGCGAACCCAGCTCCCCGCGGCAGACCTCATCGACGAGGTCGCCGAGGTCCACCTCGGTTCGGTCACCGCCAAGTCGCTCGCGCTTCGCTGCATAGCGCCGGAAGGTTCTCCCGCGGTCTGGGCGGAGCGAGGCCACGTGCTGCGCGTCTTCGACAACCTGATCGGCAACGCCTTGAAGTGCACTCCGCACGGGACGATTTCCGTCGGGGCCAGGTCGCTGGAGGGCGAGGTCCTCTTCTGGGTCTCCGACACCGGGTGCGGCATCGCGAAGGAAGAGCTACCTCACCTCTTCGACCGCTTTTGGCAAGGGCGAACGGCCGCGCGCGGCAGCGCTGGGCTCGGCCTCGCGATCGTGAAGGGCATCGTCGAGGCGCACGGCGGTCGCGTATGGGCGGACAGCGAGTTTGGAGCCGGAAGTACGTTCTTCTTCACTCTGCCCATCGCTGGTGTGCAGGAGTCCGCGCACGCCAGCGAGACGACAGAGCCGAACGACCCTCACCGGGACGAGACCGTCGCGTCTGGGCGCAGGGTGCTGATCGCCGAGGACGATCGAGATGCGCGAGAGGCGCTCGTCAAGCTTCTCCAGGGCCACGGATACGACGCCTCGGCAGTCGCGAACGGTCGCGAAGCGCTCGACGAGATCCATCGGACCTCGCCCCCGGGGCTCGTGCTGCTCGATCTGACCATGCCGGTCATGGACGGCTGGGCGTTCCTCGGAGAGAGGAACGAGGACCCCACGCTGCGCCAGATCCCGGTCATCGTGGTATCGGGCGAGCGTGACTCCGCGAAGCGTGTCGCCGAGGTTGGCGCTCGCTTCCTCGCCAAGCCGGTCGTACCCGAACGGCTGCTCGAGATGATCGAGGACGTCGAGCTGCGCTAAGGTCGGGCCTTGCGCCGGGCGTCGCGAACAGAAGTAGGGGCTGGCGGCCGACCAAGTTGCCGCACGAACAGCTGGACGATCGACATCGACAACGTCGCCGTCGATACGCGCTGAAATCAGGGCTCGATCGGATCGGTGGACTCGATCGGCTCGATCGGCTCGGCCCCGTCGCCCGCACGCGCGCCTGCGAGGATGTTTCGCGCCGTTGCGGCATCGGATGCGATCTGCGCCTTGAGCTCGTCGAGCCCGGCGAACTTCTTCTCCTCGCGGATGCGGCGGACGAGGTGGACGCGCATGGGCTTGCCGTACAGGTCACCGTCGAAATCGAAGAGGTGGACCTCGACGCGCAGGCTCTTGCCGTCGACCGTCGGCCGCACGCCGAGGTTCATGACGCCGGGCCGGCCGTCTGCGAAGACCGCATAGACTCCGTACGGCGGAAGGACCTCCGTCACGCCGCCGAGATTCGCCGTGGGGAATCCGATGGTCCGGCCGCGGCGGTCGCCGCCTTCGACGATCCCCGAGATCGAGTGCCTCCGACCGAGCAGCCGACTCGCCTCGTCGAGATCGCCGCTCGCGATCGCCTCACGCACGCGCGTGCTCGAGAACGCGCCGCGCTCGTCACCCGCGACCTCCGCGGCTGCCACTTCGAAGCCGTAGGTCGCGCCGAAGCCGCGGAGCGCAGCGAGATCGCCGGCGCGCTTGGCGCCGAAGCGGAAGTTCTCGCCGACGACGACGGCCTTCGCGCCGAGACGCTCGACGAGCAGCTCCTTCACGAAGCGCTCCGGCGTGAGCGCCGCGAATGCCGGCGTGAACGGCTCGACGATCACCTCGTCGGCGCCGTGCCTCCGGAGCAGCTCGATGCGACGCTCGAGCGTGGCGAGCCGCGGCGGCGCGGACCCGCGGAGGACCTCGCTCGGATGGGGATCGAACGTGAGCACTCGCGTCGCGAGCCCGCGCGCGTCCGCGATCGCACGTGCCTGCCGGAGCACGGCCTGATGACCGCGGTGGACCCCGTCGAGGTTGCCGATGATGACGGCGGACTGCACCGGAGCAGGATAGAACACCTCGCCCGTATCCGGTCGCTCGTTCTCGCTCGCTCTCGCTCGCTCTCGCGCGCCCGAGCCAGGCCGGCCCGCCGCACGGCTGAGTCGCATCCGTCGGCTCGCGTCAACCTGTCGAGCTTCGCCGCGAACCTCTCGTGTCGTCGCGCGTGCCCGTCGATCCTCTTGCGGGTCGCGCGTGCCCGTCGATCCTCTTGCGGGCGTCCTTCCCTCACTGTTGCTCGGAGCGCCTCGCTTCGCTGCCGAGGGTTGAACAGGCGGACAGGGGATGACGGGTAGCGGAGCGAGCGTCGGGCTGCGATGCCGTTTCGAGAAGAAGATTGAGAGGGAGACAGGATGACAGCTGATCATTGGTCTCATCGCGTCGCAGCTCGTCAGGCCGAGCGCAGCATCGGACGCGCGATGGACGCTCCGCAGTCCACGAGACAGTCCACGAGGTTGCAGGGTGAACTTCTCTCGCGCGAAGGCGCAGTCGCAGCGATGAAGTCTTTTCGAGAAGAAGATTAACAGGGAGACATGACGACAGGGAGCCGAGAGGGAGGGGCCTTGCTTCGGTTCCGACCTGGCCCCTCGTCGCCTCTCGCAAATTTGAGCCTCCCTGCCATCCGGCGAGCTTGTTCCGCACAGGCACTGGCGTCCTTGCCGCCTGCGGAACTCGGACGGAGAGCGGCCCGCGTCACGTGGCAGCGTTCATCGTCACGAGAGTGCGCGTGCGAGCTGGACAGCCGTGGATGTCGTTGGCAGGTCGAGCCGCCCTCCTCCTCCCGAAGGTCTCGGGACAAAGCATGGAGAGCGCACCGTTTGCGGAACAACCATGGAGCTCGGAATTGAGATCTTCCTTTCCGAACGAAACGTGAAGTGCTCGCGAAGCGAGCGCTTCACGTTTCGTGAGGGTCCGACGAGGGTCCAGGTGAAGATAGAGACGAAGGCCCTCCCTCTGATCTCCCTGTCGCCCTGTCCCCCTGTAAATCTCTCCTCGAAGAGACAGTCGCAGGAGTCGACTGAGACCAGACGTTAGCCGTCTCCCTGCAAGTCTCTCCTCGAGAAGACAGTCGCAGGTCGATCAGACACCAGAGGTCACCTGTCCCTTGTCTCCGTGTCAACCGCGACGAGTGGCGCGAGATCAGGGGGCCTGGCACTCCTGCGGGACTGGGTGCTCGTCGCAGAAGCCTTCTTCGCTCGGGCCGATGATTTCGACCACGCCGCGTGAGCCTTGGGAGAGGAGCACGGTGCGCGGCTTCTCCGAGCAGCTCCCGACGCGATCGCCGACGAGGACGCGGCCCTCTTGCGCGGAGCATCCGCCGCTCTCGTTCGGGACGGTCCACGCTTGCCCGCTCGGGTAGACGAGCGTGATCGCGTAGCGGCCCATCGGCAGACATCCGCGGCGAACCTCGCGTACGCCGGGCTGCTTCTCGATCGCCTTCTGGTCGAACAGCGGCCGCTCGCCGGTCTCGCTGCCGTCCGCGCTCCGTCCCGTGAGATGCGGCGTGACGAGGACGCCACCGAGATCGACGCGCTTCGGATCGAAGCACAGCGCTGCCGGCCTCACGAGCGCGGTGACGTGATCGCGAAGCGCCGCCGTCGTGGGCGTCGCGGGCACCGGTCCGGCGATCGTGCGCGCGAGGCTGTCGTCGTAGAGCGTGATGCCCTGGATGACGACGAGCGGCCCGGGCGGCTTGCCGGTGACGAGCGTCTCCTCTTTCGTCCCCTGGACGACGAGCGACTGCTGATCGGTCTTTCGCTCAGGATCGCTCGCGAGCTTCACGAGCGCGACCTGCGGCCAGAGCGCAGGTACTTGCGTGTTCTCCGGGATCGATCCGCCGCGCGCGAAGACGAGCAGGCCTCCCTTTCCCTTCGGCGGAAGCGCAGGCAGCTGGAAATCGAACGGCTGCCGCGGGTCCGTCGCGTCGTCGAACTCGCGCTTGGCGACGCCCCATACGAGCTTCAGGCTCTGGAAGCCCTCCTGATAGGACGTCAGCGTCTGCGGCGTCGGGTTCGATGGCGGCGCGAGGATGTGCACGTCCTGCGTCATCGCGAGGATCGGCACGGCGAGCGGATCGGCGACGGTGTTCGCGGGCGAGCGTAGCGGCTCGCCGATCTCCTCCGAGCTCGTCTCCTTCTTCGTGATCGGATCGACGTAGCGCGGGTGGAAGTACGGCCGCGTGAACGGGACCTCGCGCTGGATCGCGACGGGGATGTTGTCGGCGACGTATCCGTTCGGGCCGATCGTGAAGTCAGGGATCTCGTCGGCGGGTGCGGGCTGGCGGATGCCGACGTCGACGGGGCGATAGATCGGCTGATAGGCCAGGTTGCCCGCGTTGCGCCGCATGTCCTCGACGTCGATGTAGCCGCCGACGAGATCGCCGGCCTCGGGCAGGTTGCGGAACTTGAACGTCGGCCAGAAGCGACCGCGACGATCGTAGAACGCAGCGATGACGTACGAGCCGGCCTCGACGGGCGCGACCGCGAAGGGCGCGGACGCCTCGATGTTCGGTGACTCCGGCGGGCAGAACAGCTCGTCGCCGATCGTGCGCGGCTGGTTCGCGAAGAGCACGTCTCCGGGGACCGCGACGAAGTTGACCGCCTCGGTGGCGAGCCCGTTCGGCGGAGGCGGGTTCCTGCGATCGAAGACGAGGACGACGGCATTGCCGACGATGTGCCCGGCGCGCGAGCAAGGCGGCGGACCGACGTAGGTGACGGTGCCGCGGATCACTCCGCGCGGCGGGAACAGCCGCCGATCGTTCCGCTGGTCGTCGATGGGCACGTCCGTGCACGCCGCGATCGCGACGACGAAGAGGACCAGGACGAGGAGGAGCCGGCGGAACATCATCAGAACCGATACGCGAACTGCAGCATCACGCGCCGCCCGAGGAGCTGACCGTAGGGGTGCTCGCGATGCTCGAGACCGAGGAGGTTGAAGCCGACCACGCCGACCTCGGCGGCGTTCGACAGGAAACGATAACCGACGCGTGCATTGACGAGCGCGTACTGCGAGAGGCGGAAGCGCTGCTGCTCGATCTGCTGCCGCACGAAGTTCGTGACCTGCTCGGCCCAGAACTGATCGGCGACGTAGTGGAAGTCGACGGATCCATCGAGCCCCGTCTTCGTGCGGAGCTGCACGCCAGCGTTGACCTTGTGCCGACTCGTGCGCTGGTCGGCGACGATGCGCGATAGTTGATCGGTCGTGCAGCCGGAGTTGTCCTGCTGCGCGAGGTTCAACGTGTAGTTTGCATACAGGTCGAGGCCTTCGGTCGGGTACGTGCGTACGCTCGCCTCGCCGCCGTACACGTTGTAGGCCTGGCACTGGTTCTCCCAGCCGCCGAAGCCGATCGGAAACAGACCCGTCGCGATGTCCTGCGTCCCCGCCGTCGGGAAGTCCGCGACCGTGAGCGGACGGGTTGCGGCGAGCTGGATGAGGCTCGAGACGCGATTGAAGTAGAGCGACGTGTCGACGGTGAACACGTCGCTCTCCTGATTCAGGTAGCCGATCTCGGCGCTGAGGATCCGCTCGGCGTTGACGATGAAGCCAGGATCGTCGCGGCGTACGCCCTCGGAGAATTGCCCGGCGCCCGTGACGGGCAGCTGAATCGGCAGCCGGAGATAGGACTCGAGGAACGTCGGCTTGCGGAACGCCGTCGCGACCGAGCCGCGAATCGTCGACTGCTTCGTCGGGTGCACGAGCACGGCGCCGCGTGGCGACTGCTGGAAGCGCTCGAGATAAGGGACCCAGTCGAGCCGGTAATCCGCGACGATCGAGACCGGCTTCGCGATGCGCAGCTCGTCATGGAGGAAGAGCGCGTAGTGGTGCTCGAACCTGTCCTGATCGAGGTACGTCCAGACGACGTCCTTGTAACGGTACGCCCCGCCGATACGGAGGTCGTTGACGACGTCCGCCGAGATCTCGAGGTTCGCCTTGTAGACGAGCTCGCCGTCGACGATGTTCTGCTCGACGCGCGCCGGCAGGAGCGACTGGCCGACGTAGTTGACGTTCAGGCTCGAGTCGGCGCGCAGGCGGTTCCAGAAGATGCGAGCATCGAAGTGCTCGGCATTGAACGAGGTCGTCACGTCCGTCGCGGCGAACGACGGAAGGACGATGTCTTGCAGCGTGCCGACGCCGAGGATCTCGAGCGAGCCCTGCGCGAGGCCGCCGCCGAAGTTGAGCGTCCCGACCTTGCCGAACCGCCGCGAGCCACGTGCATCGAGGCGGATCGTCCGCGAGCTCTCGACTTGATCGCCGACGCCGGTGCGCACGTCGGCGCGGCCGTTCGGCACCTCGCGCGACCAACGCGGGAGGTAGTCGTAGCCGGCAGCCATACGCCAGCCGAAGTCTCCCTCGAGCCCGGAGGCCCAGAGGCTTCCGTGCGTCGTCGCCTGCGAGCCGTATGCGCCTGCGAGGCCGTTCTTCCGCTTGTCCTCGGCGGAAGGTTCCCCCGGCTTCTTCGTGATGATGTTGACGACGCCGTTGAATGCGTCCGCGCCGTAGAGCGCCGAGCCCGGACCGCGCACCACCTCGATGCGCTGGATGTCCTCGACGCCGATCGAGAGCGTCTGCCAGATCGTCGCTCCGAGGATGTCGGCGTAGACGGAGCGACCGTCGACGAGGACGAGCGTCTTGTTCGAGAGCCGCTGGTTGAAACCGCGGATGGAGACCTCGGACTGACCGCCCGTGACCTCCATGATGTCGACGCCGGCGAGGCGGCGGAGCAGCTCGGGGATCTTCGTGATGCCCGAGAGCCGAATATCCTGCTCCGTGATGACCGACGTCGAGCTCGGCGCGTCGAGCGGGCTCTGCGCGCCCTTCGACGCGGTGACGATGCTCTCGGCGAAGACGTCCTCGGTGCGCGCGGCGCCGATGTCGCCGGCGGGCCCGCCCTGCGGTGTGGGAGGCGCTGGAGTCACCGGCGGCGTCGTCGGCGTCCCGGTCGCCGGCTTCTCGGGGACCGTCGGCTTCTCGGGCGTGGGCTGCGGCGGCTCGGGGGTCTTCTCTGCGTCGCGCTTCTTGATGCGCGCCTCGAGCCCTTTGACGATCGCGAGCGTCTCGTCCTTGTCCGGCGGATTGGTCTCGAGATACCGCTTGAAGTTCTCGACGGCTCTGTCGAGGTTTCCCGCCTCCGCGTGCGCGCGCGCGATGTTGTAGAGGACGTTCGGGTGCGGGAGGATCTCGTAGGCCTTCTCCAGCTCGGAGATGCCGTCCTCGTACTTGCCCGCGGAGATCGCCTCCATGCCCTTCTTGAAGTGGGCACGCGCTTCGGTCCGCGCGTCGGCGAGGGCCGGACGCGAGGAGAACATCGCGAGCGCGAAGACGACGAGCCCGAAGGCAGCGCGGAAGCGCAAGGACACCAGCCGCCAAGGTTAGACGTCCTTGCCGTCATCGGGGAAAACATTCGACGGCTACAGCGGCGCCCGAGCGTGTGTCCCGCGGGCACCCCAGTAATAGGCACGACAGAACGAGCAGATTCCGTGGCTGGTCCGATTCGGGACCTCGTCGACGTAGGCCGGGACCCAGTCCCAGCCCGTCCTGTCCGCGCGCCGCACGCGCCGGCAATTCGCGCACTGGACGATGATTCCATTGGGCTGGCGATAGACCGGATCGTTCTCCGGCTCGGCCCATCTGTGCTGCGGACGCTCGACGAGCCGGCTGTGCACGATGAGCAGTCCGGCGCGCCCGATCGGGACCACGAGCATGTGGAACAGGCGGAAGGTGTCCGCCGAGGAGCACTCGTAGTCCAGCTCGAACGGCTCGCCCGTCATGAGGACGTTCTCGAAAGCCGTCTGGAAGAAGCCGCGCAGCTTCGGTTCGATCGCGCTCAGGTACGACGCCCCCGGACCGAAACGCTCGAGGATGCTCTCGCCTCGGTTCTCGCGGGCGAAGCGCAGCCAGGCATCGTTGACCCAGACGATGTCGGCATCGCGGTCGAGCGCGACGATGATGGACGGGTCGACTGCGAGTCTCTCGACGTCGATCCCTGCGAGCAGCTTCGGCGCGGACTGAGCGGACACGGATCGCACGATCGGTGCACGTATCGATCCACGCGCATCGGTCGGAAGCGTTCAGCGCCTCTCGCGGAGAGGTCTGCCTCGACGCCATCGCTCGACGTCTGCGCTGGCGTCGAGACCGTCTGCCGCGGACTATCCTCGAGCTGGGCGCTCTACTGCGGGCGGCTCGGGAGGCTCGTCGGATTGTTGCCGGAGATCTGCTTGATCGAGTCCCAGAGCAGCTGCTTGACGTACGTCGGATTGTGGACGCCGTAGTCCTTGCTGCGCGCGACGATCAGGTAGTTGTAGACTGCACCTGCATCGGCCGCGCTCAGGTTCTGGTGCGCATTCCCCGCACCGCTGTTCGGACGAACCGCATCGAGGTGGAACTGCCCGTCGGCGAGGTTCTCGTCGGAGAGCCCCTCGTACGGCGCGGCAGCGGAGCGGGTGAGCAGCTTCCGATCGTTCAGCGCCTTCTGCAGCTCGCGGAGCGCGTTCCGAACGATCGACTGGCCGCCCTGGATATCGAACGACTTGCCCGTGTACTGCGTGTGGCACGTCTTGCAGAACGCGACCTTCGGCTTCATCGTGTGGTCGGGCACGTTGCCGTTCTCTGCAGACGGCTGCATGTGACACGAGACGCACGCGTTCGCGACCGTCGTGTGCGCCGAGCTCGCGTACGTCGCACTGGCGAAGTGATAGCCGCCCTTGCCGGAGTAGACGTCCGATTGCGGGCCCTCGTGCGGGCCCCAGCGGGTGCTCGAGAGGTTGTTGTTCGCGGTGATGTAGAGCGAGACGTCCTTGCGCGACTTGTGACAGAAGACGCACGTGTTCGCCGCGCGGTACGAGAGCGCGGTGCCGACCGGATCCGCCGGCGAGGTGCCCTCCGACTTCTCGAGGAGCACGCTGTCGTTGACGCCTCCCGGCACCCTGAGCGGAGCTTGTCCGGCCACGTATTTGCCGACGACGTGAGGATCGTTGGTCGAGTTGAAGTCGTGGCAGGTCGAGCAGTGGATCCGGCCGATCGTGGTGGCGCCGCCGTAGCTGATCTCCGAAATCGCGCCGGACGTCGCCTTGTAGTTGATGTGGCCCTTGGGAACGTCCGTCGGCACACCGCCGTCGGCCGGCACGCTATAGTTGTTCGCCAGCCGTTGCTGGAGCCCGTCGATCCCGTGGCAGTTGCCGCAAGCACCGACGCCGATCTCGTTCTCCTGCGGATGCGAATGACCGCTGAACCGCCACTGATCGACGACGCCGTTGAAGGTATGACACGGAGTCGTGCACGCCCCGCTGAGGACGCCGCCGTCCGCCACCGTTCCGGGAATGCCGTCGCCCCCGGAAGGACCTGCCGGACCGGGCGGGCCTGCGGGACCGGCCGGGCCGGGTTCCCCTCTTGCGCCGTCTTCCCCGCTTCCGCAAGCGGCGATCCCGGTAGTGACGCTCCCGACGACGACGACGAACCCGATCGCAATGACGCGCGTGAGAGTCATGGTGCTCCGTGAAGCGGGCTCGGCCCCGCGTGTCCGGAGAATTGCATGAGGCGGGCCATGAGCACGAGGTCGCTGTTCCTGCTTGCTGGAGCGATCGTCACCATGGTCGTACTCGCTTGCGAGACGGAGCGCGAGGAGCGAGGCGCCGTCAGCTACGCGGGCCAGGTGGAGCCCCTCCTCGCGCGGCAATGCGTGCGCTGCCACGCAGGAGTTGCGCCGGCCGGTGGATGGGCCGCCGACTCATATCTCGGTGCGATCGGCTGCACGGCATCAGGGCAGGCGGTGACCGTCGATCGAGCGGGAGGCCCGCCTCTCCTGATCGACGCGCTCGAGCGGACCAACCATGCAGGGTTCGTGAGGTCGAGTGAGCGCGCCATGCTCGCCTCGTGGATCGCGAGCGGGACGCCTCTCCGCGGCGGGGGTGTCCACCCAGCAGGATTCGCCGATCCGCGATCGCCGGAGAGCCATGCGCGCTTCCTCCGCGCGCGCGGGTGGCGGCCGATGCTCGAGCCCACGGATCCGGACGCGTGTGGCTCCTGCCACGAAGAAGCGCCGGTCGCGGGAGCTCGCGGGACCGCGCCGAACGCACCGTCGTGCACGAGCTGCCATCGCGAGCCGAACGGAGCGCTGGCGTGCGGGACGTGCCACGGCGAAGGCTCGCGCGCGTATCCGCCACGATCGCGGTGTTTCTTCCCTGACGAGAGGGCGGATCGTGCCCACGCCGCGCACGCCGACACGAGCGCGTCGCGCGTCAGCGGACTGCCATGCTCGACCTGTCATCCCACGCCGACGGAGGGCAAACCTGGCGGCGTCCACGCCAACGGATATGCGGACGTCTGGTTCGACTTCGCGGTCGCTGGGCGGGAGGCTCGCTTCGATGCCGCGACCGCGACGTGCACGGGGACGTGTCATGCGCGTCCGGGCGGCGCGCGCCCGGCCCCGTCGTGGAACGACGACACGAAGATGACGTGCAACGACTGCCATTCATCGCCGCCGCCCAATCACTATCGCGGCGCGTGCACCTCGTGTCACCGCGAGGCGAACGCCGACGGAACCGCGCTCACGGCGCCGTCACTCCACGTGAACGGCAAGGTCGATCTCGGCGACGGAAGCGGCAAATGCGGCGCATGCCACGGGCAAGCCGACGATCCGTGGCCGACGACTGGCGCCCATGCGGCGCATGCGAGCCCGAAGAGCGCGCGGCCGGTCGACTGCACGACCTGCCACGAGGTCCCGCAACTCGGCGAGCGGCATCCCGATGGAAGAGGCGCGGCCGCGGTCCGTTTCTCCGGGCTCGCATCGCACGGCGGACGTCGACCGTCATTCGATCCCGCGACGAAGACGTGCGCCGGCACCTACTGCCACGAAGGCTCGGGAGCGACGACGCCCGCACCCCGCTGGACGAACACGACGCCGACGACGTGCACCTCCTGCCATGGCGCGCCTCCGCCACCCCCTCACGTGCAGAGCGCGACCTGCGGAGGCGCGACCTGTCACGAAGCACGTACCGACGGCCTCTCGATCACCGCCGCCGGACGCCCGGGCCACGTCGACGGCCTCATCGGCCGCGGCCCGCTGTGAGGCCACGCGATCCGGTCTCCGCCGTCACTGCTTGAACAGGTGACAGCCCTTGCAGACCTTCGCTTCCAGCTGATGGTTGCGACGATCGACGTGACACGTCGACGTGCACGTCGCGCGATCCGATCGAGGAGGGCCATGCGCGGCATGGCAGGTTGCGCATGTCGCGTGCGCACCAACGCCGTGAAGGCCCTTCAGCGAAGGCTTCGTGTGGCAGGTCCCGCACGCGCGCGGAGCATCGCCCGCGTGGGAGCTCGCAGCCGCCGGTCCCTTCAGGCCGTGCGGGCGATGACACGTCTTGCAGCCCTGCTCGACGTTCGCGTGGAGCGCGTGGGCCTTGTCCTCGTGGCAGCTCGTGCACGTCGCGCGGGCGCCCAGCGATCCCGAGTGAGCATCGTGGCAGCTCGTGCACGTCGCGTGGCCCTTCGGTGCCGTCCTCGCTTCGTCCGCATGGCAGGTCGCACACGCCGGCTTCGGCACGGGAGCATGCGCGTTGCCGTGGCACGAGCTGCAGGTCGCATGGCCGGGTCGGGCCGTCGTCGCCTTGACCTTGTCGTCGTGACAGTGCGAACAGAGCGCTGCGCCTGCGCCCGCGAGGGCGAACCCGTGCGGCGCATGGCACGCCGTGCACGCGGTCTTGCCCGTATGGAATGCGTGATCGTCCTTCGCGTTCGCGTGACACGAGCTGCATGCGGCTGCTGTCGGGATCGGCGAAACATGCGCGATGTGTCCGGCTGCACGGACGACAGGTGCGCGGTCGCCGTGCGGCGCGTGGCAACCCGTGCACGTCTGCTCGCCCTTCGACGACCTCACCGGCGGATGAGAAGGCTTGACGCTCGCGTGGCAGCGCACGCACGCCGTCCCAGCGGACTGCTCCGGCCGATGCGGATCGTGGCAGCTCGAGCACTCCGCGTGGGCCGCGACCCGCGGGGCTCCGAGCACGCTGACGTTCGCGTGACACGTCGCCGAGCACGAGGACCGTGCTTCGCCCGGTGCGTGCGGGGAATGGCAGCCGCTGCACGTCGCGTGTCCCTGGACGGCGGTCACTCCCTGGTGATCGGCATGACATTCCTTGCACGCACGGACGTCAGCACGGCGCGCGCGATGTGGCTCGTGACACGTGACGCACGCTTCGTGACCGGCGACACGCGGACCTCGTGGAGCGACCCGAGGCGCGGTGCTCACGAAGGCCGCGACCGCCGCTGGATGCGCACCTTTCGCAGCCTCGACGGCACCATGCGCACCGACGTGGCACCCCTCGCACGCGCCGCGAGCCGCTTCCTTCCCCGTATGCGGAGCGTGACACATCGTGCAGACCTGACCGGGCATTGCGGATCGAGCATCGATCGCGCCCACGCGATGGCTGTCGTCGCTCGAAGCGTCAGGCTCGTGGCCCGCGAACGTCGGCGCGCCCGCCTCGCGCACGAACGCGAGAACGGCGGCGTCGAGCGTGAGATCCAGCGAGGGGACGCCCGACGGCGAGCGTGCGTGAACCTCGAATGCGCCGTGCGCGGCGCTCGCGTTCCGATGGCACGTCGTGCAGTCCGCGAGCACCGCGTGCTCCTCGCCGTGGACGCTGTGACAGGCTCCGCACGGCAGCTCGGTGCTCGCGTGATGCTCGAGGGCCGGCGCGCGCGGCGCTCGATGTTCCTTCGCGTGGCAGTCGTTGCACGTCGCCGCGGCCTTGTTCGCGCCGAAGACGTGGCAGGACAGGCAAGTCGTGGGGCTCTGTTCGCTACCGTGGTGATGTCGCTTCGTCTCCGCGCCGTGGCATTTCGCGCAAGCGCTCGACGTCGGAGCCGCGTCCGGCGTCGCGTGGCACTCGGTGCACGCGATCTTCTTCGTTCCGACGTGCAGCACGTGCATCGGCGTCTCGCGCGCATCCTTCCACGTCGTCGGGACGAGCTCGACGGGAGACACCGGCGCCGTTCGATTGGCGATCGCCAAGACGGCGAGGGCCGCGGCAGCGACGATCGCGAGGACGAGAAGCGCGAGAGCGCGACGGCCTGTCGTCATGGCAGGTGACACTGCCGGCAAGGCTCGTCGCGCTTCGGGTCGAGCGCGCTCGAGAATCCTCGCCCGTGAGGGTTGCCTCCGGGACCACCGACGCGATGGCACCCGACACAGAGCGCCTCACCTGCGCCGCCGTGGCACGCAGCGCAGGACATCGGATCCATCCTCGCCGCGCGCCCGTGCTCGCCGCCGCGTGCGCGCACCCAGCCGGGTGGATGTGGATTGCGCCCGAGCCCGCCGGCGCCGGCCGACGAGCGCCCGCGCTTCGAATGGCAGTCGAGACAGAAGCGCTCGCTGTCGTGGCACGTCGTGCAGAGGCCGGGATTCGCGCGTGCCTCCTCCGAATGGCGAGAGAGGAAGCCGGCGCGATGGATCCCGGTAAGGCTCGGCCGATCGAACTGGAGCTTCCACGGCAGCGCCGGGACGGTGACGCCGTGGCAGCCGGCGCAGAAGCCTTCACTGTGGCACGTCGCACAGAGATCGCGCGCAGACGCGGCGCGCACGCCGTGCTCCCGGATGAAGTCGCCCTCGTGGAAGACATGGCTCGACGGCCGCGCGAGCTCGCTCGGCAGATCGACGTGACACCCCTCGCACTCGCGCGTCTTCCATTGGTCCTTGTGCGCGTGGCACGAGAGGCACTGCGCCATTGGCGGCCGCATCGTCGCCTGATCGGTCTTTCCGGCGGCCGCGTGGCAAGGGACGCACTGTCCTCCGAGCTTCGGGACGTGACGCTCGTGGGCGAAGCGCAGATGCGTGCGCGCGAGCTGAACCTCCTCGCGCGTGTGGCTATCGCCGTGGCACGTCCCGCACGGCCGCGAGTCGTGAGGGCGGGCGTGACATTGGATGCAGGTCGAGGCGTCGGGCAGATGCAGAGGCCCTTCGTCCTTGGCCTGGACGATCCCCTGATGGCACGAGATGCAGCTGATACCTGCAATCGAGTGCGCACGATGCTCGAACGGGTGTTGCGTGTCCCGCGGCTTGATCCCGAGAAGGCCAGCGCATGCCGCGAGCGACAGGAGCAGCGCGAGGAGCACGAAGCGCACGAGAGGCTTCATCGCGGCAGCGGCCCTCCCCTGCCGGGATCGCCGAACGCGTAAGAGACACGCGCGAGCGCATGAATCGACTCGCGATACTCCGAGCCGGCCGATGCCTCGACCGCGGTCGCGATCTCCCATCCGCTCGACGACGACCACCCGAGCGCGCCGAGCGCCCACGGCCAGAGCGCGCCACGCCCGCGCGGATCGTCGGGACGAACGAGCTCGATCTCAGTCGCGACGCGGAACGAATGCGGGAGCGGCAAGGAAGCGACCGCGCGCGCTCCCACCCAGCGTGCTCCGTTGAAGTCCACTCGACGCGCCTCGAGCCCGATGGATCCGGCCCACTCGTCGTCGAGCGCGAGGGTCGCGCGTCCGATCCCCTGTCCTCCGACCTCGCCGCCCTGAACCTGTGCGCTTCCCGTCGCGACGAGCTCGAGGCGCGGGAACGCACGCCATCGCGCAGTCGCGCCCGTGCTCGTCGCGGCGAAATCGCCGAGGACGGAGAAGAGCGACGTCCGTGGCAGGAGCCGCCCCGGCGATCGATGCGTCGTGAAGAGCTCGCCGCGAAGGTCCGCCTTCTGCGCGCTGACGGACATGAGCGCGTCCGTCGGACCGCGCGA
Organism: Pseudomonadota bacterium; assembly: GCA_023402175.1. Classification (GTDB taxonomy): domain Bacteria; phylum Myxococcota_A; class Polyangia; order Polyangiales; family Polyangiaceae; genus Labilithrix. Next base: position 8,572 of record JAEXCN010000450.1, on the reverse strand, counting down.
GACGACGTCGAACGCGGCGCGTCCCGCGGCCGTGAGCCAGGACGCTGGCGTCAGCGCAAAGTCTGCGCCGAGCTCCTCATCGTTGCGCTGCCCACCACGCCGACGGACGGCATAAGATCCGCCGAACGCGGCGGCATCACCGATCGACTGCCCGATGCGTCCGCCCGCGGTCCAATCGAAGCGGTCGTAGTCGAAACGGCGGACGACGGGCACACCTCCGAACGCCTCGACGGCCGTCCCGCCGAACACGCGCCCGAGCCCGCGCACGCCATCGACGTGGACCGGGCGCACGGCTCCCATCGTCACGATCATGCGCCCTGTACGGAGCTCCGAGCCGCTCGCGGCGTCACGGGCGCGAACCGAGAGCGTGAGCACGTCGCCCGTCGGCGCGAGCTCCGACGGAAGAGCTCCAGTCCCGGCCTGCAAGCCGTCCGCCGCACCGAGCCAGGTCACGGTCTCGACGTCGAGCCATGGGTGGAGGCGATCTTCACCGCGAAGAACGAGGAGCCCGACGGGCGATCTCGTCTGAACGAGCGCGTCGCCCCGCAATCGAAGCGGCTCGGCACGCGCCTCGCTGGCGACGAGCAGCCCACCCGCGCTGGCGAGAAAGAGCAGCCTGGCGCCGAGTTTGCTCCGGTAAAAGGAAAGACGAGCCATGAGCGCGGGACACGGAATCGACTGGGTCGCCTGGCTGTCGGGAGCGAGCGCCCTCGGCGCAGCCGGCATCCTCGCCATGCATCTCGTGCGCCGGCCACGGCTCGACGCGGAGAACAAGACGAACACGAAGCTCTGGCTCCTGCTCGGACTCGGCGTGTTTCCGATCATCTCCGCAGGCACCGCGAACGTCGCCGGTTTCAAGGAGACCCAGTCACGCAACTTCTGCGGCTCGTGCCACGTGATGGAGCCGCACGCCAACGACTCCAGGGATCCGAAGAGCAACGCGCTCGCCGCCATCCACGCCCGCAACGAGGCCTTCGGCAGCGAGAATTGCTACACGTGCCACAAGGACTACGGCATGTACGGGTACGTCCTGACGAAGATGGGCGGCATGCGGCACGTCTATCTCTACCTGACGAAGTATCACGACATGCCGCTCGAAGAATCGAAACACGATATCCGGATCATGCATCCGCTGCCGAATGCGAACTGCATGTTTTGCCACACGACGACGACGCCGAAGTGGCTCTCGATCGGCGATCATGCCTCCGCCCTCGAAGGCGTCCGCGCCGGCACCGTCTCCTGCGCGAGCCCAGGCTGCCACGGGTACGCGCATCCTGTGACGAAGATCGGCAAGGAGCTCGATGCGGGAGTGGCGCCGTGAAGCTGCTCGCGAAGCTCCGCGCTATCTCGAACGAGTCGCTCATCCGTGCGGCGTGTGCGCTCGGCCTCGTCGCGCTGCCGCTGATGGCCGCATCGGTCCTCGTTCCGAACGTGTGGACCGTCCTGGTCGCCCTTTCGATCGGGCAAGCGATCGGGACGCTCTCGTTCGCCCTCTACCTCGTAGCGATTGCGCGCGACCTGGACGTCGTTCGGCGCCTGCGCGGCGGCCCCGCGAAACGCGACTGACCGCGAGGCTCTGCCTGCTGCGTGCGATGCAGGCACTCCGGCGAGCGCGCGACCCGTCCATGCGACGACGAGGGCTCGTGACGCGGCGGTCACCTCCGTGACCATTCCCGGGACACAGTTCACGGCGGCACCTTCGCAAGGAGGAAGGTTCGTCGACCCGAACGCGCGCTTGTAATCCACAGCTATCGAGTTTCGGACGATAGTGCCGACATCCACGGCAGGGCACGGCGGGCACGTCGCGCGATCGCTGCCGGGGGGGCGTAGGTGGCATCACGATCGCGCATGTGGAGTTTTCGCTTGTTCCCGTTCGTCGCGCGATGAGCCCGCGACCGGCTCGACGGGGGTGGAGAGTGAGCGGCGCGTGCTACGACAATTCCTTGCGACCCTCGATGGCTTCAGCGAAGACCACGTTCTCCTGAGCGTCCTTCCGGAGAATCGACCCGTTCGAATGCGCGTGTGCGCCGCGTTCGAGGCGTTGCTCCGTCCCTGCCTGGGAGGTCCGCTCGAGCAGGTCTACGCCGTCACCGCGCACGGGGACGAGATCGTCAACGTCGTGCCGTATCTCGCCGACGAACGAACGCGCCAGGCGAAGCCAGCGTCCAGCCCCCGGCATCGGAAGGAAGCGCCCCTTCTGCGGCGGCGCCGCACGTGATGAGATGCGGGGCGGCGCCACGTCCGAGGCCGCGCCTCACCGCAACGACATCGCGTCGCGAATCGTGGCGAAGAGCTCGTCGAGCTCGACGGGCTTGCCCAGCGATTTGACCGCGCCGATCTCCTCTGCTCGTGCGCGCGCGTCCGCCGCTGCCGTGAGCACCACGATCGGAGCCCTGTCCGCGTGCATTTCGCGATAGCGTTTCGCGAACTCCCAGCCGTCCATCACGGGCATCTTCATGTCGAGGAGGATCACGTCGGGTCGAGCTCGCCGGAGCACCTCGAGCCCCTCGCGGCCGTCCGACGCGGTCAGGACGGTGTAGCCCCCTCCCTCGAGCACCAGCTCCATCAGCGTGCGCAGGTCAGCCTCGTCTTCGATCACGAGCACGGACCGGCGCGGCTCGACCGTCGTCATCGGGGCTGTACCGGCAGCGCGAAGCAAAACGTGCTCCCTCGCCCTTCCTTGCTGTCGAACCACATCCTCCCGCCGTGCTGCACCACGAGCGCGCGTGCGATGTACAGCCCGACCCCCATGCCGCCGTAGTCGAACGGCGTGTCCATATGCGGCCGGTAGAAGCGCTCGAACAAGCGGTCCTGCTTCGAGGCAGGAATGCCGATTCCCTCGTCGCGCACGCAGACCACCGCCTCGTCGCCGCGCAGCTCGCAGCTGACGTCGACGTCGCCGCCGCGCGGCGAGTAGCGGACGCCGTTGTCGAGCAGCTTCGAGAGCACCTGCGCGACCCGAGCTCGGTCCGCGTGGACGACCACAGGCTCGCTCGCGACCACGCGCACCCGATGCTTGGGGGAGGCGAGCGCCACGCCCTGCGTCGCCGCCTCGACGAGCTCGGCGAGGTCGACGCGCTCGCACCGCAGCTTCAACTGGCCCGTATGGACGAGCGACATGTCGAGCAGCTCTTCGACGATCCGGTCGATCTTGAGAGCGCCCCTTTCGATGGCGAAGGCCGCGGCCCGCGCCGGGGCTCGGAGCTCGTCGCCGGCGCGAAGCAGCACGTCCGCGTAGCCCTTCATCACGGCAATCGGCGTCTTCAGCTCGTGAGCGGCGACCCTGATGAACTGATCTCTCATGCGATCGACCTCGATGATGTCCGAGATGTCGCGATTGACGGCGACCGCTCCGACGATCGCGCCGCTCTCGTCACGGATAGGCGCAGCGTTCGCGCGCACGCATACGTCGTCCCCGGACCCTTGGAAGCAGAAGACCTCGTTTTGCACGATCTCGCCCGCGAGCGCGCGCGAAAGCGGAAGCTCGGCGGAAGCCATCGTGGTGCCGTCGCCGTGACGCAGCCCGATGAAGAGGGCGTACTCCTCGAGGGTCCTGTCGTGAAGCCGCAGCCCGGGGCGTCCAATCAGGCGGGCCTGCGCCTCGTTCAGATGCGTGATGTGGCCGCTGGAATCACAGGCGATGAGACCGTCGAGCATGCTCGCATGAATGCCTTCGAGCTCTCGTCGCCCACGGTTTCGCTCGGAGACGTCGATCGAGATCGTGAGCACCAGCGGCTCGCCCTCGAGGACGATGGGCATGGCGACCGTCTCGATCTCGACGAGCCTGCCATCGGGTCGGACCAGCCGCTCGCGCTTCAGCGGGACCGAGCGCCGTTCTTCGAGCACCGTCCGGATGCGTTCATCCTTCGTCGACCTGTCGTCGGGATGGAGGAACTCGGCCAAGGAGTGTCCAACGACTTCGTCCAAGCTCCGGCCCATCATCGCGAGCATTGCCGCGTTCGCATGGACGAGCGTGCGGTCGCGCTGGAGCGTGATCCCGTCCGGAGCCTCGGCAATCACGTTACGGAAGCTCGCCTCCGCTCGGCGCAGCTGCTCCTGCGCGCACACGCGCTGCGTGATGTCCGTGAGCGACACGACGGCGCCTTCGAGCTCACCGTCCGCGCCGCGGAACGGGCTCGCGCTCTGGGAGAGCGCCGTCCACGATCCATCGCTGCGCCGCACCACCTGCTCGACGTCGTGCGCCGGCTCACCCGTCCGCAGAACCTCGAGCGCAGGCACCTGGTCCAGGCTGAGCGGCGTCCCATCCGCCGCGACGGAATCGGACGCGCAGAGCGGACAAGCGACGCCCTCCGAACGAGACAGCCCGAGCATCGCGCGCGCCGCCGGATTCGCGTACCGGAGCTTCGCATCTCGATCGACGACGAGCACTCCGTGTGGAAGGGCGGCCAGCACGGCTGCCGCGTCGAGCTCCATTCCTTCCTTCCTCCGATGCTCGCTCGCGACCTTACCGCTTCACGCGTCGCCGTCCATCGCACCCGACCAAGGCGCACCGACGTGCATGGCCTCGACCTCGGACGCCGGAGCCCGAAGAACCTCGACATGGAGATGGCTCGAAGCTCTTGCCGTGGGACGTAGGTGCTCCGTTCGGGGCGCGACTTGGCAATCCGCGGCCTCTCGACACGCCGAACCTACTCGCTCTCAACTCTCGGCGCCGAGCTGCTCTCCGTCTCCGGCGCCGGAGCGGGCTCCGGCACGTGCCGCGCGATGCCCACGCATGCGGCCCTTCCCGCGCTGAGAAAGCGGTCCTCCTCGTCGTTCATGTCCTGCTCGAAGCGGCGGAAGAACCAGCCGATCTCGTCGGCGAGCTCGCCGATCGTCCGGACGCCGTCCTGCGCATCTTCGGCAAGCGCCCGGAGCGTCGTGCGCTGCTCGTCGTGCTCCTTCGCCATGCGGTCGGCGCAGATCGGCCCCCACGTGTCCGCGCCTCGGAGGAGCGGCCCTGCGGCGCTCTCCTCGTACGCGAAGTGCCGCTCGATCTCGGCGATGAGCTGCGTGAGGATCTCGCGGATCACGTAGCGCTGCTTCTCGTCCTGCTCGGCGGCACGCGCGGCTCCGAGGAGCGCACGCGTGAGGCTGCGAAGGAGCGCGTGCTCGCGGCCGATGCGCTCGCGGATCTCGAGGGCCCTCATCGACGACGGCAGAGCGTCGGAGCACGATCGATCGGAGAGCTCGGCAGACATGGTCATCGACATGGCTCGAGAAGACATCGCAACCCTCGGAGCAACCTCCCTGCCATCGGCGGACTCCGCTCCTCCACGGAGTTGCGTGAGACCGTCGCGCATTCCCTGCGCGACCGCGCAACGAGCGCCCGAGCCTCAACCGGCGCGGCCGTCGACGCGCGGAGAGACGAGGATCTTCGCGTACGCGAGCGCGTAGACCGCGAACGCGGCGGCCCACAGCGTCCCGGCGACGGTGAGCGATCCGAGGTAATGCGCGGGGGCGAGCGGCGCCGCGACGCGCACGGCGGCGCCGAGCAGGATCATCCCGAACGCGATGGCCACCGCCCGCGGCGCTTTCAACGCGCGCCCGGTGTGCCCGAGAGAGACCCTCGCCATCATCCCGAGCGTGAGGCCTCCGATGGCCCCCGCCGTGATCGCGTGCGTCGCCATCAGCGGATAGACGCCGCCAAGTGCCGCGCCCAGAGCACGGAGGGCGAGCCCGATCGGGATCCAGAAATACGCGCCATGCAGGATCCAGAGAAGCGGCTCGCTCAGCGTATGGCGCGAGCCCCAGTGCGCGGCGCGGCCCGCTGCGAGCGCTGCGGTGACTCCGGAGAGGATCGCGAGGACGAGCGGCGCAGGCGTCGCGAATGCATCGACCAGCGTGAGCACGGCCATCATCGCGACCGCGAGCGCGTCGAGCGCGGGCAGCGAACGGATCCACTCCCTCTTTGTCGCGTTGCGCGTGAACATCGGCACGACGCGGCCCGCGATGATGAGCATGAGCACGACGACGATGTCGACGGCCACGAGGACGCCGCGGCGCTCCCAGCCGGGCGCGACACCGAGCGCGCCGAGATGCGTCATGATGTTCGTCGCGAAGAGAGCTCCGAGGACGACGAGCATCACGAAGTTCCGCCGGTTGTTCGCGAGCAGCAGCGGGCGCGCGAGGACGATCGCCAGCGCCGGCAGGAACGCGAGATCGAGCACGGCGACGAGCCCCGGGCGGAAGAACGACGAGAACATCGCGACGCGTCCGAGCAGCCAGAGCACGCACAAGCCGGCGAGCGGGAGGCCGGTCGCGGTCTCGCGCTGCGTCCAGTTTCCGACCGCCGTCAGCAGGAAGCCCGCGATCACGGCGGTGCTGAAGCCGAACACCATCTCGTGCGCGTGCCAGGAGACGGGATCGAAGTGGCTTGCGGGCTGGACGATGCCCGCGAGCACGAGAAGCCAGAGCGGCACCATCATCGCCGCCGACAGCGCAGCCATCAGGAAGAACGGCCGGAACCCCTTCGCGAAGAGCGCGAATCGGACGGCCGATGTTGCGGGGGGCGGAAGTCCGTCGAGAGGGAGTGGACGAGCCATGATGTCTATGCAGTCCGCCGATGGAGCGGGCCATCGTAATACTTCGCTTGCGGGACTTCGGGCATGGCCCGGAGCCGAGCGACGATCTGCTCCGCCTCGTCCGCCGCGAGCGCGTCGCACGTCGCGTACAGCCCGCCCGAGCCCTCTTCGATCTTGTTGTGCTCGCCGAGGATTGCCTTCAACGCAGCGACGATCGCCGGCGTCGGCGAGCGAACGAGCAGCTTCGCGATCTCGCTGTGGTCGTCCCGAAGCTCCGTCGCGACCGCGAGCGGTGACCCTCCGTTCTTCGCACGCGCGAACGGCAAGAGGACTTTCTCTTCCATCGCGATGTGCCGGAGGAGGCCGCCGCGAAAGCGCCGGTACGCCTCGTCGTCGATCGTTCCGTCCTGCTTCTCGGACGCGGAGAGCAGGCGGTCGAGCTCCACGTGGTCCTCGGTCATGAAGCGCTCGATCGGCCCCACGTGCTCGGTCACAGACGTCATGTCCCACGACTAACTCAAGGGACGTGCCAGCGCGATCGTCCGTTCTCGCGCGCGATCGCGCCTGCACACGCGTGGGAACGCGCGCACCTCTTGCGCCTGTGCGCGGTCCTTGCGCCCCGTAGCTCGAGCAAATCGCGCCGCTGCCACGATGCGCACAGCTGCACGCGGCTCGAGCGCACGTGAGATTGGACACGACGATCGACGCACGGCGATGCGGGCGAAGCGGCCGTTGACGTTTCGCAAGCTTGTGACGACCGGGATGCGACCGCCGGCGCTCGTGACCTTCGCGATCGCGCGGCGGAAGGCCGTAGGGCCGAGGCACGCATCCTGCTGTCCCGGTCGCGACGGCATTCCCTGCGATTGGGAAGGAGCACTCATGCGTAGGTACTGGCTCGGCTTCCTGTTCGTGATCGTGGCCTCGTTCGCGGTGCTCGGTTTCACAGGCGTCCGCATCTATCAGTCGGCGCCGCCGATCCCGGAGCGCGTGGTGACGACCGACGGGCGCGAGGTCGTGAGCTCGGGCGAGATCCTCGCCGGCCAAAACGTCTGGCAGTCACGCGGCGGCATGGAGATGGGCTCCATCTGGGGCCACGGAAGCTACGTCGCGCCGGACTGGACAGCCGATTGGCTCCATCGTGAATCGCTCTTCATCCTCGATCGCTGGGCGAACGAAGCGCACGGCCTCGCCTTCGCCGAGCTCACGCCGGAGCAGAAGGCGCCGTTGACCGCGCGCCTGCGCGATCGCACGAAGGAGAATCGCTACGACGACGCCTCGCGCACGCTGACGATCGATCCCGAACGCGCGGCCGCGTTCGACGCGAACGTCGCTCATTACGAGAGCGTCTTCGCCGAAGGACGTTCTGAATACGCGATCCGCAAGGGCACGTTGACGTCTCCCGAGCACGTCCGACAGCTCGCGGCGTTCTTCTTCTGGAGCTCGTGGGCGGCGGCCGCGAACAGGCCCGGCGACAACGTCTCGTACACGAACAACTGGCCGCACGAGCCGCTCGTCGGCAACACGCCGACCGGCGACACGGTCGTGTGGACCGGCGTGAGCATCATCATGCTCCTCGCGGGCATCGGCGCGATGGCGACCTGGCATGCGGTGCGGAAGCGCGAGGAAGACAGCGGCATCGTCGATCCGCCCGCAAACGATCCTCTGCTCACCGCGCCGGTGACGCCTTCGCAGCGCGCCGTGATGAAGTACTTCTGGGTCGCCGGAGCGCTGCTCCTCGTGCAGATCCTGCTCGGCGTCGTCACCGCGCACTACGGCGTCGAAGGCTCCGGCTTCTACGGCATCCCGCTCGACCAGATCCTGCCGTACACCGTCACGCGGACGTGGCACCTGCAGCTCGGGATCTTCTGGATTGCAACGGCATGGCTCGCGACCGGGCTCTACGTGGGACCGTCGGTCGGCGTCGAGCCGAAGTACCAGCGCCTCGGCGTCAACGTCCTCTTCGGCGCGCTGCTCGTCGTCGTCATCGGCTCGATGGCAGGCACGTGGCTCAGCGTCATGGGCGGCTCGGGCACCGAGTGGTTCTGGCT
>JAEXCN010000439.1 GCA_023402175.1 Pseudomonadota bacterium | reverse complement strand
GGTCTATCTCGTGCGGTAAGGACGCTGGCCTCCCATGCATCAAAACGGAGCCAAAGGTCCGGGACTCGTGAGCAAAGGAACGAACGGAAGCGGCGCGGCCGCAACCCCGATTCCCCAGCTGGACATCGGCGCTCAGCTCGAAGGAGCCCGTCTCCTCGTCCTCGGCGGGACCGGGTTCCTCGGGAAGATCTTCTGGATCATGCTGCTCGATCGGTATCCCCAGATCGGCAAGATCTTCCTCCTCGTTCGCAAGAGCGCGAAGGAGACGAGCGAGCAGCGCTTCTGGAGCACGATCGCGACGAGCGAGGCGCTCGAGCCGCTCCGGAAGGCGCACGGTGACGGGCTCGACGCGTTCCTGCGCGAGAAGATCGTCCCGATCGACGGCGACGTCGGGCTCCCGCTCTGCGGCATCGACGTGAAGGACCTGAAGGGCACGATCGACGCCGTCGTGAACGTCGCGGGCGTCGTCGACTTCAACCCGCCGCTCGACGAGGCGCTCGACACGAACGCGTTCGGCGCACAGAACCTCGTCGCGCTCTCGAAGGCGCTCGGCGATGCGCCGCTGATGCACACGTCGACGTGTTACGTCGTCGGCAACCGGGAGGGCCTCATCCTCGAGGAGAAGCCGGGCGACAAGCACCCGTTCCCGCGCGCCGACGAGCTCGGTCGCGATCTCTGGGATCCCGAGCGCGAGATCGCCGACTGCCTCGACCTCATCGCGCAGGCGAGGCACCGCGCCGACGACGGGTTCCGCCAGAGCGACTTCCTCGAGCGCGCGAACAAGAACCTGATGCGCCGCGGCGAGCCGACGACCGGCGCGCCGCTCGAAGACGAGCTGAAGAGCGTCAAGCGCAGGTACGTCTCGGACCGCCTCGTCGAGGCCGGGCTCGAGCGCGCGACGCACTGGGGCTGGCCGAACATCTACACGTACACGAAGAGCATCGGCGAGCAGATCATCGCGCGCTCTGGCATCCCGTACACGATCGCCCGCCCGGCCTGCTGCGAGAGCACGATCCGCTTCCCGTTCCCCGGCTGGAACGAGGGCATCGGCACGTCGGCACCCATCGTCTATCTGTCGATGAAGGGCCACCACCAGATCGTCGGCCGCGAGGTCATCCTCGACTTCATCCCGGCAGACGTCGTCTGCGCGGGCATGGTCCTCACGCTCGCCGAGCTCCTCGAGGGCACGGCGAAGTCCGTCTACCAGTACGGCGCGAGCGACGTGAACCCCGGCACGAGCCGGCGCTTCGGCGAGCTCATCGCGCTCTACAAGCGCAAGTACTTCCAGCGCCGCGGCAAGGGCAACCCGTTCATCAACGTCCTCCAGCAGTACATGGAGCCTGCGATCGTCTCGAAGGAGCGCTTCGACGCGATCGGCCCCGGCGCCATGGCGCGCGCGGCACGTTCGATGGCGAAGGTCCTGAAGCAGGCGCCTGGCCCGGCAAGGGCGATCGCGAAGCCGGCGGCGAGCGCGCTCGAGAACGCCGCGCGCACGGAAGAGAAGATCGATCACATCATCCGTCTCTTCGCGCCGTTCACCTGGGACCAGAAGGGTCCGTTCTCGTGCGCGAACACGCGCGCGGCGTACGCCCGCCTCTCGCCCGAGGACCGCGAGAAGATCGATTGGACCCCCGAGAAGATCGACTGGGCCGACTACTGGATGAACCAGCACATGCCGGCCATGGAGAAGCGCGTCATCCCGTGGATGGATGAGCGCTACAAGAAGGAGCTGAAGCCGCTCAAGTCGCACGAGACGCTCGCGTCGCTCGTCGATCAGATGGCCGAGCGCCACGAGTACGCGCTCGCGTTCGGGCGGCTCGAGGAAGACGGCATCGCGCGGACGACGTTCTTCGACGTCCAGGCGCGCGCGGATGCGACCGCCGCCCGCCTCGCGGCGCTCGGCGTGAAGAAGGGCGATCGCGTCGTCGTCTCCGGGCACAACCACCCGGACTGGCCGATCGCGTTCTTTGGCATCGTTCGCGCCGGCGCCGCCGCCGTTCCGATCGATCCCGCGCTCGATCCCGTGCAGCTCGCGAACGTCGTCCGCGAGAGCGAAGCGCGCATCGTCCTCTGGGACGCGAAGGTCGAGGAGGCCTGCGCGAACGAAGTCGAAAAGCTCGGGAAGGAGCTCGTCACTCGTCGGCTCGCGGATCTCACCGCAGCCGATCCGACGCTCGTGCGTCCGGCCGTCGAGGTCGAGGACGACGACGTCGCGAGCCTCATCTACACGAGCGGTACGACCGGCAAGCCGAAGGGCGTCATGCTCACGCATGCGAACTTCACGTCGCTCATCGCCGCGCTCGCGCCGCTGTTCCCGCTCGGCACCGGCGACCGCGTGCTCTCGGTCCTGCCCCTCCACCACACGTTCGAGTTCACGTGCGGCATGCTCCTGCCGTTCTCGCGTGGCTCGCGCATCGTCTACCTCGACGAGCTGAAGGGCGATCGCGTGTCGACCGCGCTGAAAGAAGCGCGCGTCACGGCAATGGTCGGCGTGCCTGCCGTCTGGCAGCTCCTCGAGCGTCGGATCCTCTCGCAGGTGCAAGCGAAGGGACCGATCGTAGAGAAGGCGTTCGAATTCGCCGCGGATCTCAATCGCCAGCTCTCGAAGGGCACCGGGATCGATCTCGGCAGGGTCCTCTTCGGACCGGTGCACGACGGCCTCGGCGGGAACATCCGCTATCTCATCTCCGGCGGCGCGGCGCTCCCGAAGGAGACGCAGAAGCTGTTCGCTGGGCTCGGCTTCAAGCTCACCGAAGGCTACGGCCTCACCGAGGCCGCGCCGGTGCTCACCGTCGCGAAGCCCGGCTCACCTGCAGGTCAGGTCGGAAAGCCGATCCCGGGCGTGACGATCAAGATCGACTCGCCCGACGAGAACGGCGTCGGCGAGGTCCTCGCGCGCGGCCCGAACGTGATGGCCGGCTACACCGATGCGGAGGCCACCCGCATGGTGAAGAGCGCGGATGGCTGGCTCCACACCGGCGACCTCGGCAAGCTCGATCGCGACGGACGCCTCGTGCTCGTCGGCCGCGTGAAGGACGTCATCGTCACGGCCACCGGCGAGAACGTGTACCCCGACGACGTCGAGCGGATGCTCGGCAACGTCCCGCACGTGAGCGAGCTCGCGATCGTCGGCGTGACCGGCCGAAGCGGCGGCGAGCGCGTCGGCTGCATCGCCGTCCCCGAGGAAGACGACAGCGTCACGCGCGCGACGCGCATCGAGCGCGCCCAGAACGCGCTCCGCGCAGCGATCTCGAAGCTGCCGTACGGGCGGCAGCCGACGATCATCCACTTCTACGACGCGCCGCTCCCGAAGACCGCCACCCGCAAGGTGAAGCGCAACGAGGCACGGAAGATCCTCGAGCGCTTGATCCAGGCGACGTCGCGCCACGAGGAAGGTGATGCGCCGACGAGCCCCGTCCGCGTCGCGCTCGCGGCGGTCAAGGGCAAGAAGGCCTCCGAGATCCACGGCGACATGACGATCGGCGACGATCTCGGCTTCGACTCGCTCGCGCTCACGGAGCTGCTCGTCGCGCTCGAGGCGAAGTACGGCACGATCGAGCCGAAGGCGCTCCAGGCGTGCCGGACCGTGGCCGACGTCGAGAACCTCGTCGGCACCGAACGGGCGTCGCTGCGATCGCACCAGCTCACGAAGTCGCGTTACGCGATCGAAGGACGGAATGGCGAGAGCAGCGCGAACAAGCCGCTCGTCCTTCCGGAGCCGATGCAGGAACAGGGCAAGCGCCTCATCGGCAAGCTCCAGGACCTGTTCTACGGCGACATGATGCGCTCGAACGTCGTCGGACGCGCGTTCATCCCGCACAACCGCAACACGATCGTCGTCGCGAACCACGTCAGCCATCTCGACATGGGCTTCGTGCGGCACGCGCTCGGCAAGTACGGCGAGGACATCACCTCGCTCGCTGCGCAGGACTACTTCTTCGAGAAGAACACGCTCCAGCGTGCGTTCTTCGAGAACCTCACCAACCTCAAGGCCGTCGACCGCAAGGGCGGCCTCCGTGCGAGTGAGCGTCAGGCCGGCGAGATCCTCTCGCGAGGCAAGACGCTGCTCATCTTCCCCGAAGGCACGCGCTCGATCGACGGCGAGCTCCACGAGTTCAAGCCGCTGCTCGGCCACCTCGCGTTGACCTACGGCGTCGACATCCTCCCGCTCTATCTGAAGGGCACGCGCGAGGCGATGCCGAAGGGCGCGAAGATCCCGATGAGCCGGGACATCGAAGCGCGCATCGGCCCGCCGATCACGGTCACCGACATGCGGCGCCTCACGAAGGGCCTCTCTGCCGGAGATGCATCGCGCGAGGTCGCGAAGCTCGCGCATCGTGCAGTGGTCGCGCTCCGCGCAGCGACGATCCTCGATGTCGCGCGCCTCGAGACTCTCGACGAAGACGCCGCTCCGAAGGAGCACCCGCTCGTGACGCTCTTCTCGGAGCTCCAGAGCAAGTTCCAGAAGGACGCGGTCGACAAGCCGGTCTCCTTCTATTTCACGCTCGGTAACGACGAGAAGGCGAAGTGGACCGTCGTCGTCTCGAAGGACGCCTGCGAGGTGAAGCTCGGAAAGCCCGCCGGCGGCACCGCCGACTGCGTCCTCAAGACGAGCGCGGAGATCTTCACGAAGATCGTGCGCGATTCGTACACACCGGGGCCGAGCGAGTTCCTCTCCGGCGCGATCAAGTCGAACGACGTCGGCCTTCTCATGACGTTCCAGAAGGTCTTCGCGCTCGCCTGAGCCACGATTTTCGGGGCTCCGGAACCCGGCGGGGCGCGTGCTCCGCCGGGAGGGATCTCCTCATCTTCGCGACACCGCAGCCGAAGAAGGTGCCGGGACGACGACCTGCGCCGGCGTACGACCACGTGTGACCGGCGAGCACCGGATTTGTCGGATCGCACGACGGAGCGCCGCTGTCGCTCCGCGCCCTGTGTAAACTGAACGGTTAGGAGTTTCGACGCGCTCAAAAAATTCGAGCCGTCCTCCCCGATCGAGGTTGCACATGCGAGTGGGTAACGAACGCCATCGAGTGGTCAGTCGGTCGTCCACGGCAGCAACGGGACTGACCAGTGGCAGCAATCCTTCGGAGAGCGATCGCTCTTCGCTCGCGGAAGGCGACGCAGGCTCGCTCGACGGGCCAGCTCGTCTCGATCCGCAGATCGGGAACGGCGCGACTCGGCTTCGCGCGTCTCGCATCGTCGCGGCACTCGCGCTCCTCGTCGTGACGATCGCAGCGTGCTCGAGCGACCCGCTCGCTGCGTCGTCTGGTGATGACGGGCCTCGCGGAGGAGGTCCGTTCGAAGCTGCTTCGTGCTCGACACCGCAAGAAGGATGTCCGTGCAGCGAGCCGGGCAAGTCGATCGAGTGCGGGAAAGTCGACCAACGCTCGGGCGACTACGTCACGTGCTCGATGGGCTATCGAACGTGCGGAGCCGGCACGTGGGGCGCGTGCAATCCGACGTCGGTCACGACCAAGAGCGTCACGTCGATCCACACGTCCGGGCTCGCGACGACGCCGACCGCGTGTCCCGATCCGTGCGACCCGTACTGCAGCCAGTTCGCGGACACGCCCTCGGGAATCGTCTTCGACGGCGGCGGGGTCAAGGTCACCGATGGCGGGCTCACGATCGATCCCGGCGTGAACCCCGGCGGAGCCGTCAGCATCGGCTTCACGTCGAACTCGGGCGGCATCACGAATTGCCCCGCGGATCGCAATCTCGTGGGCTCGGGCTCGTCGCGGTCGTGCACGCCGCCCGGCATCGGCCAGTGCCAGCAGGACTTCCACTGCGACTCGCACACGAACACGTGTCTCTGGAACGGGGGGCCGGGCTACAAGGACACGACGTGCTCGGGTGTCGATCTCACGATCGGCGCCCCATGCGGGCCCAACGGCTCGGTCGCGCCTGCGTTGCCGCTCTGCAACCGCGGCAACGCGACGTTGCCGACCGGCGCGACGATCACCCTGCACGAGACCAATCCTCCGACCGTTCCGGACTCGTGCACGAACCTCGGCGCGCCGGCGTGCACGTACACGATGCCGACGGAGCTCGCGCCCGGCGCCTGCGTCACGCTCACCTATTGCAAGAACTCGCCGGGCACGAAGTACATCGCCGTCAACGCAGGCATCCCCGGCGCGGCTTTCGGCGCCGGCGGTCCCGCCGTGAAGGAATGCTCCGACGCGCCGGCGGGTCAGCGATGCCAGAACAACGCCGCATACATGAGCACCGACGCGGCGCCGGGCTGCGCGGCTTGCCAGACGTGCAACACGACCATCTCCGGCAAGGTCTTCGATCCGAGCGGCACGAACGCGATCGGCCCTGCCCCCACCGGCGCGAACAACGTCGCGCTCGCCGGGGTCACCGTGTTCCAGCCGGCCGGACCGCTGGTCTCGTTCAACGACGGAGTGAGCTGCGATAGCTGCGCTTCGCTGCAGAGCCCGTATCAGACGGCTGCCGTCACCGATGCGAACGGAACCTTCACGCTCAATAACGTCTCGCCGGGCGCCTCGGGCAAGGTCCCGATGGTCGTCCAGTCCGGACGCTGGCGGCGCAAGATCAACATCACCAGCGCCGATCTCGTGGCGGGCGGCGAGATCGTCGCGTGCACCAACAACCCGATCAAAGACGGCGCCCTCCGGCTCCCCCGAAGCGTGAACACGACGACGGACAACCCGACGGGGCAGTCCGGCGTCCTGAGCGACATCCCGAAGACGGCGATCGTCGTCGGCGACCGTGAGCCACTCGAGTGCTGGGTGCGCCGCATCGGCATCTCGGACAGCGAGATCCGACCTCGGCTCGCGTCGGCGAACACGGCGCGCTTCCAGCTGTTCCGGACGAACGGCGCCGGCCTCCACGACATCAACGGCCCTGACTGCTCGTCGACCACGAGCTGCACGCTCGACACGACCAATCGTGCGTGCACGACTTCCAAACTTCCCGGCTCGCCGAAGAAGTGCGTCTACTCCCCGGACTACACCTCCACCAACACGATCAGCAGCAGGAGCTTCTACTCGAACGCGGCGGTGATGAACGAGTTCACCGCCGCGCTCTTGCCGTGTGACAACAACGTCCTGACCGGTTCGTCTTATTCGAGCTGGAGGGCGAACATCAGCAGCTACCTCCGTCAGGGCGGGCGGCTCTTCATGGACCACTACCCCGGCGAAGAGTTCCTCTTGAACGGGCCGGCCCCGCTCAACAACACGGCACTGGTCTCGACGTTCGACACCAAGCTCGTCACGCCGGGCAACAACGGTCTCGCGTACTCGATTGGCTGGATCCCCACGCCGACGGCGCCGCAAACGCTGTTCAGCGCGTGGATGAGCAGCGTCGGCGCATCACCGGACGGCGCGCAGACGATGCGCTCGTACGATGCGCGTATGCACTCGCTCAAGCCGGGGTCCGCGACGATCGAGTGGGTCCGAGGCCGCGGCGACAACAAATGGAATGCCACTCATACGAATAATGATTACTCGCTGAGCTTCTCGTTCGAGACCGGTATCTCCGGAGGTGCAACCGTCGTGGGCAAGGACTCGACGGCGGTGAACTGCGGCGTCGCCGGCGGTACGGGCCGCGTCATCTACAACGGCATGCACGTTTCGGAAGACCGCATGCTCGATTCGTCGAACAAGCCCGCGCACCCGACGACGAGCTCGACGCTCTTCCCGACGAACTGCACGACGGATCCGCTCTCCAGCGAGGAGAAGGCGCTCGAGTACCAGTTCTTCCAGCTGACCGCGTGCGCCGTCGGCGGCTCGCCTCCTCCGCCGCCTCCGCCGGCTCAGCCGCCGCTTCCGGTCGTCGACTATTATCGTGACTACGAAGCGACCTGCGGCTCCGGGACGAAGCCGGTCTGGCAGTTCTTCTACTGGCAGTCGGTGATTCCCACGTCGACGACGCAGGTCGAGTTCCGCGCAGCGACGGCCTCGACGCAGGCGGCGCTGCCCGCAGCTCCGCCCGGAGCCGCGCCGGCGACAGCCGCGATCGGAACCGCGACGAGCACCATCCCGACGGGGCCGCCTCCTGCTGCCCAGTGGATGTCCGACAGCAAGACGGTCCACCAGAACCTCGTCGAGCAGTCGAACGTGAAGTCGGATCGCTGGCTCCGCGTCTACATGCGGTTCGTGCCCGACAACACGACGACCCCGTATTCCGCGCCGACGCTCACGAACTGGCGCCAGACCTACGATTGCGTTCCGAACGAATGAACGTCCGTACCACCGCCGCTCTCTTCATCGGCTCTCTGCTCTTCGCTGTCGGTTGCGGAGACGACGATCGTCCTCCCGTGGGCGACTCGACGTCCTCCGGCCCGCACAGCGAAAGCGATGGCGGCACCGTCGCTACGGAGCCGGACGGATCCATCTCGAACCCGGCACTCTGCACCGGCCTCACGCTCGGCGGCGACGCAGTCGCCGAGCGCGAGCGCGTCGGAACACTGCCCGAGCCCGTTGGCGGTGAGTTGCTGGAAGGCACGTACGATCTGACGGAGCTCACCTCGTACATTCCGTCGAATCCGGACTGCACCACGCCCGGTACACCGCCCGACGAAGGTGGCGAGCCGGACGACGATTGCCCGCGGCTCCGGCGGACGGACCGGGTTGCTCAGGTCACGCTGGTCGTGACCCCGTACGCCATCCAGCGCATCGAGGCGACTGGAGTGGAGACCGTCGGAGCGCCGACGATGCGCGCAGTCGTGTACAAGAAGGACGGCTCTTCCCTTTCCACGACGGCGCTCTGTCCGGAAGGCGGCACGAAGGGCACGACGCCCTACTCCGCATCCGGCGCCGCGCTCACGCTGTTCGTGGACGGTAAGGAAGAGCAGTTCGTGCGTCGGCCCTGAAGGAGACTGCCAACGACGTGGGCACATCGCCAACGGCGTTGGCGGCGCGCGACTACTGAGCAGACTCCGGGGTCGCGGTCGGGGCGTCCGTCGCCATGCCGAGCGTCACGGCGCCGGCGGCCTTTGCGCCGTCGAGCACGCCGACGAGGCGCGCGTAGTTGGCTCGGTCGTCAGCGACGATGAACACGACCTTGTCGCTGCGCGCGGCAAGTCGTTCTTTCAGCATGTCCACGTAGTGGTCCATCCCGACCTCGTTGCCGTTGACCGCGACCTTGCCGTCGGCCTCGATGCGAACGATGAGCTGATCGGGCGGAATGTCCGTCACCTCTTCGACCTTCTCCGTGCTCGGAAGCGCGAGGTCGATGTCCTTCTCGAGGAGAGGCGTCACGACCATGAAGATGATGAGGAGGACGAGCACGACGTCGACGAGCGGCGTGACGTTGATCTCGCCGTTCGGCGTGGACTGGGGCTTGATCGTGAAACCCCTCTTCATTTGTTCTTCTCCTCGACGGCGAGGGCGACGCCTTTGGCGCCGCCCTGACGAGCGAGGTGCATCACCTTGCGCACGTCGCCGACGGTGACGCGCTCGTCACCCTTCAGCATCACCTTCTTGCCGGGCTCTCGCCTCAGAGCTTCGCCGACCTTCGCCTCGAGCGCGTGCTCGTCGACGAGGTCGTTCTCGACCCACACCTTGCCGTCGCGCGTGACCGAGAGGACCAGGGGGTCGGCCTTCTTCGACTCCTCGTTCACGTTCGCCTTCGGGAGGTTCACGTCCTTACCGCGCTGGAGCATCGGC
Source organism: Pseudomonadota bacterium (assembly GCA_023402175.1). GTDB lineage: Bacteria > Myxococcota_A > Polyangia > Polyangiales > Polyangiaceae > Labilithrix. The sequence goes on along the minus strand of JAEXCN010000439.1, from coordinate 9,254 downwards.
GTGATCACCATGAAGATGATCAAGAGGACGAGGACGACATCGACGAGCGGCGTGACGTTGATCTCGTTCTTGACCCCTTTGGAGCTGCCGCCGAACGCCATCGGGATTACTCCGCGCCCTCGGCGCCGACCTCGCCCGTGGTCGCGATCGTCGGGCCGGTCTTCGCACGGCTGTCGACCTTGACCTGGCGATCTCCGAGCTCGGCGCCGACGATGCGCGCGACCGAGTCGAGCAGCTCGTTCGACGACTCCGAGAGATCGACGGCGCGGGCGTCGACCCAGCTCTGCATCCAGTTGAACGCCATGACGGCCGGGATCGCGACGATGAGACCGAACGCCGTGGTCACGAGCGCTTCGGCGATACCCGCCGAGACCGTCCCGAGGCCGCCGGAGCCGCTCGAGGCCATGGCCTCGAAGGAGGAGACGATACCCATGACGGTTCCGAGGAGGCCGACGAACGGCGCGGTGGACGACACCGTCGCGACGACGCTCTGCCCTCGCTTGAGCGTCTGGATCTCACGCTGCGCCTGGCGCTCGAGCGCGCGACCGACGCTCTCGACGACGTACTCGGGGCGAGCGCCCTCCGCACGAGTGAAGGCCCGGAGACCGGCATCGATCACGCGGCCGAGGTATCCCCTCACTTCGGCAGCGCTCTTCGCTGCCGCTTCGTGCAGCCGCGAGCCCGCGAGCGCCTTCTCCATACCCTGCGCGTAGCGAACCGAGTCACCCTTCGACTTCAAGAAGAAGAGGATTCGTTCCGCCGTGACCCCCAGCGACGCCAGCGACATCACCGCCAGGACGATGACGATCATCCGGGCGAAGAGGCCCATGTGAGCCCAGAGACCAGTAAGTGTAAACTGCATGTTCTTGCTCTCTCTCTGTCGGTCTTCCGGCGCTCAGTCCGGCATCTTCAGTCGAATCGTGAACGTGTAGTCCACGGATACCGGCCGCCCCTGGAAGGTCGCCGGCGAGCCGCGGTGACGCGCAAGCGCGTCGAGGACGGGCTTCTCCATCAACGGGACGCTCTTGATGACGCGGCAGTTCGTCAGCGTGCCGTCCACCGTGATCACGCACTTGACGATCATGACGCCGCTCACGCGCGCTTCACGGGCTTCGCGCGTGTACTGGATCTCGTCGGGGCCGATCGGTGAAGGCCGCGTCATGCCTTCACCGAACGGAACGACGCTCGTCCCGGTGCCGCCGAGCTGACCTCCGAGCTGCCCGCCGAGCTGACCTCCGAGCTGCCCGCCGACCTGTCCACCGACTTGACCGCCCTGGACGCCGCCCTGCTGGCCACCTTCCTGGCCTCCGGGCTGCGGCGGCGCCTCGGTCTTCGGTGTCTCCTTCGGAGGATCCGGGATCGGCTCCTCCTTCTTCTTCGTCTCGACGATCGTGTCCTTCTTCGGCACGACCTTCGGCTTTTCGATCTTCGGCTTCGCCACGGCGCCGCCTCCCGCAGGCGGCGGCGGCGGCGGAGGTGGAGGCGGCGGAGGTGGCGCGAAGAACGTCACCTCCGGTGCCTGCGCAACCGCAGCGCTCACTCGGACCGACGCCCAGATGACGCCAGCCAGCGCGAGTACATGAAGTCCGGTGGCGACGAGAGCTCCCGCCCCCCACCGGTTGGGCCCCCGCGCATGTCGATTGAGTACTGCGTCGAACATGTGCCTCGTTCAGCGAAGAGCCGGAATGGTGTCCTTCGTCAGCATGCAGACCAACATCTCGGGGTCGCATCGAACCGGAAAGTCCGGATTGATGCCCGAGCCGGTCGGCCGTCCCTCTGCGTAGTTCGGCTCCGCCTCACACAGCTTATCATCCGGAATCATGTTTTCCGGATTGGCGGGATCTTCTTTCGCACATGAGACGTACGGGTACATGCCGATGACGCTGTACTGACAGACGAGTCCGTCCTTCGTCAGCGTGAGATCACCTGCGAACTGCGTGCCGTACGCCGACGGCGTCACGTACAGGCGGATGTTCTTCCAGTCGTACGTGACGTTCGTTGCGGGCTGCTCGGAGATCTCGTTCTCCTCGTCGGCCGCGACCTCGGCGAGCGACTGAGTCGCCACAGAGAGCGTCGGAACGGTGCAAAAGTCACCGACCGGTTCGGCGGTGGTGAAGGCGCCGAGCGCGTACGGATGATGATTCGGGTCCGGATCTTTGACGCCCGCGAGGTCCGCGTTGTCGACGAGGATCCCGAGGCTCTCCGATTGGATCGCGATCGTTGCCTTGTCGAGATCCGGCCTGGGGTCGCCGCGCCTCGACGGGTTGTAGGTCGCGAATCCGAGCATCTCGCCTTTGACGTCCCCGCACTCGGGCGGGCCGCTCACGACCTTGTACTTCGTCGCGAACGCGCCACGGCCGGCTGCGCACTTCGGGGCTTGCTGGTCGCATCCGTACGTCGCGACGAGCATCACGCCGAGCGAGACCGCGACCAGAGTTCCTTTACCAAGGATATTTTTCATCATGATGCGGTGCCTCGATCAGAATGTTCCACGCAGACCGATACGGAACTGGCGCGGCGCCTGGAAGGACGTGGGGTTCGAGAAGTTTGGATTGACCTCGCGCTGTTGGAGCGGCTGGTTTTCGGCGGTCTGGAGCCGGTGAAGGTCTCCGACCTTGCCGCCGGGGATCGGGTTCACGTCGCTCGACGTGTAGCGTTCGTCACGTCCCACGATCTCTTGGAAGTTGAGAAGGTTGAACACGTCGAGTGATGCCGTGATGGACTGATTCTCGGCGAGCTTGATGGTGTACCCGATAGTCGTATCGAGCGAATACGTCCACGGAAGGCGATTGCCTTCGCCGCGCGGGAGGATGAACACCTCGTCCGCACCGTAGATGAGATGCGAGCCGAGATAGCTCGTCGGTTGTCCGGAGTTCGCACGAACGGCGCCGCCGAGGTTGAAGCCGCTCTTCTGATTGAGCTCGAACGTGCGTGATGCGAAGAGCTTGAACTGGTGACGCGTGTCACCCGGCAGCGGTCCCTTGCGGTTGACCGAGAGGGACTTGAGATCGAAGTCCGAGTTCGTGAACGGATCGAGCTGCTGAGTCTCGGGACGGAAGAGACCAGCGTAGTTTCCGCGCAGATACGAGATCGTGTAGCTCGCGAGCGCCTCCCAGTTGTTCGCGTAGACCTTCTGGAAGAACACGGTCACGGCGTCGTACGTGCGCTCGGGCTTCGGGAAGTCGCGCGTCGCGCCCTCGCCCGGGTTGGTGATGAAGTACGTCTGCGCTTCGTCACGGCTTAGGTCTTCGATGATGCGGCCAATCCAGCGACGCGTGTACGAGGTACCGATACGGCCGTTCTTGACGAGGTCGTACTCGCCGCCGAACACGACCTCATCCGAGAACTGCGGTTTGAGATCGGGATCGATCGGCGTCTTGCCGGCGGCTTGGATCAAGTACTTCTTGTCCGGCGACTCGGGGCCAGCGATGTTGCTGTAGTTTGCGGGGTCCTGACACGCGCCCTTCAGCTGATTGGGATCACGCGGATCACAGACGGCGCGCGAGCGGCTCGCGAGCGTCTGCGGCTCGCTCGAGCCGGCGCGGTCCATGATGTTGAGCGGCGCCCACTGGTAGTAGCGGGCGAAGTTGCCATAGAGCTTCGCATGGCCCTTCTGCGTAGGGTCCCAGACGAGTCCCGCGCGCGGAGAGACCATGTTGGGCAACGTCATCGCGATCGCGCCGTCGCCGCCCCACATCAACTGCGAGTCGTAACGAAGGCCCGCGTTGAGCGTGACCTTGTCGAGGATCGACCAGCTGTCCTGCGCGAAGCCGCCGAGCATGAGCGAGTGCGTGAGCCACTTCAGGCTGTCGAGGAGAACGCGCTCATCCGGGCCCGTCAGGTAGCTGAAGTTGCGGAGCTCGCTGTACGACCCGCCGCTGAGGCTCTCGCGCAGGAGGTTCCCGCCGCCGTACGACTTGCGGCTGTCGTATTCCATGCCCTCGACCTCGACGCCGACCTTCACGACGTGGTGACCGGCGGCCTCTCCGAGGAGCGTGAGCACCGTGCGGCCGCTGATGCGGTCGAACGTTCGCGAGGAGAGAAAGCCAGGGCCACCGGAGCGGTACGTCGAGACCGGACAGAGCAGCGCCTCGGCCGTCCCAGGCGCGTCGCACTGCCACGGCGCGACAGGCTCGAAGTCGGTGATCGGGTGGGGGCCCGGAGTATTTCGCCGCCACGAGACGCCGGGCGTGGCTGCTCCGCCGTAGCGGTCGCCCGAGAAGGTGCCGTCGTTCGCGCCCGTGTCTTCGAACTGGTGCATCCAGCCGACGGTCGTCTTGAGCGAGACCTTCTTCGACGGCGTCGACGTCTCCCAGTCGGCCTGGACGCTGGTCGTGTTCGTGCGAACGGTGTTGAAGAGCGCACCCGGCGTGCCGGCGATGTTCCCGATCGTGGGCACACCGAGCTGCGGATCGATCGACATGCGATTCGAGCCGCCTGACCACGACGGCAGCGTGTACGCGGTGACCGAGAAGCGATTGCGTTGGTTCGCGGCCCACGTGAGCTTGCCGAAGAACTGCGCCTCTTCCTTCGAAGCTTGATAGCGCGTGATCGTGTCGTGGAGCTCGCCGAACTGCGCGTTGTTGATCGATCGATCGAGGTTGTAGGACGTGCGGGCCAGCATGAAGCCCGTGTAGAACCACAGCTTGTCCTTGATGATCGGCCCGCCGACCTCGGCGCCGATGTCGCCGATCATGTCGAGGCTCGGCTGGGTCTGGATTGTCTGGCCCGAACGGAAGATGCGTTTGCGCTGACCTTCCAGTCCGCCGGGGCTGACGAACATCCACGCGCCGCTGCGGAACTCGTTCGAGCCGGTCTTCGTGACCGCGCTGAGGATGCCGCCGCCGGCTGCTCCGTACTCCGGCATGTAACCGCCGGTGAGCACGTTCACCTCGCGGACGAACTCCATCGAGAGCCGCGCGCCGTTGATGCCGAAGCCCGCGTTGTTACGCGACAGGCCGTCGATTTGGTAGTTGTTCTCCGGCGACGTCGTGCCGTTGATGCTGGTACCGAAGTCGTCGGCGTTCGCCTGAGGCGTTGCCTGCGCCGCTGCTTCGAACGAGCGCACCGCACCGCCGCTCGACGAGCCGGGACGGACGAGCGGAACGCGCTTGGCGAAATCGCTCGACACGTTGAGGCCGGTGTTGCTCGAGCCGACGTCGACCGTCGGAGGAGCGCCGACGACGACGATTTCTTCCTTCAGCGCCTCCGGTAAGAGCTGCGAGTCGACACGCAGCGTGACGTCGGAACGGAGACCGATGCCGCCTCGCGTGAACGGCTTGTACGTCTCCTTGTCGAGGCGAATCGTGTAGTCGCCCGGTGGGAGATTGCCGATTCGATAGAGGCCGTTCGCATCAGTGACTGCCGTCTCCTCTCCTTGGAGATTTGGCGACGTCACCGTCACGACGACGTCCGCCACGGGTGCGTTCGTCGACGCATCCGTGACTCGTCCCGTGAGCGACGATGCGCCTGCCTGTGCTCGCGCATCGTTCGTCGCCAGGAGGACGACCGCCGCCGCGGCGCCCGACCAGAGCCCGTAACGTGTAAAGTGCATGTAGCGGATCCCTTCGCCCTAATTCGCCTGATTCCCCCGACAACCTGCGGAACGTGCCGCCTTCCGCATGGTTGATGAAACGCAACACAGTGACTGCATGTCAATGTGCTTGCATACCGCACGAAAGGTCAATGTATGACGCATCTATTCGTTTCGCACGCTAACGACGCTTCGGGCCGGCGTCCTGAGACGAATGCGCAGCCTGCGCACGAACCCAATTGAGGCCGATTCGCCGCATCACCGTGGCGTCTCACCGCACAATCCAAAGAGACGCTGTCGTGCGATTGACATATGACGATGAGACCCGTTACGGGATTTATTGATGACGAACGAACATCGCCGCTCGGCGCAGTGGTTGGTGATGTGGCGACCGTTGGTGCTGATCCTCGCGCTCTTCGGAGCTGCATTCGCTGCAGCGTCGTGCGAGGAAACCGGACCGTCGCCGGTCGGAGTGCACCCGAACGACGCGGGCCCGGGTGAGCCCGCCGAGGAAGAAGACGCCGGCGAGGACGCGGGCGAAGGCGACGCGGAAGCCGAAGACGGCGGCGAGGACGCCGGCGAGACGGACGCCGCGGGCGAAGAGACTGACGCCGGCGACGCGGGCGACGCCGACGCCGACGCGACCTAGCCGTTCTGACCGAATCGTTTTCCGAGCGGGCGACGGCCTAGAACAGCTCGAGCTGGACGAAGGGTCGTCGCGGACGCTTCACCGCGGCGGGCTTCTTCGCGCGGGCGGGACTCTTTTCGGCCTCGCCCGCATCCTGCTTGGGCGCGAGCTGCCGAACGAGGCTCGACTCGCGCCGGAAGAAGCCTTCCGTGTGGAAGCTGTCTTCGAGTCCGAAGAGCGTCACGTCGAGATGGTGCAACAGCTCGTGGACGAGCGTTCGTAGGAACGTGCGGAAGCGCACGACCTTGGAGTGGGCGGCGGTCCGCATCCAGACCTCGAGCTTCGGCGGCACTCCGTCCTGCGCGAACGTGTAGAGACCGTGGAGCTCGCCGTCGTCGAGCTGCGGGCGCACCTCGCGGACGCGGATCTTCGGCCCGACGACGCCGAGCTGCTTCATCAGCGCGCCGGCAAGCGCCGTCGAAGCCGTGACGACCCGGGCGCGCTTGCCGGTGGCGAGCGCCTCCTCGAGCCTCGTGACGAGCGGTCGGAGCGCGGCAGCGTCCGGGATCGGGACCCGCGCAATCGCGTCGCTTTTTCGATACGTCGCCTGCTCGTTCGCGGACAGGCGGTCGTAATACGCGAAACGCTCCGAGCCGGGCACGCGCCCACCCTACCACGGCCAAAGCGCCTCCTCGGGTCCTGCCCGGCGCGAGACAGGCGGCGAAGATCGACCCTCGAAGCCGCCCTTCCTCTCGGGATGCGCTGCTCCGGACCTCCGTGAAAACAGGGGGCCGGCTCCGCCCGAGCATGCCGGTCGCCCCTTGCTGACGCAGCGGCGCGCGACTACGAATCCGGGCCGTGAGTCGCTACCTCGTCACCGGAGCCACGGGATTCCTCGGACGGCACCTCGTTCGTGAGCTGCTCGAGAACGGGCACTCGGTCACCGCCCTCGTTCGCAAGAAGACCGCGGACCTTCCCGCCGAGGTCACACAGCTGACCGGCGACGTCCTCGACCGTGCGAGCCTCGAAAAGGCCCTCGAAGCGGGCCAGGACGGCGTCTTCCACTGCGCCGGCAAGGTCTCGCGCAAGCCCGAGGACGCAGAGGTGCTCTACAAGCTCCACGTCGAGGGCACGAAGAACGTGACCGCCGCTTGCATCGCGCGCGGCGTGCGCCGCGTCGTGGTCGCCTCGACGAGCGGGACGATCGCGGTCAGCGACGATCCGGACTTCGTCGCGACGGAGGAGAACGACCCGCCGATCGGCCTGTTGAACCGCTGGCCCTACTACCGCTCGAAGCTTTTCGCGGAGAAGGCTGCCCTGGAGCAACACGGCGCGCTGCTCGGTGACGGCTCGGGCGCGACGCTCGAGGTCGTGTGCGTGAACCCCACGCTCCTCCTCGGCCCCGGCGATGTGAACGGCTCCTCGACGGAGGACGTGCGGCTGTTCCTCGAGCGCAAGATCCCGGCGATCCCGCCCGGCGGGATGTCCTACGTCGACGCGCGCGATGCCGCGACTGCGATGCGCCTCGCGATGGATCGCGGCGTCGGTGGGCGGCGCTATCTCGTCGGTGCGTGCAACCTCACGATCAAGGAGCTCTTCGCGCGCCTCGAGCGCGTGTCCGGCGTCAAAGGTCCGGTCCTCCCGATGCCGCGTCAGGGTCGTGAGATCGCCCGCACCGGCGCGGAGATGCTGGAGCGGCTCTCGCATCGGCTCGGGATCCCGGTCGCCGTCGATCCGATCAGCCTCGATATGGCTCACTTCTACTGGTACCTCGACGCATCGCTCGCGGAGAGCGAGCTCGGCTGGGCGCCACGCGATCCCGTCGAGACGTTGGTCGACACGGTCCGCGATCTCGAGGAGCGCGGTGTCGTATGGCCGGACGTCGGCGGCTCGCTCCTCTCGACGATCCGTCGCCGCGTGACGAGCATCCAGGACAACACGTGACCGTTCGCCGATGAACCCTCTCCTCGTCGTCAACCCGAAGTCGGGCGGCGGCTCGACCGGCCGCGTGTTCGGCGCGATGCGTGGCACGATCGAGCGCTCGCTCGGCAAGGTCGACGTCGCGATGACCGAACACCCGGGTCATGCAATCGACCTCGCACGTCAGGGCGCGCTCGCAGGGCATCCGCTCGTCATCGCCGTCGGCGGCGACGGGACGATCCACGAGGTCGTCAACGGCCTCATGCAGGCGAGAAGCGGCGGCTACGGCACGAAGTCCGAGGCCACGCAGCTCGGCATCATCGGTCAGGGCACGGGCGGCGACTTCCGCAAGACGCTCGGGATCGAGCACCGGCTCGATCGATACGTCGAGGCGATCGCGAGCGGCAGGCAGCGCGCGATCGACGTCGGCAAGTTCACGGGCGGCGGCAAGGCTGGACACTACTTCGTCAACATCCTCTCCGTCGGCATGGGCGGGCTCGTCGATCGCTACGTCGCGGAGGCTCCGCGATTCTTCGGCGGCAAGGCCGCCTATTTCGGCGCGTCGCTCAAGGCATTGCTCAACGCGCGCCTCGGCAACGTGCGCTGCACGATCACGAAGGACGGCAAGACCGAAGAGCACGTCATCCGTTCGTTCATGATCGCCATCTGCAACGGCAAGTACTTCGGCGGCGGGATGAAGGTCGCGCCGATGGCGGAGGTCGACGACGGCGCATTCGAGATCGTCGCCCTCGGCCCCACGTCGAAGGTCGGCTTCGCGATGACGTCGGGGAGCATCTACTCCGGCGAGCACATCGGCCATGCCGGGACGGTCCATCTCCGCGCGCAAAAGGTGAAGCTCGATCTCGTGAACGAGGACGCGAAGAGCGTGTTCCTCCTCGATGTCGACGGCGAGCCGATGGGCAGCCTGCCGCTCGAGATCGAGGTCGTGCCCAAGGCGCTGACGCTGCGCGGCTGACCGGCTGGGCGATCCTGGGGTGGGATATCCACTCACCAGCCATCTCCCCATGAATAGCGCGATTTTCCGATGTAGGTGCGCGGCCCGGCGCTTGCGTCCGTGCCTCACGAGGGTGAGCGCACGTGAGTCGACGCTGGAAGAAGATCGCCTACATGACGCTCGCTGCCGTAGCGCTGCTCGGCATCGGCGGCTGCGCG
>JAEXCN010000419.1 GCA_023402175.1 Pseudomonadota bacterium | reverse complement strand
GGAGTCGCGTGGGCAAGACACAACGTCATGAGCAGTATGGGCGGCGCCGTGCGCGCCGATGTCGAATCGTGGGTCATCATCGATCCCTCTCAGCGCTCGCGGTGCTCTGCGGCTCGTCGCCGTGTCGAGTGCGAGGGAGTGGGGCCGGGCGGGAGCGAGGCGCGGACCTCAGCCTCGCGTCCTCTTCGCGTGAGCGCCTACGATGCCGTCGACGGCGCGCGCCGATGAGCGCGCCGACTGCGAAGATGAGCAAGCAGAGCCCGAGAGCTGGCTCGACCGTTCGTCCGGTCGCCGTGATTCCGATGGCGACTCCCAGCGCACCGACGAATGCAATCGATGCGTGGACGAGGGCTTCCTCGAGCGAATGGACGTCGGGGCTCGGCTGCCGGTTCGCCGCGCTCCTGGGAGCGCTCCGGTACGGATGCTCGTATGGGAGCGAGTCTCGCGGCATCTCGGTTTCGATTTATCCGCGACCGTGTAAGGCCTGCATCAATTCTGAGCCCAACGCCGTAAGCGATGCATCAACCGTGGGCGGCCCGAATTCTTTATGCCGCGTTGATGCGCGCGACCGTAGACATGTTTCCGGCGCGAGCGCCCGTCGGCGCCGTGACCTTCCCGAACATGGGTCACCACCGCGCATGCGCACGATCGGATCATGGCGGAACGACGTCCCGACCCGGATGAGATCCTGGCCCACGTACGCGACCTCGAGGAGCAGGGGCGGCGCGGGAAGCTCACGATCTTCTTCGGGGCAGCGCCCGGAGTCGGGAAGACGTGCGCCATGCTCGAAGCCGCTCGCGTCGAGGCGAGCGACGGAGGGCGTGAGGTCCTCGTCGGCATCGTGGAGACGCATGGCCGCTACGACACGGCCGCCCTGCTCATGGGACTTGAGCTGCTCCCGCGCCGCACCGTCGTGTACCGCGGGATCGGACTCGAAGAGCTCGACCTCGACGGCGCGCTCGCACGGAGACCGCAGGTCTTGCTCGTCGACGAGCTCGCGCACACGAACGCGCCCGGCTCGCGTCACAAGAAGCGGTGGCAAGACGTCGAGGAGCTACTCGATGCAGGCATCGACGTCTTCACCACACTGAACGTTCAACATCTCGAGAGCCTCAACGACGTGATCGCGCGGATCACCGGCGTCGTCGTTCGAGAAACCGTCCCCGACGCGACTTTCGAGAGGGCGTACGACATTCGTCTAATCGATCTCCCCGTTGGTGAGCTCCTCCAGCGGCTCCACGAGGGAAAGGTCTACCTCTCGCAGCAGGCTGCCCGTGCCGCCGAGAGCTTCTTCAAAGAAGGCAACCTGATCGCGCTGCGACACCTCGCGCTTCGTCGAACGTCCGAGCGTGTGGACGCGAAGATCCGGAGCTACAGGGTCGCCCATGGCGTAGACGAGACGTGGCAAACGGGAGAGCGGGTGCTCGTCTGCATCTCGCCGAGTCCGCACGCGGTGCGCCTCATCCGCGCCGCGAAGCGGATGGCGGCGAGCGTCCAGGGCGGGCTGATTGGCCTCTACGTCGAGACGCCAGCCTCGATCCGGATGCCGAGGTCGGCGCGAGAGCGCCTTGCGAGCAGCATGAGATTGCTCGAGGCGCTCGGAGGCGAACCGGTGACAGTCCGCGGCGAGAACGCCGCCCTCGAGACGGTGCGCTACGCACGCAAGCGCACCGTCACGAAGATCGTCCTGGGAAAGCCGACCCACGCGCGCTGGCGGGACATCTTGCGGCCCTCCTTCCTCGATGACGTCGTCCGCGCAAGTCGAGAGATCGACGTCTATGTCACCTCGGGGGAGGCCGAGGAGACGCGCTTCGTCGAGCCGCGGGAGCTCCGCGCCAACCCCGCCGTGGCAGTCGCGCCGTATAGCGCCAGCGTCGCCGTCGTCGTCGCGGCGACGCTCGTATCGTGGCTCACATTCGGACAGAACGAGCTGGCCGACATCGTGATGCTGATGCTCGTCGGCATCGTCATCGTTGCGATGCGGTTCGGCTACGGTCCCTCTCTGGTGGCGACGGTCCTGGCCTGCCTGTCGTTGAACTTCTTCTTCTTTCCGCCCTACTTCACGTTCGTCATATCGGACCTCCGCCACATCGTGACGTTCGCGGTCATGTTCGTCGTCGGCGTCGTCGTAAGCCATCTCACTCAGCGCATTCGCGACCAGGCCGACAGCGCCCGGCAGCGAGAACGGCGAACGGCGAGTCTCTATGCCATCACGCGCGAGGTCGGGCTCGTGCAATCACGAGACGCTCTCTTCGACGCCGCCGCGAGTCAGCTTCGCGAGGTGTTCCGCGCGCGCACCGCGATCTTCCTGCCTTCCGCGGACGGGAGACTTGCACTGGTGCGCGCGGACGAGGGGACGTTTGCCTCCGGCAGTCAGGACGTTGGCATCGCCGAATGGGTCTGGACGAATCAACATCGCGCGGGGCTCGGCACGGACACTTTGCCGTCCGCGGGAGCGCTCGTCGTTCCGCTCACGGGGTCACGCGGTCGCGTCGGAGTCCTGGCGCTGTTCCCGTCGGCGGATGCTCGGCTCGACGACGCCGACGAGCGACAGTTGCTCGAGACCTTCGCGGGAATCATCGGTTCCGCGCTCGAGCGCATGGCGCTCGCCGAGGAAGCCCATGCAGCCCACCTGCGCGCCGAGACCGAGCAGCTCCGGAACGCCTTGCTCAGCTCTGTCTCGCACGACCTTCGTACGCCGCTTGGTGTGGTGACGGGAGCGACGAACGCACTGCTCGACGAGGCCGCGCAGGTCGACGAAGCGACCCGTCGCGAGCTGCTTCAGACCGCTCACGAGGAGGCGCTGCGCCTGTCACGCCTGGTGCGCAATCTCCTCGACATGACGCGTCTCGAGGCTGGCGCGCTCAAGGTCAAGACGGGGCCTCTATCCGTCGAGGAGCTCGTAGGCTCGGCGCTCGCTCGGACGGCCGATCGTCTAGGGGGCCGCGACGTGCGGACGAGTGTGCCGTCGGATCTCGTGGCGCTGTGCGACTCCGCGCTCGTCGAGCAGGTGCTCATCAACCTCATCGAGAACGCCACGAAGTATTCGCCGGCGGGAAGCCCGATCGACCTAGTGGCGCAGGTCGAGGACACGATGGTCGCCATCGATGTCTCGGACCGGGGGCCAGGCATTGACGCGGCGCACGCAGATCGAATCTTCGAGAAGTTCTTTCGCGTCCACGAGAGTGAAGGCGGCGGGGTCGGCCTCGGGCTGACGATCTGCCGTGGCATCGTCGAGGCGCACGGTGGCACGATCGGTGTGCGGGAGCGACGGGGCGGAGGCGTCACGTTCCACTTCACGTTGCCCCTTGCGCCCGCGAGCTTCGAGAACGTCACGCTTCGAAGAGAAGCACGAAGGCATGCCCCATGAACGACGAACGTGAGCCCCTCGTCCTCGTCATCGACGATGAGCCCCAGATGACGCGGTTCGTGCGTCTCGCCCTCTCCTTGCGCGGCTTTCGCGTCGTCGAAGCGGCAACCGCAGACGCCGGCGTTCGGCAGGCCACGGCCTACGCTCCCGAGGTCGTCGTCCTCGATCTCGGACTGCCAGACAGCGACGGAATCGAAGTCATCAGGCAGCTCCGCGAGTGGAGCACGCTGCCGATCATCGTCATCTCGGCACGTGGACAGGAGGAGTCGAAGGTTGCGGCGCTCGATGAGGGAGCCGACGACTACATCACCAAGCCGTTCGGTGCGTCCGAGCTCGTCGCGCGCATCCGCGTTGCCCTGCGCCACGCCGCGCTGATGCGCGACACGACGACGGCCGTGGTCAAGATCGGCGCCGAGATCTCCGTCGACCTCGTGAAGCGCATTGTCACGAAGAACGGAGAAGAGGTCCACCTGACGAAGACGGAGTACAAGCTGCTCGTTGCGCTCGTGAAGCATGCCGGCATCGTCATGACGCACCGTCACCTCCTTGGAGAGGTGTGGGGGCCAGGGCACTCGGAGCAAGTGCAATACCTTCGCGTCTACATGACGCAGCTCCGGCACAAGCTCGAGCAAGTTCCGACGCAGCCGAAGCACCTCCTCACCGAGCTCGGCATCGGCTATCGGCTCAAGCTCGACGTATGAGGTCGTGCTGAACGGCTGGTTGGCCAGGCGTCGTCGCCGAGACACGACGCCGTCGCAGCCCGGCGGGCTGCTCGCATCGACGCGGCGATCTTTTATGCAGCTTTGAGGGCGCGCGTCTTACGGTCTATCTCATGGATCAACCACACCGGTCGCAGGACGCCGAACGAGAAGCGTCGGTCGCTCCGAACACGGCGCGGAGGCTCGTCATCCGACGGAGCCGTTCGCTGTGGCAGATCGAAGATAGCCATGATCGAGTGGGCGGCCTCTTCACGACGCTCCGCACCGCGCTCTCGTTCGCTTGGGGTGAGCACGCACACAGCAGCGTGACGATTCGCGTCGTGGTCGCGAGTGAAGACCGTCGCGGCTGCACCGCGGAGGCAGCATGATGCGATCGGACAATCCCGATCCCGCAGAGTGGGTCGTCGTTCTTCGAGGTGACGGAGTGGTCGACGCCGTCGAGGGCGGCGCTCCCGTGACCTGGCTCGAGCGGAGCCTCGTCGAGGTGCCGTCAGCATGCGAAGCGCTCCGGCGAGCGGCCGCCGAGCTCATGCGCGCGGCGCCGACATCCATCGTGCGCCGTCGCAAGGTGCGATGCGTGCAGGGCGAGCGGGAGGTGCAGGTCGAGCTGTTGCTCGTCGAGGCTCTCCCTGTCCGACGCGTCCTGACGAGCGTCCACGAGCTCGTCATGCGGACGCTCGATCTGTTCGCCTCGCAGGCGAAGTCCAACGACATCGAGCTCTCGTTCGAGATCGACGAGCTAGCTCCACCTTCCATGTTCGTCGACAGCGAGAAGATCGCGTGGGCGACCTCGATGCTCGTGGCAAACGCACTTCGCTACGCGAGGAAGATCGTCGACGTCCACGTCACGTGGGAGAGCGCATCGGACGATCTCGTGATCGAGGTCCGCGATGACGGCGCCGGAATTTCCGAAGCGCAGGCACGCAGGCTGTTCGATCGCGATCCGGTGACGGGGAAGGCGGCGGGCCTTGCGCTGCTGATGGTGAAGGACATCATGGCGTCGCATCGCGGCTCGGTAGCCGTAACGAGCAAGCCCGGGTTCGGGGCGACATTCGCGATGCGAATACCGCGGATCGCATTCAGGTGCTGAGCGGGAGCGGGCGACTGCCGGCCATGCCGAGCAGTCGCACTTCGAACGTCCCGGGCGTCTCCAACCCCCGGCCTTGCCGGTGATGCGTCAGAAACTCTTGCCGTCGACCTGGGCGATCTTCAGCTTCGACCTGTCCACGCCGTCGAGGCAGCGGACGTTCACGGCGACCATCGGCTTTCCGCCCGGGCCGGTTCCGCGAGCGAACGACTTGATCCCGCACGTCGAGCAGAACAGGTGATGGATGGCGTGCTTGTTGAACTGGTAGTCGGTGACCGCGTCCTCGCCCGAGAGGAGCTCGAAGCTTTCAGGCGAGACGAACGTGAGCTGCGTTCCGGCCCGCGAGCACATCGAGCAGTTGCACTCGATCACCTGCGCGAGGTCGGTCGTCGCCTTGTAACGAACCTTTCCGCAATGACAGCTGCCTTCGTAGGTCTTGGCTTCGCTCATGCGCACGAGTCAGCCAGGCCGAGCACGGGCCGTCAACAAGACTCTTCGAACCGATCGAGCTCGTTGGCCCGAAGTGCGACGAGTTGGCTCAGAAGTCGCACGCGCTCTCGGAGGTGAGGCTGTATCCCGGCCTTCACCTCATCGGCGAGGCTTCATCGGGTCAGCCGGTATACGACTCGTCCTGCTCGATGCGCGAGAGCACCCAGTCGAAGTCGCCGGTCGTGACCTTCACCTTGCAGTAGTTGCACTGGCCGACCATGTTCACGGCGAGTGGGCCGCCGCAGTTCGAGCAGGCGAGATCGGTTCGCGTCGGGCCCTTGCGGTTCGTGCCGCGGATGAACGTCCAGTACTCGCTGTACGCGCGCGGCCGGGTCCGGCTCCCCGCGACGTGCCGGCCGTCATCGGTCACCGTGTAATCGAGACTGGTCGCGAAGAGACGGACCGTGATCGCGTCGTAGAAGGCATCGGACGTCACCTTCACGAGCTCGAGGTTCGTGATCCGCGCGCCTTCGGTGACGTTGCGGAGCCGCTGGGCGATGTACGCCGAGACCCAGTACTGCTGCGTCGTGAAGAGGGCGTCGCTCAGGAACGGACGCATCTGGGCGAGGTTCCGCGCGGACCACGCGATCTGGAACTGCTGGAATACGAGCCCAATGCGCGCCTGCAGCTGGCCGACGTCGAACGCCGGATCCTTGGTGCGTAGCGCGGCGACCGCATGAGGGAGGTTCGCGTCGCGGATCGTCGCTTCGTTCGTCCCTTGCTCCTCCGCGCTCGAGGTCAGCATCGGCGGTCGCTCCTCGCGCTGCAGCACGTGGCTCCCCTGGACGAGCCAGTCGAACGAGCCGTCGTTGACGACGCGCTGGCAGTGCTTGCAGGTCCCGCTGAAGAGACTCTCCTGCGGCGCTCCGCAGTTCGGGCAACCGAGGACGCGTACGCGATCGGGCGTGCGCGACTTCGCGGAGGGCCCGCGGACGAGCGTCCATCGCTCGACGACGTAGCAGCCGCGCCCGGCCTCGGTGTAGTTGCTCTCGAACTCGATGACGACGCGTGCGCCGGACTCTCGCGTCGCGCTCGCCTCGAGGACGCGCATCGCGCCGACGATGACGCCTTCGATCGGGCCGCGTGTCCCGCTCTGGAGCTGCTGCGCCGCCTGCGGCGAGAGATACGCGGAGAGCCGGTTGAGCCCGCCCATCCCGCGTGCGCGATGCACCTCGGCGTAGAGCGAGTAGAGGAAGTCCTCGAAGACGATCCGCGAGAAGCTCGCATCGACGCTGCGGATGACGTCGAGCGAGACCGGCGTCGGGCGATACTCCTCGATCGGCGGGACGGAAGGGGGCTGCCAGCTCGGGACACCCGAGCTCCAGTCCTGCTGCTTGGAGCTCGTGATGTGCTTGAAGACGATGAAGCCGACGACCGCGAGCGTGAGCGGGATCCCGAACGCAGGGTGCTCGATGCAGAGCCAGATGAGGAGCTCGGCAATCAGTGCGCCGCCGTCACCGCTGTCCCCGCCGCTGCTGCTGCTACCGCCCGACGAGCTGCTGCTGCCGGACGAGCTCGAGCTCCCGCCCGAATACGAGCCGCCGCCGCCCGGCCGTGCAGCCGCGGTCACCGCGACGAGGAGCACGAGCGCGACGACGACGATCGCGACGAGGACCGCAGGACGGAGCCATCGCGGACGCTTCTGCGTCGTCCGAGGCGACGTGCTTCGGGGAGGTATCAGAGCGCTGCTCATGCGACGCCCACCTCGTCAGGGAGCTCGTTCACGTCGTCGTCGCGACGCGGCATCGTCTTCCCGAGCGCCGGCCCGAGCGACTCGAGCGCCTTGATGAAGCCATCGAAGTCGGGGGAAGGGCGCTCGAGCGCGGCGCGGAGGTTCGCGACCGGGACCTGGATCGTGCTCGCGTCGATCCCGACGTCCGCGATGACGGCGATGCGATGCTCGAAGAGCGCGACGAGGACGAGGATTCCGTTGCGTCCGCTCGTTCGGCCGATGCCCATGTCGTGGAACGCCGCCCCGGCTGCCCGTCGCGTCTCTTCGGTTCGGCGCTTGCCGGGCGTGAAGAGTCGCCTGAGGAAGGTGTATCGGCACGCGAGCGCGCCGAGGACGAACGCGACGGCGACGTCGACCGGGATCCACGTCGTCGCGAACTCCTTGTCTACGAACAGCACGGCGGCGAGGCTCGCGAGCGCGACCATGGCGCCGAAGGTGAGATCCGCCTGGAGGTACGAGACGCCGGCCTGACGGCGGACGGCGACCACGACCTCGGCAGAGGTCTGGCTCTCCGCGCGCTTGATGGCGGCGCTCACGGCGGCCTTGGCCGCCTCGTCGAAGAAGGCTCGAGTGGACACGGAAGCTCTGCGAGCTTAAACCCACGCGCGCCTCTCGTCGCGACAAAGTGCTCTCGTGGATTCTTCGCTCTTCATCATCGCTGCTCTGGGCGCTTCCGTGCTGGCGGCGCTGTACATCGCCGCCCGCCGTGCGATCACGATCGCGGAGCTGTCGGTCGAGCGAGGAGTCGTTCGCGTCGTGCGAGGCGGGATCGCGCCGCCGATCCTCGCCGATCTGCGCGATGTGGCCAGCCGACCGCCGATCGCGAAGCTCCGCGTGAGGATCCTGCGGTCGTCCGGACGTGCCGAGGTCGAGCTCGCCGGGGAGGTGAGCGAGCCGCAGGCGCAGCGCATTCGCAACGTGATCGGGAGCGTGCCGCTCGCGCGGCTCGTGAACGCGCCGCGCCGGCGCTAGCGGCGCGCGCGTCTAGCTGACGCCCCGCTCCTATGCGGGTCCGAGCGTGAAGAAGATTGTG
Organism: Pseudomonadota bacterium; assembly: GCA_023402175.1. GTDB lineage: Bacteria > Myxococcota_A > Polyangia > Polyangiales > Polyangiaceae > Labilithrix. Next base: position 13,031 of record JAEXCN010000419.1, on the reverse strand, counting down.
GCGCCTCGTCCGACGGCTCCCTCGGCCCAGACGCGTCCGCCGTGTCGATTCACGATCCGGCGCACCGTGGCGAGACCGATACCCGTCCCGGAGAACTCGGAAGCGGCGTGGAGGCGCTGAAACGGGGCGAAGAGGCGGTCGACATACGCCATGTCGAAACCCGCCCCGTTGTCGCGCACGAAGTAGACGTTCTCGGGACCGCGCTGAGCGCCGATCTCGATGCGGCGCGGGCTCGTCTTTGCCGTGAACTTCCAGGCATTGCCAATGAGGTTCTCGAGGAGGATCCGGACGAGCCGAGCGTCGGCTTCGACGACGAGCCCGTCCTCGATCACGATGTCGATCCCCTCTGTGGACGTCGACACGCAGAGCGGCAGCTCGGCCACGACGAGCCGAGCCAGAGCCGACAGGTTGACCCGTTCGCGGCTCAGCACCGTCCGTCCGACGCGCGACAGGAGGAGCAGATCGTCGATGAGCTGCCCCATCCGTTGCGCGGCGGAACGGACGCGGCCGAGATACCCTCGACCGTTCTCGTCGACGTGCGCGCCGTAGTCCTCGATGAAGGCCTGCGTGAAGCCGTCAATGGCTCGGAGCGGAGCACGGAGGTCGTGCGAGACCGAGTAGCTGAACGCTTCGAGCTCCCGGTTCGCTTCCGCTGCGGCCTCGTTTGCCTCGGCGAGCGAGCGGGCGGTCTCCTCGAGCGCTACGTTCTTTGCGAGGAGCGACCGGTTCAAGCGTTCGAGCGTCGCATTCGCTTCTTGAAAGCCGCGGTGGGTCATCTCGAACGGCGCGAGCCCCTCGGCGAGGAACTGCGTGCTCGCCTGCCAATGGACGGCGCTCGTCGGGATCGGCGCAACCGCGAGGACTGCCGCTTGGTGCAAAAGGACCATGTCGATGACGCCGACGCCGCTGACGACTGCGAGACGCCCGAGCTCGTACGCACGTGCGAGCGCAGCTTCGCCGGCGCCGTGCAGGTATGCTCGCAGCGCCTCGGCGTAGTCGCCCCGCAGACGTTCGCGGGCTGTCTCCGACGTTCGCGGCGCTTGCATCACCGCACCCACTTCTTCAATGTCACCGTGGTGCCCGTGCCGATCGTCGACGAAATCTCGAAGTCGTCGGCGAAGCGCCTCGCGCCGGAGAGGCCGAAGCCGAGACCTGCCCCGGTCGAATAGCCGTCCTCCATCGCTTTCTGCGGATCGGGAATGCCCGGGCCCTCGTCGCTCGCCGTGATGCGCAGCCCGGCTCTGCCCTTTTCTTCGAACAGCTCGACGCGGATCTCGCCCGTCGTCGCGTAGAGGACGATGTTCCGGGCCAGCTCGGAGACCGCGGTCGCCAGGCCTTCGATCGTCGGCTCCGGGAAGCCTGCCCGGCCAGCCAGCTCCCGGACGCACTTTCGAGCGATGGCAACGTCGGACTCGTCGACGATGCGCACGACCCGCCACGGATGAGCGATGTACCGCGCGACGAGGACGCATGCATCGTCGGATCCGCGCGCGTGACGTGCGAGGATCGCGTCGGCGATGGCTTGGACATCGCCGACGAGGGCGTCGATGCCGTCCCTGAAGTCCGCCCGGATGCCGTCTGTCGCCAGGACGACCGTGTCTCCATGCGCAATCGAGAGCACCTGCTCCCGGAGCGGCGGGAGCTGGTAGCCGACGACGCCTCCTCTCTGCGGGACGGACTCGCACGTCCGCGGGATCCCTCCCCGGAAGAGAGCTCCTTCGACATTCCCCACGCCGAGCCAGGTGAGCGACGACGCTTCTGCATCGAAGGAGACGACCGTCATCGCGACTCCTCGGGTCTGGCGAAGGCCCTCGTGACACCGCTCCACGGCAGTCCGCGGCGACTCGCCGGCCAGCTCGGTCAACATCCGGGCCGCAACGCGTGCGGCGAGCGCCGCTTGGGGGCCGTGCCCGAGACCATCGATGAGAGCGACGAGCACGCCGTTGGGGAAGAGCGCGACGACGTGGAGGTCGCCCGAATCGGTCTGTCCCGGGAGTGCCGCTCCCGCACACCCCCATTCGACGATGGCGTTGTCCTCGGAGGCGCGCGGCATCATCGGAGCCACTTCCGGATCGTGATCGTCGTCCCTTTCTGGCGCTCGGACCGAAGATCGAACTCGTCCATTACGCGGCGTGTCCCGGGCAAGCCGAGGCCGAGGCTCTTCGTTGTCGAATAGCCATCCCGCATGGCGAGCTCTATGTCCGGGATCCCGGGCCCGTCGTCGTGCGCGACGATCTCGATACCACGACGCTCCCCCTCGACGGTCTGGATGACGATCTCGCCTCGCTGGGCATAGACGACGATGTTTCGCGCCAGCTCCGAGATCGCGAGCGCGATCAGTGTCTGGTCCGAGCTCGAGAAGCCGGCTGCGGCGGCGAGCTCACGGCCTCTCTGGCGCGCGACGACGACATCCATCTCGCGCTCGATCGCGATCCGCGTCCAGTCAGTGAGCACGCTTCCCTCGTCTCGCCCTTCGAAGCTCCGCGAGGCCGTCGTCCAGATCGAGCGCGGTCGCAATTCCCTCGAGGGACAATCCGAGCTGCACCATCCCGAACGCGACGTCGGGTTGGATCCCGACCACGACCGCCTCGGCGCCCCGGAGCTTGGCTGTGTGCGCGATCCCCCGGAGCGTCCGTGTGGCGAACGAATCGAGGACGTCGAGAGCGGTCACGTCGATAATGACACCGCGCGCGCGCATCGACCCGATCTGCGCCGAGAGATCGTCCTTGAGCTGGGTCAAGTCCTGATCGGAGAGAGCCGCGACGATGGATGCGATGAGGATGTCGCCTTGCTTGAGGATGGGAACGGGCACGTTGCACCGCCTCAGACGACAGGCCGAGTATCTTCGACGTTCTTGTCGGTCGTCGTCGGTTGGACGACGGGGTGGCCGAGAAGTGCCTCGGCCTCTTCGAGCCCGCCCTGCAGGTCGCCGACGGTGTTGAACCTGCCGAGATCGATACCGAGCGCGACGAGCGACTGCGCCACCTCCATGGAGAGCCCGGTCACGATCGAGGTCGCGCCCATGAGTCGCGCGGCTGTGACCGTCTGGAGTAGGTGATTCGCGACTCGCGAGTCGATGGTCGCGACGCCGGTGACGTCGATGACGACCACCTTCGCACGGTTGGCTCGGATCGCGCGCAGGAGACTCTCCGTGATCAGCTGAGCCCGATGCGTGTCGATCACGCCGATGATCGGCAGGAGCAGCATCCGTTCACGGATCTGGAGCACGGGGGTGGACAGCTCTCGGATCGCTTCCTGCTGCTGCCGGATCGTCCGCTCTCGCTCGGCGACGAGCACGTCGACGATGATGCCGATGTCGAAGAAGGCCACCTTCTTCAGCGCCATGACGCTCTCGAAAGCCTCGGCCGGGTCATGCGCGCGCTGTTGCATGATCCGGGAGCCGACCTCCCTCATCAGATCGTGAAAACCACCGAGAAAGACCCGGGCTTCCAGGCCGGCGCGGCTGTAGAGGAGCCCGAGCCGGATGCGTTGCTCGACGTAGGCTGTGCCGTAGTTCCCGCGGACCATGTCGGCCAGATGTTCGCGCTTCAGCTGCCGCGCCATCTCCACGAGGTCCGGGCGCCCGAGCAGGCCTTTCGCCTCGTCCAGCCGTTGGAGGTAGGCGAAGAACGTCGCCGTGAGCTCGTCGAGCGCGTCGAGCACGACGTGGCGGATCGAGTCGATGCGCCGCATGTCGTCGGGGCCGAGTCGGACGATTTCCTTCCGGCGCTCGATGTTCTGCGGCGTCAGCGCCATCTCGCGCATCAGCGCCTGCTCCGAGCCAAGCCGGTGGACCTGGTTTGCCATACTTCGTTTTCTCCTGTGAACGTTTGCGACCGCGCGAGCTCGGGGCCGAGTAGGAGCGCGTGCGCGGGGGCAGCGGAACACTAACACGGGGTTCGTGAAATCCGACAGATTGATCGTTCTCGCGAGGGTGTTCGTCGATGGGCGCTTGGGGTGCGCGTGCATGACGAAGGAGATCCACGTTTGCGAGACCGCGCCTTGCCCCAAGCACGAGTCGGCGGCCGACCAAGCCGGAGATCGGCAGCGTCCGCTAGCGGCTGCCCGGCCGGCGGAGCAGCACGCTCACCGCGACGGCAGCACGCGCGTGGACCTCGTCTCGGGCGCGGACGAAGCGCGGATCGTCGCGGATCGGCGCCAGGGCAGGGCAGCGATCGAGCCACTCCTCGTCGAAGAGTCCGTCCTCGACCGAGGCGTCGAGCGCCGCGAGCGCGTCGTCGCGATCCCCGGTCCGCAGGAGAAGCTCGGCGCGAAGCTGCGCGAAGAACGATCGATGGCGCGACGACGAGCGCGGTGAGTGCATCCGGTCGTGGAGGAGCTGTCGCTCGATCGGGCCGGGCGGCGCATCGCGGAGGTAGCCGGCGTAGGCGAGGGGAAAGGCCTTGTTCGGAAAGACATCCGCATCGAGCCCCTCGAGGACGCGACGTCGGTCGGCGGGATCGTCACGCCAGAGCGCGAGCCGGACGCGCATGAGCCAGTAGGCGATCTTCCCGGCGGCCTCGGTGGGCACCTTGCGGAATGCGGCATCGACGGCGTCCCATTCGCCGAGGAGCGCGCGGGCGCGAACGACTTGGTACGAGAACACCAGCTCGAGCAGCGGCTCGACGCGCATCGCCAGCTCGGCATGCGCGATCCCTTCTTCGACCGCGCGCGTCTCCATCAGGATGCGTGCGGCATGCTCGAGGGCGTCGACGTGGCCGGGGGCGAGGTCGAGGCCGCGCCGAATCAATTTCGCGCCGGCGGCCACGTTTCCGTCGCGCAGGCGCGACACGCCGAGCGCGACATGCGCCTCCGCAAGCGCCGGCGCGAGCGCGACGGCACGCTCGGCGCGAACCGTCGCGGCTTCGCGCGCCGATGCCGTGTCCGTCTCCGCTCCGGTCTCGCGCGACAGCGCGAGCGCGAGCGCGGAGAGGATGCGCGGATCATCGGGGGCCTTCGCGAGCGCGCGCTCGAGCAGCGCGATCGCTTCTCCCGTCCGCCAGAAGCGGTGATACGCGCGCCGCCCTCGGAGATACAGATCCACGGCCTCGGGCGCCGCAAGGCTTCCGGCGGGCGTCGGCATGCGCGTGCCCGAGAGCGCCTCGACGATTCGCTGTGCGGCGCTCGATGCGATCGCGATCGCGTCGCCGCGCGCTCCGTTGAAGCGTCCGGCCCAGAGCGCGAACCCGTCGTGCGCGCCCAGCAGTCGGATGGCGACCTCGATCGTCGATGGACCGACGTCGACCGAACCGGAGACGAAGGCGTCGACTCCGAGCTCGCGAGCGGCCTCTTGCGGCTCACGGCTCTGCAGATCCGTTGCCGCCGCTCGCACGCGCATCGAGCCGGCGGCGAGCGCGTCGATGAGCGCCTCGGTGATGCCCGTCGTGAGGTAGTCGTCCTCGGGTGCGCCGGCATGCCGGAGCCGCACGACGGCGAGGCTCTGCCGCACGGACACCGGCGGCGGGAGCATGGTCGAGAGCCCGGCGTCGTCGACGAGCGTCGGCGTCGTCGGCATCACGAGACCGGAGAGCTTCGTCGCAAAGAAGTCTGCGCTCGGCAGCCGGTCCTCGGCATTCTTCGCGAGCGCGGCGAGCACGATTGCGACGATCGAGGGCGGCAGCTCCGGTACGAGCTCGCGAGGATCGCGCGGTGGCTTCAGGATGCGCGCCGTCGCGAGCGCGAGGTCAGTTTTCGCGGTCCACGGGAGCTCGCCCGTCAACATCTCGTAGAGAACGAGCCCGAGCGCATAGACGTCGACCCGAGCGTCGATCTTCTCCGGCGTCTCGAGCTGCTCGGGCGCCATGTACGCGGGCGTGCCGACGATCCGCCGGGCGCCTCCTTCGCCCGCCAGCGCCTCTCCTGCGAACGCGATCCCGAAGTCGGTGACGACGACCCGCCCGTCGCGTGCGATGAGGACGTTGTCCGGCTTGAGGTCACGATGGACGACTCCGGCCTCGTGCGCCGCGCCGAGCCCGCGTGCGATCTCGATCGCGATCTCGACGGCGCGCTCGAGACCGAGCCTCTTGTTGCGCGTGAGCTGCGCAGCGAGCGACTCTCCGTGCACGAGCTCCATCGTGAGGAACGCGATGCCGGCGTGCGCGCCGATGTCGAACGTCCGCGCGACGTTCTTGTGCGTCACTCGACGAGCGAGCTTCACCTCGCGCCGGAAGCGCGCGAGCGCCTGCGGGTCGTACGACAGCTCGCCTCGGAGGACCTTCAGCGCGACGATCTCGTCGAGCTCGCGATCGCGCGCGCGGTAGACGGTCCCCATGCCGCCCGACCCGACGAGACCGAGGACCTCGTAGCGGTCGGCGACGACCTCGGAGCCGATCTCCGCGCTGGCGGAAGGGGGAGGCACGACGAGGGATGATATCACCGCCTCGGAGAGCAGACTCGTCGCCGACGAGCGCCGCTGCCCGGCGGGCCGATCCGACAGCGAGTGACGCGGGCGTGCTAGAGCCCGAGCTGCCTGCGGATTTCGGCGATCGGCTTGCCGCCGTAGAGCGCCTTTGCGTGCTCGGCGGTCGCGAACGAGCGCGTCTTCATCCGGTCGATGTAGAGCGTGCCGTCGAGATGATCGACCTCGTGCTGGAGGATGCGCGCCGGCCATCCGCGAACGCGCCATGTCTGCGGCGCGCCGTTCTCGTCGAGACCGCGCACATCGACCTCGAGGCTCCGCTCGACGAGGCCGACGAAACCTTTCACGCTGAGGCAGCCCTCGAAGAACATCGCGCGCTCTTCGCCGACGGGCTCGAGCACCGGGTTGAAGAACACGCGCGTGCGGAAGGGGCCGCGCTCGCGTTCCTGTCGCTCCTCCGCGGTGAGCGTCTTCAGGAGCTCCTCGCGATCCTCGAGGACGATCACGCGAAGCGGCACACCGATCTGCGGCGCGGCGAGGCCGACGCCCGGCGCAGCGCGCATCGTGGCGATCATCGTCGCGACCAGCTCGCGCATCTCCTTGGTCGGGATGCGTTCGGGCGCGACTTCCTGGGCGCGAGAGCGGAGCCCGGGGGCTCCTGTCTGGACGATCGGAGGCAGCTTCATGGACGTGCTCGGGGTAGACGGTGCTGCAGTCGCGGCGTCCGCGGCCGGTGCCGCGGCTCGAGGCGGAGCGGACGCGCCGTCGTTGCCGGCGCAGCTCGGCGCTCCGAGGAGCAACGCCGCGAGAACGCACAGCCTGCGATGGCACCGCATGCGCGGCACCATAGCAGAGGAGTGTCGCCGTGAAGCGTCGGCCTGGAACGTTGCTCGAGCGCCGTCAGTTGATGCGGGAAGGATTGCGCGCGAAGCGCTCGGCGAGAGCGTCGAGCGCCTTCGCGATCTCGGGAGACGCACCCTTCTTCGCGTCGGCGATGAGCGCCGTCGTCTGGGGCGCATCGACGACCATGAGCGCGTTCGAAGCGGCGTCGCGAGCCTCGCCGTCGCGGTGGACGTAAGCGTCGACGAGCGCACGGGCAGCCGCCTCGCGAATGCGCGTTTCTTCGCTCCGATCCGAGAGCGTCTTCCACGCCCACGCGTTGCCCGCACGCCCGAGCGAGCGCGCCGCCGCGCGCGCGACGGCTTCGTCGCCGGTCGCATGCAGGCGCGAGGCAAGCGCTTCGGTCACGCGTAGGCGGCGACACTCTCCCATGCCGGCGAGGATCGCGCGCGTTCGCTCGCCGCTCGATGCATCGAGCGCGCTCAGGATGCGCGTCGCCGCTTCGTCGGTGCCGATCCGCGCGACGGCTTCGGCCACGGTGCGCGTCGTCTCGGCGTCTTCGGTCGTGTCGTCGAGGATCGTCGTGAGGACCGGGAGCGCACGCGCGTCCTTGAGGAGGCCGACGGCCTCGATGAGGTCACGGCGCACGCGCGGTGCCGACTCGGCAGGGATGCCTTGCGGCGGATCGATCGCGAGCATCTCGAGCATCGGCATGAGCGCGCTCGGTCCGAGCTTCGCGAGGTACAGCGCGACGGGCGCCTTGCGGCCGCGCGCTCGCGCGTCGGCGTCGACGGCGTGAGAGACGATGCTGCCGACGGCGGCGAACGTGCGCGAATCGACGACGCGCGCCTTGGCGACGTCCTTCCGGAGATCGGCGAATGGCGAAGGCGGCATGCGGAACCCGGCCGCCTGCGCGGCAGGCGAGGTCGGCGCGGCTTCGGCGCGGCCGGTGACCGTGGCGCCGAGGAGGAGGAGGCCGAGCGTGACGGCGAGAAGGGGCTTCTTCATGGTGATCGTCCTCGTCGTCCTCATCGTCCGCTCTCCCACCAGCGAGTCTCGGGGATCTTGCGCGTCGAGTTCGTCCCGCAATGAACCTCGCCGATGCCGAGGTGGTACTCGTCCCAGTCCTCGATGAAGTCGACCGTGATGCCGATCTTCGCCAGCGGCTCGGAGAGCGCGGTCTTGAAGATGTCCTTGCCGTCGATCATCGGCCCGTGCGGATCGGGCGCGCCGAAACGCGTGTCCGAGACGTAGACGCCGTTCACGGTTCCGGGCTGATACGCGGCGGACTTGCCGTCGTACGTGGTGTGGAGGAACGGCACGTGGATGATCTCGTCGTCCGTCAGCCCGGTCTCCTTCTTGATGATCGCGAGCTGCGCATCGACCTCGGCGGCGGCCTCGGCGCTCGCCTTCATCACCTCGGTGTCGGCGAGCACCTCCGCGATCGTGATCTCGGCGGGACGCTCTTCATACGTGTCGAAGTCGACCCACGACTTGCCGACGAACATCGGCGTGTTGCCCTTGCCGGCCTTCACCGCGTCCTCGAGCATCTTCTTCGCGAGCGGGGCGTCGTTGACGAGCAGGGCCCAGCCACGCGGCGTCGGCGCCTTCACGAACGAGACCGTCTCGTCGATGTGCGCGACGAGGAGCCATGACGTGTCGACGTAGATCGGCGGCTGCATGCCCTGCGACTCGATCATCTTCACGAACGTCTTGTCCGGGTAATACGACTTCACGTTGCCGCGGATGACGCGGCCGAACGGGAATGATTCGCCGTCTTTCTCGTACGGCGGCACCGTCTCGAGGTTGCCGAACGAGTTGAGCGTGTCCATGTCCAGGTCGTGCTTGACGTCGAACTGCTGGACGCCAGCGACATCGCGCCCGCGCAGCTTGAAGACGAACTGCCCCGCAGGCCGGAGCGGGGTCTTCGACTTGTCCGGCTCGAACACGTTCGCCGAGCGGTAGTTCACCCGGATGGCGTGCTGCGTGCCGTCCTTGCCCGGCATCGACATGAACGCGGGCTCGAAGAAGTCCTGCGTCCATGGGTCGTCGACGTCGATCGTCTTCGGCGCCGCGATCTCGGCGGCCTTGCAGGAATTTGCGAGATCCGCTCGTGTGGCTGCGTTTCCGGGCGAGTGCGTGTTCGAGACCCAGATCTGTTCGGCCGGCAGCAGATGGTGGAAGGTGAGCACCGGGGCGACCCGCATCTTCACCTTGTCGCTCGCATCGCCCTTCGACGGCGACGTGACCGTGAGCTCGATCTCGACGAAGCCGTCCCACTTGTCGGCGTCGCGGACGATGTCCTTCGCCTCGATCGCGAGCTCGACTCCGGTGCGGAGCTCCTCGGCCGAAAGGGCGTTGTCCTCGTCGAGGACCTCGAAGTCCGTCGGGCCCTCGCCGACTTTCTTGAACAGGCGCACGCGCTCCTTCGCCGCCTCCGTGAGGATCTCGATGTGGCCGGTCGCGTCGGCCGGCGTCTTCGGCCAGGGGCGGGTGAGGAGCCGCGCGAGATCGAGCGCGTCGTCGTCGCCGTTGATGATGTCGTCTTCGGCGTCGTTGCACGTCGCGATCGTGTTGTCGTCGCTCGTGAGCTTGCAGCGCTCACTGTCGTCGTCGATGTTCGCGAGGAAGATCGCGCCGCTCTCCTTCGACCACTCCGTCTTCTTCGCGTCCGACTCGTCGAACTTGATCTCGCCATCGCGGTTCGAGTCGGCCCGGAGATCGGCCATCACGTCCGGATCGGGGCCGGACTGCCCGCTGCTCGCCCCGCCGGTGGTCTGCTCCGCACATGCCACGAGGCCGGCCGCGATCAGCAGCTGGCCGAACGTCCGAAAACGCACCATGGTCGACACCTCAGCAATATTTGGGCCGCTATCCTACCTCCCAAATTCCGCGAAAGGGCGGCCTCCTCCTGGTGGATCGTTCGCCCGTTCGGAAGTTGACGGTGGCTGACGGATTGCTCACGGGGACGCGAGATGAGGGCGGGACCGACTCCGACGCTCTGCGTCACCGGTGCTCCGTCAACGTCTTCAGGGAGTCCACTCGCAGGCTTGCACCACGCGAGCGAACATCGCCGCGAGCGCCTCGGATGTCTGCGATGGGTCGTCTCCGTCCGGGAGCGAACAGAACCCCGGATCGTACGCGACGTCGCTCCGGCCCTTCCCGGTCACCGTCCTGCAAACGCATCGCGCGTCGTCACGATTGCAATCGAGCTCGTAGTCACCGCTCGAGCAGAACGCGAACACCTTGCAGCGCGGGGCCGCTCCCGTGAGCCCGATCGTGTCGCAAGGCGAAGTGGCCGCGGCGTCGGATGCCTGGTCCGGCGCGGCGTCAGCGGCGCCTCCGCCACCGAGATCGTGCTGGGATGGGCTTCCGTCGCAGGCATGAAGGGCGAACGACGCCCCGCATGCGACGAGGACAGCGAATGACCGGCGAGATGGACGTCGTGTCATCGACCGGAAGTCTACCTCGTGCCCCGACGGAATCGCTCCCGGGAGCGCGAGCGTTCTCGGATCGATGGTCCGTCGCATCGGTGCTCTCTCGCTCCCGCACGCGCTCCTCGCTCTTCTCTGTGCCAATGCTGCATCATGCATGCATGCGCCTCCAAATGCTGCGCCCGGCGCCGCGCCCCTGACGGCCGCCGAGTCGCCGTCGTTGCCGCCTCTTCCTCCCGTGCCGGCGCCCGTCGTTCGCCGCCTCGATGCCTCGCGTCAGGGATCCGGCGTCGTCCTCGCCGATCTCGATGGCCGCCGCGTCGCCTACGTCGCGGACGAGGACGAGTCGCTCGTCCGTGTCATCGATGTCGAGTCAGAGCGCGAGCTATCGTCCTTCGCGCCCGGAGGCGTGCCCGCGACGATGGTCATGCTGCCCGACGGACGGCTGATCGTCGCCGTCCGCGATGCGGCCCGTCTCCTCGTGCTCCGCGGCGGCGGCACCGAGCGATCGCGGCTCGTGATCGACACGCGTGTCGACATGCCGACGGAGCCCGTCGGGCTGGCCCTCTCGCCGGACGACTCCGTGCTCGTCGCGACGAGCGGTTGGGGGCGCACAGTCTCCGTCCTCGACGCGCACACCTTCACGTCGAAGGCCGAGCACGCCGTCGCTCGCGAGCCGCGGAGCGTCGTCGTCTCCGCGGATGGAAAGCGCGCATTCGTCTCGCACGCGGTCGGTCAGGGGCTCGACGTCATCCCGCTCGACGGCATGACGCCGAGCAAGCCGCTCCTGCTCGGCGGCACCGAGGAGGTCTTCAGCCGCGTGATCGTGGGCCCTCAGTCGCGCGCCGCTTGCCAGGGGTTCGCGCTCGCAAAGACGGAGTCCGGGCGCGTCCTCGCCCCGCACGTGCTCGTCTTCTCCGGCGAGGCCGAGGTGAGCTCGGGCTACGGCGGAGGCGAGGGCCGCGAGGCCGAGGTCTTCCACGTGCCGGTGATCGACGAGGACAGCGGAAAGCTGCTCGGCGAATCGAAGACGCTTCGCGCCGGGCTCGAGGGGGAGGCGGCTCGCTGCGCGCTCCCGCGGGCCGCCACCGCGGGCAAGGCCGGGCTGTTCGTGACGTGCCTCGGCGAGGACAAGGTTTTTCTCTTGGACGCCGATGCGGTGAACCCGCACGACGTCGTGCTGAAGAAATGGTCCGTTCCGTCGGGCCCGACGGCGATCGCGCTCGACGAGGAGCATGATCGCGCCGTCGTCTGGTCGCAGTTCGCGCATGCACTGACGACGATCGCGATCGGGGAAGCGGGAGACGCAAAGCCGCGGCCGTTCGCGCTCTCCAGCATGACGCTGGTGCGCACGCACGAGGACCCGAAGGTCGAGCGTGGACGCGTCCTCTTCCACTCGACGACGGACGATCGGATCTCGAGCGACGGTCGCGCGTGTGCCAGCTGTCATCCGGACGGACGCGACGACACGCTCGTGTGGTCGTCGCCGAAAGGGCCGCGGCAGACGCCGATGCTCGCGGGGCGCCTCGATGGAGCCGCGCCCTACGGATGGAACGGCGACGCTCCGGACGTGAGCAAGCACCTCGTCCAGACGGTGAAGCGCCTCGGCGGAAAGGGGCTCGAGGGCGACGACAAGGAAGCCCTGATGGCGTACGTGCGCGGAATGCGCCCGCCGCCCGGCATGCCGTCGCGCCCGTCGAACGATGCCGTCCAGCGCGGGCTCGCGATCTTCCAGTCGGAGCAGGCGGGCTGCGCGAGCTGCCACGGCGCGTCCGGGGACATGCCGGACGGCTCGCAGCACGACGTGAAGAGCCGCGCGAGTGCTGACGTACAAACCAAGTTCGATACGCCGTCGCTTCGCTTCGTCGGAGGCTCGGCGCCCTATTTCCACGACGGCCGCTACCCCGACCTCCGGACCTTGCTCGTGAAGTCGGACGGGAAGATGGGCCACACGAAGCACCTCTCGCCTTCCGAGCTCGCCGACCTCGAAGCCTACCTGGAGACCCTCTGATGATCCGCCGACGTCTCCGCCACGCGCTCGTGTCGATCCTCGCGCTCGCTGCGCCGTTCGCGAGCGTGCCTGCGGCCGCGGGCGAGAAGGCTCCGCTCTCGGCGCTGCCGATCGTGCCTGCGGTGCGCGACCGGACCGATCCACCGAAGGACTACGGCGTGCCCGGCCTGGCCGTGAAAGAGCACGCGAGCGCGGCACGAAGCTATCTCGAGCTCGTCGCGACGACCACGCGCGGCTACTGCATCGTGGATCGCGAGTACGGCTTTCATCTGCAGTCCTCCACGACGTCGACCGGAAGCAGGGAGATGGAGCTCTGGCACCTGGTCGAAGCGGACGGGAAGGCGACCTTCGAGCGCACGCGCGTCGAGCTCGCCGCGTCCGTGAACAA
>JAEXCN010000415.1 GCA_023402175.1 Pseudomonadota bacterium | reverse complement strand
CAGTGTACGCGCTCGGTGGCGTCGAGCCATCCTCCGCGGCGGCGTGTGGCGGCGCAGGCGCCGACGGCGTGGCCGTGATCCGCGCGCTTCTCGGCGCAGACGATCCCGCGGCCGTGGCGATGGCTCTCGCCGCACCGTTCCAACGAGCGGCACGACAGTGACGAGCGGGACGGCCCCGGGATGCCGCCGGCCGCCGCCCATGGCGGGCCGGGCCGCCGGGGTGTAGATTCGGGCCTGCGATGGCGACGTACGACGAGACCCTGCAGATCACGACCGAGATCCTCAAGAAGCACGTCGACGGCGATCGGACGATCCGTCCGAACGATCACATCCAGAACGATCTCGGCCTCGACAGTCTCGGCGTCATGGAGCTCGTCGCCGACGTCGAGGATCGTTTCTCGGTGACGATCCCGAACGACGTCCTCTCGGAAATTTCGACCGTCGAGGACATCGCGCGCGCGCTCGTGAAGCTGCAGGAGTCGCGGGGCTCGACCGCGCAGGTCTGAGGGCGCCCGCTCTCGCGCACGTGTTTCCTAGTTCATTCAGTGAACGAGGAAACAAGCTCGCACCGAGCTCGACGACGGAGCCCGTCCACGTCGAAGTCCAGCGCCTGGATCGACCCGTCGCGACGTTCGAGACGATCCAGGGCTACCGCTTCCGCGGCGTGCCGATCACGTTCACCCGGTGACGATTGCCCGACCGCGTGGGATCAGGCGTCGGCTTCCATCGGGCCGATGTCCTCGCCCGAGAGGACGAAGAAGGCCTCGCCGTACGTCTTCAGCAGCTCGAGGGCATTGTCCATGTCCTCCTGCGTGTGGCCGCGCGTGATGTTGACGCGCAGGCGCTCTTCCCCGAGCTTCACGCCGGGGTAGACGATCGGCACCATGAGGACGCCGCACTCGAGCAGCGCGACGTGCATGAAGAGCGTCTTTCGCTCTTCGCGGCACATGACCGGCATGATGTGCGTGTTGCTCGCGCCGAGATCGAAGCCGGCCGCGGTGAGCTTGCCCCGGAAGTACTCAGCCTTCTGGTGAAGCTCGCGGACCATCGCCGGTCCGTCGGTTTCGAGCATGTCGAGGATCGTCGAGGCCGCCGCGACGACGGGGACGGGGAGGGATGCGCTGAACATGAAGCTGCGCGCGTTGTTCTTCACGAGGTCGACGACCTCCTCGCTCGCGAGGAGCAGGCCTCCGATGCCTCCGAACGTCTTCGAGAACGTCGAGACGAGGATCGGGCACTTGTCGCGAAGCCCCGTCTCCTCGAGGATGCCGGTGCCGCGCTCGCCGAGCGTGCCCGTTCCGTGCGCATCGTCGACGACGAGCGCTGCGCCGTACTTCTCGCAGATGTCGGCGAACTCCGCGAGATGCCCTTTGTCACCGTCGAGCGAGTAGACGCCCTCGACGAGCACCATCGCGTTCTTGCGCTCGCGCGTCTTGAGGATGCGCTCGAGGCTCCTCGCCGAGTTGTGGTTGAAGAAGCGGACCTCCGGCGCACGCCCGGGCACGCCGGCCGCGAGGAACGTGCCGTCGAGGATGCAGGCGTGGCTGTAGCTGTCGAGGACGAGCGTCGTGTCCTTGTCGGCGAGCGCGGCGATCGTCCCGAGCATGGCCTGGTAGCCCGTCGTGAACATGAGGCACGCCTCGTAGCCGAACCACTTGGCGAGCCGCTTCTCGAGCTCGACGTGCTCGACGGTCGTGGCCTGGAGGCGCGACGACGAGAGGCCGCACGCGTACTTGTCGATCGCCTTCTTCGCCGCCTCCTTCACCTTCGGGTGATTCGTGAGGCCGAGGTAGTCGTTCGAGCTGAAATTGACGATCGGCTTGCCTTGGATGCTCGTGTGGATGCCGCCCGTCTCGAACTCACGGAAGAAGGGATAGACCTGCTTCTCCCTCGCCTCTCGGACGCGGGCGAGCTCGCTGTGGGCCTTTTCGTCGATCCAGCTCATCGCCGCGTCTTTTTGCACAGCCTCTCGCGCGCTTCCAGCAGAGAGCGTGCGCGAAGGGCGCTACGCGCAGCCGGCGAAGCGCGACCGCTAGAAGACCTGCTGGTCGAAGTGGAAAAGAAGGAACTTCGGCGAGCCCGTCGGATCGACGACGATCGCGCCGTCCCTCGAGCCCGAGTTCCGGTGGATCAGGTGCGCGCTCTCGGGGCGCCCCTGACCGACGGTTGCGTAGATGGAGACCTCGGCGCCGACCTTCACCTCCGCTGCAATCTTCGCGACGAGATCGTCCATCGCGACCGCGGTGAAGTCGGCGTTGTGGACGTCGAGCGTGGTCGGGTAGTCGAGGGAGACACCCGTGTGCCAGCCCTCCGCGAACGCGGGCGCCGGCAGCGCATGCGGGACCGCGGCGTGACGGACGTCCGGATCGGCGCTCGTGCTGAGCACGTTCGTGACGAGGCGGTAGACGGCGCCGTCCGTCAGCACCTGGACGATCACGTGGTCCTTGTTCGGCAACACGCATTGCGTGTCGCTCGGCTTCTGGACGGCGTAGACGACCCCG
Organism: Pseudomonadota bacterium; assembly: GCA_023402175.1. Classification (GTDB taxonomy): domain Bacteria; phylum Myxococcota_A; class Polyangia; order Polyangiales; family Polyangiaceae; genus Labilithrix. The sequence continues at coordinate 34 of JAEXCN010000415.1, read as the reverse complement.
TCGATGCGACCGAATCCCTCGGTGAGCTTGTCCC
>JAEXCN010000409.1 GCA_023402175.1 Pseudomonadota bacterium | reverse complement strand
GTCGAGCGCTCGCGCCATCGTCACCGCCGCCGCGAGCGCGTCGAAATCGCCGTCGTACGCGTCACCGACCGCCTGCAGACACGCATCGTAGAAGGCAGCGAGATGCGCCGACGCCTCGGGCGACCGCCCGACGTCGAGCGAGCCGTACGCGTCGCTGATCGCAGCGAAGGCGTTCGCGAGGGCCTCCTCGCGCCGGTCCGTGCCGCCCGTTCGGAACGCGGCTTCGGCCTCGACGAGCACGGCCACGAGGCCGAGTTGGATGTTAGCTCGACCATTGTCCTGGAGCAGGGGTGCGGAGGTCTCGCCGAGTCTCTCGTTGCCGTCGGGTGCCACGCCCCCACGAACGGCCGCCCCGACCACCTCATTAAGGCCCGGGCATCGCAAAGAAGCCCAGGCACTTCGCGGCACTGGGCGCCTGGTCAGTGCACCGGCCACGGAGTTGGTCGAAACACGCGACCCGTATAAGCTCTCGAATCGGGGGAAAGCGCTGAAAGATGCACTTCCTCTCCGCCCTCCTGACCGTCCTCGACGCTCTCGTCGTCGGTTACGTCGGCGTGTTCTTCCTGGTGAACCTCGCGTTCGTCGCGCTCAGCCTTCGCGCGATCCGGAGGGACCTCGCCACGGAGGACGTGAGACCCGCGCTCGGGCGCGCGCACGATCGGTTCCTTCCCAAGGTCACGCTGCTCGTGCCCGCGTACAACGAGGAGGTCACGATCTGCGAGAGCATCAAATCGCTCCTGCGACTGCAATACCCCAGCTTCGAGATCGTGATCTGCAACGACGGCTCGAAGGACAAGACGGTCGACGTCCTCCTTCGTGAGTACCACTTCGTCCGGACCGAGCTCGACTACGACCCGCAGCTCGCGTGCGCGAGGATCCGCGGCTTCTACGAAGTACGCGGGCCACTCCCTCCAGGCCTACGGCGTCTCGTCCTAATCGACAAGGACAACGGCGGAAAGGCAGACGCGCTCAACGCCTGCATCAACGTCGCGCAGGGCGAATACGTCACGAGCATGGATGCGGACAGCTTGCTCACGCCGGACGCCCTCCTCCTCGCCGCGCGACCCATCGTGGATTGCGGGCGCGAGGGCGTCGTCGCCGTTGGCGTGCAGGTCGGGATCTCGAACGGCTCGCTCGTCGAGAACGGGCGCGTGGTCGAGATGCGCCTGCCGAAGACGTGGATCGGGCGCTTCCAGATCGTCGAGTACATGCGCTCGTTCGCGCAGGGACGCGTCGCCTTCGCGGCGCTCCGATCGCTTCTCGTGCTCTCGGGCGTGTTCGCCCTGATGCGTCGCGACCTGGTCATCGCGATCGGGGGGTTCTTGACGAAGACGATGCAGGCGAAGGTCGGCATCGAGTATTGCGGGGCGGGCGTGCACACGGTCTGCGAGGACATGGAGATCGTCGTCCGCCTCCACCGCTACCTGCTCGACAAGCGGCTGCCCGGCAGGATCGAGATCCTGCCGTTCGCGACGGCATGGACCGAGGCACCCGAGAACTACAAGGACATCGGCAAGCAGCGATCGCGCTGGTATCGCGGGCTCCTCGAGGTGCTGAACTACCACCGCGCGATGATGTTCAACCCGCGGTTCCGCCAGATCGGGCTCTTCTCGCTCCCTTACCAGCTCTTCTTCGAGGCGCTCGCACCGATGATCGAGTGCGTCGGGTACATCGTGCTCCTCGTCACGCTGGCGATGGGCGTCCTGTCGGTCAAATCACTCCTCACGTTCCTCGCGCTCGCCTCCGCCATCAACCTCTGCCTGAGCGCGCTCTCCGTCCTCCTCTGCATCTACTCCGAGCCAGGGCGGCCCCGCGGGCCCGGGCTGTCACTGTTCCGCTACGAGCGGCTCCGCGACGTCGTCGTCCTCCTCTTCGCCGGGTTCATCTCGAACTTCGGCTATCGGCAGTACCTCGTTGCGTGGCAGCTCAAGGGGCTGTGGGACTTCCTCAAGGGGAAGCAGGGCTGGGACAAGTTCGCCCGAAAAGGCTTCGCGCCGAGGCCGACGTGAGCGCAGGGGACGAATCGACGAACGGCGAGGTGGCGATCGCGAGCACCATGGAGCAGGCTCGCGAGCAGGCCGAAGCCCTGCGCGCCGCCCGGGCCGACGTCCGGATGCTCGAGCAGACGCTCGCCGCAGTCCAGCGGGACGGCGCGACGCTCTCGCACGACGCGCGCGTGCTCTTCGGCATCATCCTCGGCTTCGCCTCGAACCTGCGCGACGGGTTCGGCGGGCCGGTGACGGACGCGCAACGGCGGCAGCTCGCGAACATCGTCGAGGCGTCGACCGATGCCACCGCGCTCCTCGATCGATACGTGACCGCATTGCGCCGACTCGTCCCGCCGTCGGCCGAAGCGGCCGGCCTTGCCTCGGCGCCGACGACCATCCGGCGGCACCTCGACCTCGGTGAGCTCGTCCGCGGCACCGTCGTGCTCTTCGCGGGGGTCGCGGCCGGCAAGCGGATCCGCCTCGTCGCCGACACTCGTCTCGCAACGTACGCCTGGTGCGACGTGATGCAGATCAAGCAGGCGCTCGTGAACCTCGTCGGCAATGCGCTGAAGTTCACGCCCGCAGGCGGCACCGTCGAGGTCGCGGTGCGCCCAGGACCGCCTGCGTCGACGCGTAGTGGATTGCTCGAGATGCGGGACGTCGAGATCGCCGTCAGCGACACGGGACCGGGGATCCCGGAGCACGAACGCGAACGCGTGTTCGAGCGAGGCGTGCGCCTCGAGCGAGACCTCGCGATCCCCGGCACGGGGCTCGGCCTCGCGATCGTCCGCGACATCGTCACGCTGCATGGTGGGCTCGTCCGCGTCGACGAGACCCTCGGGGGAGGAGCGACGATCGTGCTCGTGTTCCCGGCCGACTTGCGCGGGCGGACCGAGCAGCTGCGGAGACAGCCTGAATGAGCCGCACTGGCGCGCATATCCTCCTCGTGGACGATCATCCGAAGGCGCTCGAGGTCTTCGAGCTCCGGCTGAAGGGGATCGGGCATCGCGTGACGATCGCGAACAACGGCGAGGTCGCGCTCGGGATCGTCGAACGGGATCGTCCGGATCTGGTCGTCCTCGACGTGACGATGCCGGAGATGAACGGCTACCAGGCATGCCGTGCGATCAAGCGGCTCGATCCGAAGATCAGCGTCATCATCCTCACGGCGAAGACCGAAGCCGCCGATCGCTTCTGGGCGACGCAGTCCGGCGCTGACGAGTTCCTCAACAAGCCAATCGACCCTGCGTTCCTCGTGCAGCGGATCGAGGCGCTGCTCCAGACGCCGCTGTGACCGCGACCTCGCTCGCCGCATGGATGACCGGGGCGCTCGTGATCTTCGCGATCGTGCCCACGGCGTTCGTGCTCGCGCGCGAGTCCTACCGGCGCAGGCGGACCCGCGCTGCGCTCGCGCGCGCTGCCGAAGCGACGCGCGCCACGACCACGGACGGCGACATCGCCGAGGTGGCGAAGACGCTGCGCGAGCGGTTCGACGCGGCGACGCTCGACCGCGCCCTCGAGGAGATGTTGCGGAGCACCGAAGAGAAGACGCGTTCGACCGGTGCGCGTCTGTTCTCGGAGCTCGGCCTCGTCGAGCGGTACTCGCGCACGCTGCGTGACGCGCGACGATGGAGCGACCGCGCGCACGCCGCGGAGATCCTGGGTCTCGCCGGTGCATCGGCCGCGGTCCCCGCGCTCGTCGCGGCGATGAACGATCGCCACGAGGACGAGTCATCGGTCAAGGCCGCGGCAACGGCCGCGCTCGCGAAGCTCCGGGACACGACCGCGATTCCTCTCCTCGTGAGCGAGCTGACGGCGCTCGACGAGGGCTCTGCGCGGAGCGTCGCCGAGGCGCTCGTCGCGTTCGGCAACCTCGCCTCTACGGCGCTTCTCGAGCTCCTCGGCGATCCCACGCATCCGACCGCGCGCGTCTGGGCAGCACGCATTCTCGGTCGGATCGGCGATGCGCGCGCGACCGAAGATCTCGTCGCGCGCCTGCACGACCGCGACGACCTCCTTCGCATGGCCGCAGCGGAGGCGCTCGGAGCGATCGCGGACGCGCGCGCGATCCAGCCGCTCATCCGCGCGACGCTGCGGGATCCCGCTCCTCAGGTGCGTGCTCATGCGGCCGCTGCCGTCGCGCGAATCGAGGGTGATCGCGCGATGGATGTGCTCGTCGCGGCGCTCGCCGATCCCGACTACGCGACGCGCCTTCGCGCCCTCGAAGCATTCGAGGCAATCCGCGTCGAGGACACGTCGCATCTCGAGTCCGCGCTTCGTGACCCGAACATCGACGTCCGCCGGCGTGCTGCCCTCGCGCTCGAACGCGTCGGTTACCTCGATCGCGTCGTCAAGGAGCTCACGGTCCCGGACAAGATCACGCGCGAACGTGCCTACGCCGCGGTGTTCGAGCTCGGGAGCGTCGGACTGCTCGATTCGGTCGTGGCGTACATCCATCATGAGTCGTTCGAGGTCCGCGCGCTGGTCGCGCGTGTCTGCGGCGAGCTCGGTGTCCCGCGCGTCGCGCCGCTGCTCAAGGGCCGCCTCAACGACGAGTCGTGGCCCGTGCGCGCGGCGCTCATCGAAGCGCTCGGCCGCCTGAAGGCGCCGGATACGTCCGGCGCGATCGTCGAGCTGCTGGTCGATCCCGAAGAGCCCGTGCGTGAAGCCGCCGCCGACGCGCTGACGAGCTTTGCTCCGAGCGAGCTCGCTCTTCACATCGACCGGCTCACCGCGGCGTACGACGCCGGAAGCGTCGTCGTACGTACGCAGATGGTGACACTCGTCTCGAGGCTCGAAGGCAACGCCGCCGAGCCGCTCCTCGTCCGCGCGACGATCGACGCGAGCGACACGGTGCGCCTCCGCGCCGTGACCGCGCTCGGGGACCGATCCGGCGAGGTGCGCGTCCAGCCGCTCGTCGCACGCCTGACGGACGCTTCGCTCGACGTCCGCATGGCGGCCGTCGCGGCGCTCGGCAGCGCAGCGAGCAACGAGGCGTTCGAAGGGCTGCTCGGCGCTCTCGCAGGCGCGGCGCCGGCGCTGCGCGAGCGCATCGCCGAGTCACTCTCCCGCGGTGCGCGCCAGCAGCTCTTCTTGCGACTCGACGAGCTCGAGAAGACGTCGTCGCTCGACGTCCGACTCGGCGTCGCGTGGACGCTCGGCAAGACGAAGGACCCCGCAGGTGTACCTCTCCTCGCGCGCTTCCTCCGCGACTCGAGCGCAGTGCTCCGTGCGAGCGCCGCCGGCGCGCTCGCGAAGATCGCCGACAGCGGCGCGCGCGAGGCGCTGCTCACTGCCGCGGAGGATCCGAACGGAAGGGTGCGCGCTGCAGTCGTGAACGCGCTCGGTCGCGCGCCGATCGGAGATGCGCGCGTCATCAACGTGCTCGAGCGAAACACGCGCGATCCCGACCCGTTCGTCAGGAACCGAGCGCTCGTCTCGCTCGCATGCGTCGCGCGCGAGGCGCTCGAGCCACGGCTCCCGGAAGTGGGGCGCGAAGCTTCGACGGCGGCGCGGGTCGTAGCAGCGGCGGTGGTCGGGACGGAGGGCTCGCTCTCGACGGTGCTCGACGGGCTCGGAGATCCCGGCATGCTCGACGAGGTCCTCGCTTTTCTGCAGCACGAGGACGTCGCCGTCCGCACGGCGTTCTTCTCCGCCGTCCACCTCGAAGATCCTGCCGCGGCTGGGCCGACTCCGGCCGAGGTGCCCGGTGTCGTCGCGCAATACGAGTCGCTGCTCCGAACGAGCCTCGACGTCGGCTCGCGACGCTTCGCCGTGCGTGCGCTCGGGAGGCTCTCGGGAGGCCGGAGCGTGGACGTCCTCGCCGATGCGCTCTCCTCCGATCCGGCGGAGGACGTGCGCTTGCAGGCGGCCAACGCGCTCCATCATCGTCGTGATGACGCGGTCGCGCGCAAGGCGCTCGTCCGCGCCGTAGGCGACCCGAGCCCCGAGGTGGCGATCGCAGCGCTCCATGCGCTCCGCGGGAGACGCGATCCGGAGATCGCGACCGCGCTCGCGCGACGGCTGGGAGCTGGGCCAGTCGCGGTGCAGCAGCTCACCGAGGCAACGCTGGCCGACATCCATCGTACCGATCCCTGGCCGTTCCTCGACTGGATGATGGGCGTCGATGTGCCCGAGCTCCTGGTGCCTGCGGTTCGCGTGCTCCAGCAGATGGCGAGCCCGATCACGGCGCCCCTCCTCACCGAGCTCGCGCGCTCGAGGTCGGGAGCGCTCCGAGCGGCCGCGGTCCGTGCGCTCGGCGCGCTGCCCGCACCCGACGTGTCCGTCCTCGCGAGCATGGCCCAGGATCCGAGCGAAGAGGTCCGACTCGCCGTGCTCGAGACGATGGTGTGGACCGGTGAGTCGCTCTTGCGCGCGAACCCGCTGCGGCACGATCCGTCCGTGCGCGTCCGCGTAGCGCTCGCGACGTCACTGGCGCGCTTCGAAGGCGCCGCGACGAAGAGCGCGCTCAAGATCGTCGGCTCGCTGCTCGATGATGCATCCCCGTGCGTGCGTGCGGCTGCGCTCGCGACGTTGATGGAGAGCAGCGATTCCTCCGGCCTGCACGAGTTCATGCGCATCTGGCCGGCGACCGCGCTCGACGTCCGGTTCGAGCTCCGCGCAGATCCTCGCGCGGACGAGATCAACGAGCATCTCGCGACGCTCCTCACGACGAGCACGGAAGCGTCTCTCCGACGCGCAGCCGTGACCGCGATGGGAGCCCTCGGCGTGTCCGGAGTCGAGGAGCGACTCGCGCCGGCGCTGCAGGATCCGTCTCCAGAGATCCGGATCGCCACCATCCAGGCGCTCGCGGCGCTCGATCTGCCCTCCGCCCGGGTAAGGATCGCGCAGATGGCATCCGATCCGGACGGCACCGTTCGCGAGGCGGCGCGTCGTTCGGTCGTTCGCACGGCGGGATGATGCGGGCTCCTCTGATCGCCGGCCTCACCGTCGTGCTCGCATGCTCCGCTCCCGCAGCGCCGCCGGCAGCGCAGCCGACCGCAACGAAGACGACGGCCGATCCGATGCAGTTCCTTCGCGGAAGGCTCGTGCCGTGGCCGCGCGAGGACGGTCACGCACGGATCGCGGTGAGCGACCCGGTCGCGAAGCGCGTCGCTGCGTACGACAGCGCGCTCCTCCTCCTCGTGCTCGTCCGCAAAGGTGCACGCGATGAGGCGGGGATGCTCGTCGAAGGTCTTCACGCGTTGCAGAGACCGGACGGATCACTTCCCTTCTCGTTCGTCCTTCCGAAGCCCGACGAGCCCGTTCCCTACGTTCGCTCGGGAGCCGTCGCATGGGTCGGCTACGCAGCCGCCGAGTACCTCGACTCCGATCGCGGCGGACCTTCTCGCGATCGCGCGCTCTCGCTTGCGCGCGGCGCGGCCGCGTACCTGCTGGCGCGGCAGGTCGCGAAGCCGGGCGACCCGCGTGACGGTCTCGTCCGCGGCGGCGAAGGGACGTTCCGATACGAGCTCGATCCGCGCGGCCGGCTTCGCGAGCGGCTCGAAGCAGAGGACATCGCGTGGACGTCGGTCGAGCACAACGTCGACACGTTCTTCTTCTTCCGTGCGCTCGCCCGCGTCACCGGCGAGGCTTCGTATGCGGAGGCCGCAGGACGCATCGCCCAGGGGCTCCTGCGCACCTGGAACGGCGCCCGCGGGCAGCTCGCGCGCGGCGTGTCCTCGAGCGGCCCCGACGATGTCCTTGCGCTCGACTGCGCGTCCTGGGGGTCGATCTTCCTCGGCGCGTTCGGAGATCGCGACCGCGCCGAGACGGCGGCCTCGGTCGCCGATGCGGCGTTCGCCTCGATCGATCCGCGGACGAAGACGAAGGGCCATCGCGCGCAGCGACGAGGACCGCTCGTCGAAGGCGAGCTGCTCATGCGTGTGCTCGGTCCAACGCTTCCCGCGCGCGATTGGTCGACGCTCGAAGCGGTCTGGCCCGAGGGCTCGGCGGGCGTCGCGCTCGCCGCATGGCGATCCGGCCGCGTCGAGCGCGCGCGCGCGATCCTCGACGAGCTCGAGCCGCTTCGCGCTCCCGACGGCTCGCTTCCGACCTCCACCGTCGCGATCCCGTTCCTGTTCGATACCCAGCCGAGCATCGCCGGCACCGCCTGGGTCGAGCTGGTGCGGTTCGAGCTCGGACGATCGCCGGAGCGCCCGACGTTCTGGGCTCCGTGACGGTTCAGTGACCGTCGTCGACCACGGCGCTGATCATCGAGAGCAGCCGCTCGCGATCGAACGGCTTCGGGAGCCACCCGTCCGCGTGGACCTCGTCTGCGCGTTTCGCCGGATCGGTCGATGCCGTGATCACCACGATCCGAGGACGTGGTCCGCTGCGTCGATCGAGCTCGCGGCAGAACTGCCAGCCATCCATCACGGGCATGGACATGTCGAGCAGGATGAGTGCGGGCACTCGCGCCGAGATCCGCTCGAGCGCTTCCTTCCCGTTTGCGGCGGTGTCGACCTCGAGGCCCTCGCCTTCGAGGATGAGCGCGAGGAGCTCCCTCAGCGACGCGTCGTCCTCGACGACCAGAACGTTCCCGGTCACGACGACCTCGCAAGCGGCAGCGCCAGATGGAACGTGCTCCCCTGCCCCTCGGTGCTCTCGAACCACATCTCGCCGCCGTGACGGCGGACGATCTCGCGCGCGAGGTACAGGCCGACGCCGAGACCACCGCGGTCGTGTTTCGTTCCGGCATGCGGCTTCGTGAAGAGCTTGAAGATGGTCTCCTGCGCTTGCTCGGGGATCCCGATCCCATGATCGCGCACCGACAGGACCGCTCGATTGCCCTCCGCGACGAGATCGATCTCGACACTGGTCTCCGGGCCCGAGTACATCACGGCGTTACCGACGACGTGCCGGATCGCCTGCGCGATCCTCGTCGAGTCGACGATCACGGGGATGTGCGAAGGGCGCATCTCGACGTGGAACTGATGGCCCGGCGCGCCGCGCTCGACCTGCCGGATCACGGACAGCGCGAGCTCCGAGAGATCGATCCTCTCCCGCGTCAGCCAGAGCCTGCCGAGCACGATGCTCGCCAGGTCGAGCAGCGTCTCGCTCAGATGATCCATACGGTCGCAAGCACGGATGATGGACTCGAGCATCCTCGACGTTCGCTCGGGGCTCGCCTTCCCGCTCTCGAGCTGCTGCGCGTAGCCCTTCGCGATCGCGAGCGGGGTCTTCAGCTCGTGAGCGAGCCCCGCGAGGAGCTCGCGCTTGAGGTGCTCGACGAACATCTCCTCGGTCGCGTCGACCATGACGAACACGACGTAGACGACCTGGCCCTCTTCGAGCACGGGCGAGCACGTCATGCGGACGTAGCGACGCTCGCCCGTCCGGTTGAACACGAGGCCGTAGATCTCGCCGTGGATCTTTTCGCGGCGGAGCACGCGCTGGAACGGCCAGTCGGTCGCGGGGACTCTCCGATCGGTCGCGTCGACGAGCTCGATCGCCGCCATGAGCTCACCCCACGTGTGGAGTCCCCAACGGTCGAGGAAGTCGCGGCGCGCAGCGCGGTTGCACTCGACGAGGTTCCCGTTCACGTCGAGGAGGAAGACGCCTTCTGCGAGCGACTCGATCACGGTCTGCCACCGGCGGCTCGCGGCACGGTGCTCGGCGGCAACGAGACCCGCCGCGGCAATGTCCGTCATGTTGATGGCGAACGACTCGTCTTCCGCGCTCCAGTGGCGAACTGGTCCGATGTGCTCGAAGCAGAGGACGCCGTACACCTCGCCGTGATGCCAGATCGGCACGTCCATCATCGAGCTGATCCCGAGCGGTTTCAGGTAGAAGTCGGTGAACTCCGCCGTGCGGGGATCGCGCCGCGCATCGTCCGCGGCGATCGTCCGTCGTTGATGGATGGCCCGGATGTACGAAGGGAAGTCTCGACCGTGGATCGGCGTGGACGATATGTGGCGCCGCTCGTCGAGCAGGAAGAGGTCCTTGCAGACGATGCGTGTGGCCGGCGAGATCTCCGCCTCCGCGGGGCCGAGATCGATCAGCGCCCAGATACTCACGCGCGCGACGTCGAGCACGATCGCGGCCGCCTCGGTGATCGCCTGGAAGGTCTCGTGGACGTCGCTCTTCTCGCGCCGAGCCAGCTCCAGCAGCACACGCTCGCGATCCGTGACGGCTCCGCCGACCGGCGTATCCATGCGCGATCCCTTCGTCTCGACAACGCCGCGCGTACGCGGCGCTGGCGCCAACGTGCGGTCCGAAGGACGAGACGTCAATGCGGTGGCGGCGCGCCGGGCGCGCCCTCGCTGCCGTCGCGCGCGACGAGCACGGATGTGCGGGATTGGCGGATCACCTTCTCGGCGACGCTGCCGAGCACGAGCCGCGCCAGGCCTTTGCGACCACGGCTTCCCATGACGATCATCTCGGCGTCGAGCGAGTCGGCCCGCTCGAGGATCACGTCCGCAGGATCTCCCTCGAGCTGCTCGGAGCTCGACAATCCGTACTGCTTCGCGAGCGACGCGAGCGTCGTCCGACCGAGCTCGTCGAGCTGATCCACCGCCGCCTTCGACGGCGGAGTCCACGTGTCGCCGAGCGGCATGAGCGCCGACGACAGCAGTGTCGACGTCGGCTTCACGACGTGGATCAACGTGGCCTTCGCTCCGGTCGTGCGCGCGATCTCACCGGCGATCCGGAGCGCGGGCAGGGAGCCCTCGCTGAAGTCGGTCGCCGCGAGGATCTTCCCCGTCGGCTTGCCGGGCCGGGCGACGAGCACGGAAATGGGTGCATAGCGCACGACGCGCTCGGCGACGTGACCGAGAACGAGGCGCGCGCCCTCTCGCGGCTTCGCGCCGACGGCGATCAGGGACGCCTCGTTGGTCTCCGCGATGCGAACGATCTCCTCGTCGGGGGCTCCGCTCCCGACCACGATCTGGACGCCGTCGGACGAACCGAGGACGCTCGCGACCTGGTCCGTGACGAGCTCGCCGGCTCGGGCGAGCACCGTCGATCCGAGCATCAGCTCGTTCTCCGCCGGGTTCGGGATGAGAGGATGGTTTCGGAAGACGTCGAGGACGACGTGGCACACGATAAGAGGTACGCCGACGGCTCGAGCATGATCACGTCCACGCTCGAGCGCAGGGCGGGACGCATCGGTCAGATCCGTGGCGACGACGACAGGACGACGGGATGTCATCCCGTGAAGATTGGCCCCGGCGACGTCCTCTTCAACCACGTCTCGTTCGTTCGGATCGATGCGACGACTCGTCACACGTCGGGCCAGTCGGCGACGGGCGTGCCTCGATCGCTGAGCTCGCGGTAGCGCCGGAGCAGCTCGCGTAGCGCCGCCGCTCGCGGCATCTCGGCGACGAGCGCTTCGTAGAGCCGACGCTGCCACGTCGCTCCCGTGCGCTGCCGCGCGACGCGTGCACGGACGATCTCGAGGCAGGCATCGGCCTCCTTCGCATCGACACCGGCCGCGACGAGGCCCGCACGCGCAAGCGGGAGCAAGAGCTCCGCGAGCTCGCTGGGTGAGCACACGCGTGGAGACGGCGCCCGCTCGGTGGGCCAGAGCAGCTCGGCCGAGAGACCGAACCGTGCAGCGTCGTAGAAGCTGCGCCGCGCCTGGCCGAACGTCATCCTCGTCACGAGCGCATCGGCGTCGGTCGCAAGCGCGAGCGTGAGGCCGATCGCGAGCGCGCCGTTCGCGATCATGTCGGCGATCGTCGGCCCCGCCGGCAGCGCTCGCATCTCGATCCGAAAGTGCCCGCCGCCAGCGTCGTCGTACACGGCGCGGTTCCAGCGCCACACGGTCCCGTGATGCAGCCGCAGCTCGCGGAGCGCGGGCACGCCGCCCGCGCGTGCGATCGCCTCGGGATCGCCTTCGCGACTGCACTGAGGGAGAAGTGGTGAGTGCAGGCTGACCGACTCCGAGAACAGCTCGGACGCGCTCCGACGCACCCAACCATGAC
>JAEXCN010000396.1 GCA_023402175.1 Pseudomonadota bacterium | reverse complement strand
CGCTCGCGGGCGTCGTCACGATCGGCACGGTCGGCCTCATCTACGACACCTTGCCGGAGACGATCGCGCGGCCCTTCGCGCAGTTCTCGATCCCGATGGCGCGCATCGGCCTCGTCCCCCACCACGTCGGCGAGTGGTTCGGCTGGGAGTCGACGACGCTCTGGTACATCGTCTGCGGAGCGATGCTCCTCGCGCCGATCGTCGCGGTCCTCGCGTGGCACCCGGGCGAGCGCCGGGGCGAGATCTTCGGAAAGGCCGGTGCGTTCGTCGTCGCCTTTGCGATCGGGATGGTGCCTGCGTTCTCGGCGCCGGACGACTCGAGCGCGCTCTTCGTCCTGCATCCGTCGACCGTGCCTCTCGCGAGCGGGTGGGAGCCGCAAGGGCGCGACCGCATCAGCCTCCTCCGCGATCAGGCCGAGCGCTACGGGTCGCGCGGCATCGGTCCGTGCCTCTGGTATCGCGTCGCCGATCTCGAGCGCGTGCTCAACCAGGGCGCGCAGGCGGCGCGCGACGAGGCCCGCGCGAAGAACGCGATCCCGAAGGACCGCTGCCCGAAGATGGTCTTCTGACAAGACCCGATCGCCCAGCACATCCGAAGGGCGTCCAGCGGGGACTCCGCATGTGTCGCGCGCCGCCGCCGCCCTGATCGTCCGCTAGAGCGGCGGACGGGTTCGCCGCCCGATCTCGAGAGCCGTAGTAATTCTTCGTTCGCTCGCGATCGAACACTTTCCCGGGATCGTCGAACGCCAAGACGAGAACGCCTCGCGCGGAGCCTCCGATGAGGGGATTTCAGGGCCGGCCGTCGTTTCCGCCCCCGCTGAGGACCCGACGAACGAGGGCCGAGCCGGATCAGGTCGAGGGCGAGCCGACGACGGCGTCCGCCACCCGCTCGGCGGTGTGCTTCGCGAGCAGGATGCCGTTGCGATGATGTCCAGTCGCGAGGAACAGGCCGGCGAGCGGCGATCGCCCGACCTGCGGGCCGCCTTCCGCGTGGGGGCGGAAGTTGCACCACGCACGCGACAGCTCGGCTGCGCCGAGGCTCGGCGCGATGCGCATCGCGATCGAGAGGATGCTCGCGACGCCGGCGGCGGTGACCTCGCGGCGATGCCCGACGTCCTCCATCGTCGATCCGCAGATCACGCGGCCGTCACCGCGCGGCACGACGTACGCGCTGCCGAGGAACGCGATCGTCGAAAGCCGAGGGGGTCGCTCCTCGAGCATCACGAGCTGTCCTCGAACCGGCCGCACCGCAGGGACCGTCTTCGGAACGCCCGGCACGAGCGACGACCAGCTTCCCGCCGCGAGGATGACCGCGTCGGCGCGGAGGACCTCACCACCTCCGAGCGAGACGCCGACGCAGCGCCCGCCCTCCTCGACGATCGACGACACCGTCGCGCCGCTCTTCACGACGACGCCGACCCGTGCGATCGCCGCAACGAGCGCGCGAAGGAGCTGCGGAGGATCGACCTGCGCCTCGTCGGGGAACCACGCGGCCCCGGCGACGTTCGGGGAGAGCTCTCGCTCGATCGCGTGGACGCCGGCGGCGCTGACGATCTCGGCACGAAGCCCCGCTCCGCGGCTCGCCTCCACCACCGGCGCGAGCTTCGCGAGCTCCTCGTCGGTCGTCGCGAGCTCGAGGATTCCCGTCTTGCGGTGCCCGATGTCGACCCCGGTCCGATCGCGGAGCTCCGCGGCCCACGCCGCGTAGCCATCACGCGCGCGCACGAACGTCGCGCGCTCCTCGTCGCTCTTCGACTCGACCTGCGCCGCGAGCATCCCCGCCGCCGCGCTCGAGGCCTCCGCGCCGGGTACCGCGCGCTCGAGCACCACGATGTCCTTCACGCCCCGCGACGCGAGCTCGAGCGCCGTCGCGCAACCCATCACGCCCGCACCGATGACGACGATCCGCACGCGCGCTCTTTACACTGTCGCGGGCGTCACCTGAAGCTGCACGCCGTCTCGATCACGCGAGTCTGCTCGCTCTCCGAGAGATCCGCATAGAACGGCAGCCGCACGAGGCAGTCGGCCGCCCTCTCGGTGACGGGACAATCGCCCTGGCGCGCGGTCACGAGCTCGAGCGCCATCGGCGAGAGATGGAGCGGCTGGTAGTGGAAGACCGCTTTGATCCCTGCCTTGGCGAGATGATCGATGAACGCCGTCCGCTGCGCGAGGTCGGGGAATACCACATGGAACATGTGGAACGACTGCTCGCAGTGCGGTGGCACGACGGGTAGACGCACGTCGCGCGTGCGCGCCCAGTCCGCGAGGCCCTCGGCGTAGCGCTGCCAGATGCGCGCGCGCCGCTCCTGGATCGATCGCCGCGCCTCGAGCTGCGCCACGAGCGTCGCGCCGAGGACGTCGGAGAGAACCCAGCTCGATCCGAGATCGACCCAGGTGTACTTGTCGACCTGCCCGCGGAAGAAGCGGCTCCGGTTCGTGCCCTTCTCGCGGAGGATCTCCGCGCGCTCGACGAAGCGCTCGTCGCTCACGAGGAGCGCGCCGCCTTCGCCGCAGGAGAAGTTCTTCGTCTCGTGGAAGCTCTGCGTCGCGAGCGCGCCGAACGAGCCGAGCGGCCTGCCCTTGTAGCTGCCGAACAGACCGTGGGCGTTGTCCTCGATGACGGTGATGTTCCGCGGCTTCGCAAGCGCGAGGATGGCGTCCATCTCGCAGCCCACGCCGGCGTAGTGGACCGGGATGATCGCCTTCGTGCGCTCGGTGATCTTCGACTCGAGCAGCGTCTCGTCGAGGTTGAACGTGTCCGTGCGGACGTCGCAGAACACCGGCTTCGCTCCGCGAAGCGCGAAGGCGTTGATCGTCGAGACGAACGTGAATGCAGGAACGATGACCTCGTCTCCGGGCTCGAGATCGAGGAGGAGGCCGCTCATCTCGAGCGCGTGCGTGCACGACGTCGTGAGCAGCGCGCGCTTGGCTCCCGTCTCTGCCTCGAGCAGCTTCTCCGCTTTGCGACCGAACGGACCGTCGCCCGAGATGTGGTGCCCTTCGAACGCCTGGCGGACGTACTCGAGCTGCCGGTCGGCGATGGTGGCTCGGTTGAACGGAATCATCGCGGCTTCGAGAGAACGATGACGGCGTAGTCGGAGAGGAGCGCCGGATACCTCCGAGCGAGCACTTCTCCCGCCTCGAAGGCGCGCTCCGTGGCCCGCGGAAAGCGTGAGAACACCTGTTCGGAAAGCACCAAGCGTCCCGGGACGAACAGTATTCCCCCATGGGTCTCGGTCTTCATGCCGAGGCTCTCGAACAGCTGACGTACCTCGCGCGGGGTCACGCGGCAGCCGCGCGTGAGCAAGCCGCTCGTGTGAAAGGGCTCCACGAGAACGAGTCTGCCCCCGCGCCGGATGGTCCCGACGAGACGGCCTGCGGCGCCCGGAAGGGAGTTTTTCGAGCAAGCATGCGCGAGGCACGCGAGGGAGAGGACGCAGTCGAACGCGTCCGTCGGGTATTGATAGCTGTCGACAGTCGCAGCCACATACCGATCGGCGAGCCCGGGGTTTCGGCGGGCGGCCTCGGCCACCATCGTGTCGAGATCGACGCCGGTATACGAGCGGAAGGCCGCTGCGAGACGCGCGCTCATCCGGCCGGTCCCGCATCCGAGATCGAGGACACTGTCGCGCCGCTCCGGAAGCGCGCGCTCGATGACCGCCCATTCGTCGCGATCGGCGAGCTCGTTGTAGGCGAGGTTCGCCCACATGACGGACCTCGTCTCGGGGTCCTTCGCGCGCTCGCGCCAGTACGGAACCGGATCCCATCCCGTGCGGCCAAGCGCCAGCCGCTCAGCAATCTTCTTCAACATCAGGCGCTCGTGCTCCTACGATGCTGGGAGCCCCGATGGCTCCGGCGTCGCTCGTTGTCGAGCGCAGCGAGGGTCTCGACGACGGCGTCGAGCTCCTCGTGCGCGAGGTCGAAGTAGAAGGGCACGTCGAGCACGGAGCGCGCGAGCGCGTGTGCCGCCTCGAATGCGGGTGGTGCCTCGATGAAGGTGAAGCTGAATGCGAAGTCGACGCCACGCTTCGTCGCCTCGCGATAGAACGCGAGCTTGTCGCCGTCGACCCGAATCGGGAACCGGATCGGGGCCCACTCCTGCCGGTCATCCAGCGGCGGCGTGCGGAACGCGCTCTTGCCCTGAAGCCGCTCTTCGTACTCCGCGTAGAGCGCGCGGCGGCGGGCAATGATCTCTTCGATGCGGTCCATCTGGCGGGTGGCGACGAGCGCCTGCCAGTCGGTGAAGTCGTACCGAAACCACTGCGTTCGCGTCACGGCTCCTAGCGGGGCCTCGGCGGTGAACTTGCCCTTTCGCTCGAATTGGAGCCGGTGAAAGAGGCGATAGCGCACCGGGTCCTGCAGAAGGACCAGCGCGGTGCCCATCGCGAGCATGCGAGCCTTCACCGACAGTGGCATCGGCTCGATCTCGGCCTCGTACGCTCTGCGAATGCGTGCGAAGAGCTCCTTGTCGCGCGCGACGACGGCTCCACCTTTGAGCGGCACGGTGACGAGCTTCGTCGTGTCGAAGCTGAAGAACGCTGCGTCTCCGAAGGTGCCGGTCAGTTTCCCGTCTACCCGTGTTCCAAGCGACGGCGCAGCGTCCTCGACGACGAGCGCGCCTCGGTCGCGGCAGATCTGGAGCACGCGATGGATGTCACACGGGATCCCGAACTGATGCGTCGCGATGAAAACGGAGTCGCCGTCGAGTCGGGACGCAAGGCGCTTCGGATCGACGTTGAAGCCGTCCGTTTCGACTTCGGCGTAGTCGATCTTTTTCCCTGCGAGCATCGCCGCTTCGGTGACGGCGTTGCACGTGTAGGCCGGGATGACGACCCGCGGGCGGTCCACGGCCTTGAGGATCGCGTAGAGCCCACCACGGCCCGACGGCGTCAGGAGGACGTCGTCGACGCCGAGGAACGCGCGGAGCTGCGCGACGAGCCTCGCCTTGTGGTCCTCGCGCGCGCCCTCGCGAACCCGCGCCGCATCGGCGAGGTCCTTCAGCGAGAAGTTGGCGCGGGTCCGCGGGATCATCGTTCGAGTCTGGAGTGGGCCGCCGGGCGGACTTCCGGCGGCGAGACGCTACCACTCGACGTCGAAGGATCAGAAGAGCTTCGTTCGGGCGCCGACACCTCGTGTCCGCTCACCCATCGTTCGCGTCGAGCCCGAGCCTGGCCTCGAGCTCGGCCGCGCGGCGATCGAGCTCGGTGCGGTCGTCGGCGACGATCGTGGCTTCCCCGGCGCGCGTGCGGCCGTTGATGAATGCCTCGACCGGCTGCCCGAGCGGATAGTCGAGCGTAAGGTCGCGCACCCAGGGCGTCTTCCGCAGCGCGTCGCCCTCGGTCTCGTCGAACCGGAGACGCCCGGAGCGACGCGTCCCGAGGATGAGCTGCGCCGTCGGACGGACGCGCATCTCGCTCGGGAACGAGATGTCTTCGCCGCAAGCGAGCTTGATCGCGACCTCCGCGAGATCGATCCGGAGCGCCTCGCGCACGAGACGCGTGAGCGAGTTGCCTCCCAGGCGCGGCGTCAGCTCGAGGAGCCACGGCTGACCGCTCGGATCGACGACGAAGTCGCAATCGAACGGCGACGTCCGGACGCCGTACTTCGCGAGGACGCTCGCGATGAGGTCCACGGTCCGTTTCTGCGCGGCGTCGTCGAGGCGGCTCGGGACGAAGTGGCCGGCCGTCACGACGTAGGGCGCCGGCGCGGTCTTCCGATCCGTGAGCAAGGCGAGGACGATCTTGCCGTCGACGACGACGCCTTCGCACGTGCCCTGCGTCCCCTCGATGAGCTGCTCGACGAGCCCGCGCTTCTTCGGCGAGAACGAAAGCGTCACCGGCAAACGATCGAGGAGCTCCTTCCGATCGCGAACGATGAAGATGCCTTTGCTGCCGGACGAGCCATCCGGCTTCACGATGGCCGGCAGGTCGAAGCCGAGCTCGAGCCGATCGTTCACGTCGCTCGCTTCGACGACGCGGAACTTCGGCGCGGGAAGGCCCTCGGCGACGAGGAACTCGCGGAACAGGATCTTGCTCGTCAGCGAGCGCGCGCTCGCCGAAGGGATGCCCGGAAGCCCGAGCGCCTCGGCCACGTGAGCCGCGGTCGCGACAGCGACGTCGGTACACGGCGCAACGACACCGCGCGGGCGCGTCTGCTTCGCGAGCTCGACGATGCGCGGGACATCGGTGGTGTCGATCGAAAAGCTCTCGTCGGCGACGCGATGCCCCGGATTGTCCGGGACATTGTCGGTCGTGAGCACGCGGTAGCAGAGCGCCTTCGCGGTGTGGATCACCTCGAGCTGGTAGCGGCTCGCACCGAGGACGAGCAGGCTGCCCTTGCTCATTCGTGAATTCGCTCGATCGAGAACGCGCTCCGAAGGCCGGTGATCTGCAGGTACATGCGCGAGATGTAGAACGAGAGCAGCGCCAGCCCGAGCAGAACGAGGCCGTTCAGGAACGTGACCGCGAGGATCGTGCTCGCCCAGCCCGGCATCGACGTGCCGCTGAAGATCGCCATGTGGAGCACGTACACCGAGTACGCGAGCAAGAGGACGAAGACGAAACCGCAGAGCGCGCTGATGAAGATCGCGGGATAGGACGAGTACGTGAAGATGAGCGTGGCCGCGAGCTTCAAGGACTTCGTCAGATTGTAGTTCGACTTGCCTTCCTGCCGGGGCGCATGCAGTACGCTGACGTTCGCGAAGCTGCTCGAATGCGAGAGCAGGAGCGCCGTGATGTACGGATACGCCGAATACGTCCCCTTCGCGCGATCGACGAGCGGACGCGACATCGCCCGGAAGCTCGTGAGCTCGATGGAGGAATCGAGCTTGAAGATCCGGCGTAGGACGGAGTCGACGACATTCCCGCCGACGTTCCGGAATGCGGAGTGCTTCTTGTCGTCGTACGCACCGATGACGAGCTCCGGCCCGTCCTCGACGGCGCGAACGAGCTTCGGCACTTCCTCGGGCGGATGCTGGAGGTCGTCGTCCATCGTGACGACGATGTCGCCGGTCGAGAGCGTGAGCGCGCAGAGCACGGCGGCGTGCTGCCCGGAGTTCCTTGCGAGACGCGCGATCTTCAGCTCCCGATGCACCGCCTTCAGCTCCTGGAGGACGGTCCACGAGCTGTCCCTGCTGCGATCGTCGACGCAGACGATCTCCGGCTGGTGCCCCATTCCGCCGATCGCTTCGATCAGCCGCGGGACGAGCAACCGCAACGTCTTCTCCGAGTTGTAGACCGGGATCGCGACGCTGACCTTCACCGCGGGGCTCCTCAGCGTCGTCCGCTTGCGAGATCCAGGAGGTACTGCCCGTACTCGGTCTTCTCGAGCGCGCGGCCGAGGGACTCGAGCTGCGAGGCCGTGATGAACCCCTTCCGGAATGCGATCTCCTCCGGACATCCGATCTTGAGGCCTTGCCGTGTCTCGACGATCTGGATGAAGTTCGTCGCCTGGACGAGCGCGTCGGGCGTGCCGGTGTCGAGCCAGGCGGTGCCGCGGCCGAAGAGCGTGATCCGCAGATCGCCGCGCTCCATGTATGCGCGGTTCACGTCCGTGATCTCGATCTCGCCGCGCGCCGACGGCTTGACTGCCTTCGCGATCGAGACGACGTCCGCGTCGTAGAAGTAGAGCCCCGGGACCGCATAGTTCGACTTCGGCTTCTCGGGTTTCTCCTCGAGCGAGATCGCCTTGCCGTCGGACGTGAACTCGACGACGCCGTATTGCTTCGGGTCGTTGACGTAGTACGCGAAGATGCGGGCGCCCTGCTCGATCCTCGCCGCACTCTCGAGTGTCGCCTGGAGGCCCGTCCCGTAGAACAGGTTGTCGCCGAGGATGAGCGCGACCTTCTGGCCGGCGATGAACTCCTCGCCGACGATGAAAGCGTCCGCGAGTCCACGCGGCGCGCTCTGCGTCGTGAACGTGAGCTTCATCCCCCACTGCCTGCCGTCGCCGAGCGTGTCCTCGAACACACGGCGATCGCGCGGCGTCGTGATGACGAGCACCTCGCGGATGCCCGCGAGCATGAGCGTGCTCAGCGGGTAATAGATCATCGGCTTGTCGTAGACGGGCAGGAGCTGCTTCGAGATCCCACCCGTCAGCGGATAGAGCCGCGTGCCGGAGCCGCCGGCCAGGATGATGCCCTTCATGACTCGGCCTGGCCTCCGTCGAGCGCTGGCGCCGCGGCGACCTTCGTGCTCGCGGGCTTGTAATACGCGCGCTGGAAGCGCCGGTGCTCCTCGGTCGAGACGGTCCGCCGCCAGGCCTCGTTCGCGAGGTACCAGCGCACGGTCTCGCGGAGCTCCGTCGCGAGCTTCCGCTTCGGCGACCAGCCGAGCTCGTGCTTCGCCTTCGACGCGTCGATCGCGTAGCGGAAGTCGTGTCCCTTGCGATCGGGCACGTACTGCATCAGGCCGCGCGAGGTGCCCTTCGCGCGACCGACGTGCTCGTCGATGGTGTCGGCGATGAGCTCCACCATCTGCTTGTTGTTCAACTCGTCGCCGCTGCCGAACAGGTAGCTCTGTCCCGGCACGCCGCGCACGAGCGCCGCCCAGAGGCCTTCGGCGTGATCGTCGACGTGGAGCCACTCGCGGATCTGCTTGCCCTCGCCGTAGACGGGCAGCTTCTTGCTCTCCGCCGCATTCGTGATCATCAGCGGAATGAGCTTCTCGGGGAGCTGCCGCGGACCGTAGTTGTTGCAGCAGTTCGTGACGAGCGCAGGCAGCGCGTACGTCTTGAAGTACGAGCGCACGAGCAGATCGCTCGCGGCCTTGGATGCGGCATACGGCGAGTTCGGTGCGTAAGCCGTCATCTCCGTGAAGACGCCGGTCTCGCCGAGCGCGCCGAACACCTCGTCGGTCGAGACGTGGACGAACCGCGCCTTCCGCGGCTCACCGTCGGTCGTCCCCCAGAGACGCCGGGCGACGTCGAGCAGAATGAACGTCCCGTTCACGTTCGTCCGGATGAATGCCTCGGCCGATTCGATGCTCCGATCGACGTGCGACTCGGCCGCGAGATGAAGGACGGAGTCGATCCGGTGCTCGGCAAACACTTTCTCGACGAGCGCGCGATCGCAGATGTCGCCTTCCACGAACACGAAGCGCGGATCGTCCTCGCAGCCTTCGAGGTTCACACGGTGACCGGCATACGTGAGCGCATCGAGCACCACGACCCGCTCGAGATGCGGCCTCGCGTCGGCACGAGCGAGCACCGCTCGCACGACAGCGCTCCCGACGAACCCGGCGCCCCCGGTGACGAGGAGCCGTTGAGGCTGAAAAGGAGCCATCGCGGCCACGTTAGAGACCTCTGCTGCGGCAGTCCAGCGCTGCTCGATCTTCTCGGGGGACACCCCGTCCGCCCCGAAAACCCTCTCGGCCTCGCTCTCGCTCGGCGCGTCAATTCACGGTGACGGCCCCGGCGACCCTGCCCGCTCTGACTGGCTTCGTGGCTTCGATGGCGAAGCCCGAAGCGATGACGTGCGCCGCCGGATGGCGAATGAACAGCTTGTCGAGGTACTTGAGTGGGGACAGCACCCAGGTCATCGGGACGAGCGCACGATAGAGCCGCTCGCTGCCGAACGATCCGGCGAGCGCGAGCCATTCCTGGAACGTCCAGAGGAGGCCCGACGTCGGCCCGCCTGCGACGCGTGTCGCGTCGATGTGGAAGCGTTGGAAGAGGCGACGAAGGCCCGGCAGCGTCAGCCGGGTGTAGTCGTGGGGCGACGCATGGAAGGCGGCGATGAACGGGAAATAGCAGTGGACGCGACCGCCGGGCTTCAGGACGCGGAAGATCTCCTCGACGTGCGCCGCCGGATCCGGCACGTGCTCGAGGACGGCCTCGCTGAGGACGCCGGACACCGAGCCGTCAGCGAACGGGAGCGAGGTCAGATCGGCGCGGACGTGCACCGTCTCGTAGCCGTAGCCGTCGACGCAGACGACCTTCCCGCCATGGCTCCGCGTCCCCGCGCCGAGATCGCAAACGAGCTCACGATCGAGATCGAAGGACGCGAGGAAGGGATCGACCCCCGCGTCGCCGTACACCGGAGAGAGGACTTCGATCGCGAGCGGGTAGAAACGTCCGAGCCGGCGCTTGGCCTGCGCTTTCAACGCGTTTAGCCAGTCCTGGTCCTGTTCGTCCTCGCTGAGGCCGCCGAAGTCGTACCGCTCGTCGTGGCGACGGGCCGTTCCCCCGCAATGCGAGCACGTCAGCTGCCCGGCGGACCGCTCGCCGCCTTCGAGCCGGCGTCGGCACGACGGGCACACGAGGATCGCGCGCACTCGATCGAGGAGCGCTTCACGGTTGGGATTCAAGAGGCCGCGGAGCTTAGCATGCCGCTCGGTCCCGAGCCGGCGGCCGATGGGCTACGAGCGCGACACAGCGATCGCCAGGCAGCTCGTCCCGAACGGCAGGCGCTTGCCCGACCGGATCGCATGGAGCTCCGGAGCGAGGAGCCGATCCATGACAGCACGGGAGACGGCGCTCGGCGTGTGCTGCTTGCCGGCTTCGTCCCAGACTTCCTTCGAGGGGCGGCGACCGAGCCGGTAACGGACACTGCGCGCGAAGAAAATCGGCGCCGTGAGCGCGGCGAAGAAGTAGGTTTCGTAGCGGACGTCGAAGCCCGTCCCTTCGAGGGCGCGACGCAGTCCGGCGAGCGTGTACCGCCGATGGTGGCCGGCGAGCTCGTCCTCAGCCGACCACAGCCATGAATACGCCGGAACGGTGACCGCGAGGACGCCATTCGGGCGGAGCACGTCGTGGACGTGCGCGAGGAGCTCGGCGTCGTCCTCGACGTGCTCGATCACGTCGAACAGCCCTGCTCCGCCGAACGATCCGCGCTCGAACCCAGCTTTCTCGAGCGTCGCGCAGACGACCGTCGGAAGCCCCCGCTTTCGCGCATTGCTCGCGCCCTCCGGACCTGGCTCGAGCACGACGGGGTCGATGCCGTCCGTCGCGAGGCGCCGGCTGACCGCGCCGTTCCCCCCTCCGACGTCGAGGAACGGTCCTTCGAACGGATGCTGCGCGAGCGCGAGCGAGATGACCTCGTTCCGGTGGGCGAACCAGAAAGATGCGTCCTCGAGCTCGAAGCACGCGGCGTAAGCCGCCTCCGGAAAACTCACGTGCTCGCGGCCCGCGCCTTCGGCAGGAACCCAGATGCCGGACTCGGATCGCGCAAGGTTCTTGCTGAAGTTCGTCAGATCCACGGCTTCACGCTTCGGGCGGGGCAGCCTAGCATGCCGCACCGCTCCGCTCGTCGTGCCGATACCCTCCCGCACTTCTTCGCCCGCGACCGCGCATGATCGCGCGGCGCGTCCCGCTCGCAGCAGCGGCCGAGCGCGAGCGTTCGCGAAGTGGACGCTCACGTGCGTGCTGCTCGGCGCCGTCCTCTACAAGCTGCCGCTTGGGGATCTCGCGGCCCGCTTCGGGAACATGCGCGCGTCGCACGTGGTGTTGCTCGTTGCGATCAACACGATCCAGTTCGCACTCTCGGTCGTACGCTGGTGGCGGCTCCTCCACCGCCTGGGCGAGCCCGTTCGCTACGTCTCCGTCTTCGGGGACGCCTCGGCGGGCATCCTCTACAACTTCCTTCTCCCCGGCAGCATCGGCGGCGACGTCGTTCGGGCGCTGCGGATGCGGAGCCGCGTTCGCGTCCAGCACCACGCATGGTCGACTTCGATCTTCGAGCGCATCGTCGGCCTCTTCGCGATGGCCGCGACCGCGAGCGTGGCGGTCGCAATCGGGCTCGACGCGACAGTCGCTCTTCCCGAGTGGCTGAGGTACGCAACGTTCGGGACGACCGCCGCCCTGCTCGCGGCGTTCGTCTTCGCGTCGCTGCCGTTCCGCCTGCTCGTGCGCTTCATCGGGAAACACCTGCCCGACGTCGCGCGCGTCGATCTCGCGGGCATCGGCGAGGATCTCCGCGGTCCGCTGACGAAGCTTTCGATCCGCGCCGAGACCTTCGGCTGGTCACTCGTTTATCAGGGCCTCAATCTGGTGTTCGTCGCCGCGTGTGCAGCCGCACTCGGCGCGCCGGGTCACGAGCGCGCGATCGTGATCGGCATCCCGATGATCTACGTCCTGTCACTCGCCCCAATCACGGTCGGAGGACACGGGTTACGCGAGGGGTTGTACGTGGGGATCCTGGGCGCGCTGGGAATGCCCGGTGAGGTCGCGCTCGGCCTCTCGGCGGCGTTCGTCGTCTCGAACATCCTCTTTTCGGCCGTCGGCGGCCTGTTCGTCGTCCTCGATAGGCCGCCGAAGACGAGCTCCGCTTCGGCACCTTGACCCGTCCTGGTTCCTCGGCTCTGGCCCTCGAGGGATAACACCGACCTCGGCATGTGGGCGGAAGTTGCCCAGCCACGCGAGAGCTCGGCCGCGCCGAGATTGGGCGCGATCCGCATCGACATCGAGAGGATCGACGCGGCGCCCGCGGCCGTGACCTCGCGACGATGCCCCACGTCGTCGAGCCGCAGATGCCCCGTCGCGGCGAGGCACGACGTACGCGCTGCCGAGGAAGCGATCGTCGAAAGGCGCGGCGGACGCTCCTCGAGCATGACGAGCTGCCAGCGCCCGATCCGCCGCATGGGCGCTGTCTACACACTCGCGAGCGCCGCCTGGAGCGCGACGCGGACGAGGTTGCCCGCGGTGGTGATCTGGGCAAAGATGCCACCCCTTCGCGACCATGCGCCTCCGCGACCTTCCTCGTCTACGCGATCAAGCAATGACCGAGACGACGTGGGAACGAGCGTGGGCTTGGCTCCGCCATCTCGTGTCGGACGGAGCGCTCCTGCCTCGCGGACGTGAACGGCTGCCCGTCGTCTTCGCGTGGTTCGGCGGGCTCGTGTGCCTCGCCGCGCTCGTTCATCGCTTCCGCTATGCGGCGGACCTGACGGACGAGTCGTTCTCGATGGCCCTCCCCTATCGGTTCGTCCTCGGGGACAAGCCGTTCGTCGACGAGGTCGCCATCCAGCAAACCGCAGGCTTGGTGCTCTTCCCGTTCATCTGGCTGTTCGTGAAGCTGACGGGGGGCACGACGGGGCTCGTCCTCTACGTTCGACTCGTCGGGCTGTTCGTCTTCAAGGGCGCCGCGGCCCTCGCGGTGTACGCGACGGCAAGGCGCTGGCTGAAGCACAAGTCGATCGCCGTCGCTGTCTCGTTCGTTCCGTTCGCGTTCGTCCCGCACTCGATCCCGAACGTCGGATACAACCTGATCGGGATGGCCCTGCTCGTGGCAGGCACCTTCCTCACCGCGGCCGGGGCGGCCGAGACGGCGAGCCAGAAGACGCGCGTTCGCCTCTTCTTCCTCGCCGGGCTCGCCGAGGGCATCATGGCGTTCGCCTACCCGCCGATGGCGGTCGCTCCGCTGCTCGGTGTGCCGCTCGTTCTGCTCTTTGCGGGGCCGCGCCGCTGGTCGGCGACGGGCGCGTTCATCGCCGGCGGTCTCTCGGCGGTGATCTTGATTTCGCCCTCCCTCGCGTTCGGAGGCATCGCCGGCGTGCGGCGCGCGCTCGGATGGGGCGTCCATGCCGGAATGACGCACGACGGGGCGCGCCTCGACGCCATCCTCCAGGCCTACTCGAAGGGGATCCCGACGTTCTTCGTCTACGCGCTCGTCGCGCTCGGACTCGCCTGGCTCCTGCGATCGCGCTCGGTCATCGCGATCGTCGTGCCCGCGATCGCCGTCGCGCTCGGGTTCTGGTTCCGCGACGAATTCGCGAGCGCGCGCGGCGCGATGCACATGGTGATGTACACCGGCACGCTCGGGCCTGCGCTCATCCTGCTCGCGAGGCCGAGCGCTGCCGTGTGGCGCGGCTTCGTGCTCGTCGTCGTGCCCTCCTTGGCCGCCGCGCTCGCCGCTGCATTCATGAGCACCCAAGGAGTCGACGCGTCGGCGCTCGGATTCGCGTCGACGGTCGCGCTGTTCGCGCTCCTCGCGGCGCGCGCGCTCGAGGGTGCACACGCCGACCCGACCTACTGCATGCTGCCGGCGTTCGCGCTCATGCTGGTGCTCGTCACGTGCTGCTACGACTTCGTCTATCGGGACGGCCCGCTGCCGAGCCTCACGCAGACGGTCCCGAACGGTCCATTCAAGGGGATCAGAACGACCCCCGATCGCGCCCAGGCGTTCGCCGAGATGCACGACATCGCGGCGCGGTTCGACCAGCCGCACGGGCGCATCCTGTTCCTGTACGAGGCCTCGGGTTACTACCTGTTCTCGAAGATGAAGCCGAACGCGCACAGCGTTTGGCAGGAATGGTACGGGGATCAGGACGGCCTCCTCGCCTACTGGCAGAGCCACGTGAAAGGCCGCGGCATCGTCGTGAAGATCAAGGGCAGCGCGGCCGGGCGCATCGACCCGATCCTCACGCCTCCAGAGCGCAAGATCTACGAGACGCGTCACTTCATCGTGTATGCGGACCACTGACGACGCGGGCGAAGCACGATGAGCCTCGCACAGCCGACGACGTCGTCACGCGTCATCGCCTTCGATCTCGATGGGACGCTCGTCGACTCCCGCCCCGAGATCACCGCGGCGATGCAGCTGGCGTGGCGAAGCGTGATCGGTGAAGTGGCATTCCCGATCGAACGTTTTCGGATCGGGCCTCCCCTCGCAGACACGATCGCGGCGTTCGCCCCGGAGCACGACGCACCGACCCGTGAAGCGATCGCCGCCGCGTTCCGCAGCCACTACGACCGGAGCGACTTCGCCGCGACTCGCCCCTATCCCGGCGTCCTCGAGGTCGTCGACGCTCTACGCGCACGCGGCCTTGCGATCGCCGTCGCGACGAACAAGCGCCGCGCCCCGACGCTCGCCATCCTGGAGCGCTGGTTTCAGGGACGCTTCTCGACGGTTGCATGCGTCGACGGCGTCTCGCCGGACGACGGTACACGTGTCGACGCCGCCGGCCGCCCGGCGCATGCCGTCAAGGCCGCCATGCTCGGATGGATCGCGCGAAAGGCGCAGCTCGAGGCAGTCATCATGGTCGGAGACACGACGGGTGACATCGCCGCGGCGCGGGCTGCCGGAGCACGCGCCATCGCGGTGACGTGGGGCTACGAGGACGAGACGTCACTCCACGCGGCCGGGCCCGACGAGCTCGTCGATGACGCGGCCAAGCTCCTGCTAGCGCTCGACAGGGTTTGAGCTCCATGCTCGCGCCCAGTGGTGGCCGCCGTGCGCCCGCCTTGACCCCAACAGCGACTCACGCCAAAGTCCCGGCAGGAGGCCCTCCGGACCCATGAATCGCGACATCTTCGAAGACCTCTTCGTTCTCGAGCTTGCGAACAACCATCTCGGCAAGCTCGAACGAGGCCTGAAGATCATCACGGATTACTCGCGCATCGTTCGCTTCAACAACGTGCGCGCGGCGATCAAGCTCCAGTTCCGCGACGTCGACAACTTCATCCACAAGGATTTCCGGAACCGCTCCGACATTCGTTACATCAAGAAGACGCTCGACACGCAGCTGTCGAAGGACGCGTACCACAAGATGGTGACCGCCATCCGTCAGGGCGGATGCATCCCGATGGCGACGGCGTTCGACGAGGCCTCCGTGGACCTCTGCGTCGAGCTGGGCATCCCGATCATCAAGATCGCGAGCAGCGACCTCAATGACTGGCCGCTCCTCGAGAAGATGGTCAAGACCCGGAAGCCGTGCATCGTCTCGACCGGCGGCAGCTCGCTCAAGGATCTCGACGACCTCGTCGCGTTCTTCGAGAACCGCAACGTCCCGCTCGCGATCAACCACTGCGTCTCGCTCTACCCGTCGGAAGATCGCGATCTCGAGCTGAACCAGATCGACTTCTTGGTTCGACGTTATCCGAACCACGTCATCGGCTTCTCGACGCACGAATACCATGACTGGTCGTCGTCGATCATGATGGCCTACGCGAAGGGCGCGCGGACCTTCGAGCGCCACATCGACGTCGAGTACGAAGGCGTACCGGTCTCACCGTACAACTCGCTCCCTCACCAGGTCGACGTCTGGTTCAAGGCCTGGCACAAGGCCCAGGAGATGTGCGGTGGCAGCGGGGCCACGAAGCGCATCCCCGGCGAGCGCGAGACGAAGTACCTCGACGCGCTCGTGCGCGGCGTCTACGCCAAGCGCGATCTTCCGGCAGGACACGTCCTCCAGCACGAAGATCTCGTCGAGGACGTCTACCTCGCGATCCCGCTCCAGAAAGGGCAGGTCTCGTGCCGCGAGATCATGTCCGGCGAGGTGCTGCTGAAGCCCGTGGCCAAGGATGCGCCGATCCTCATCGACATGATCGACTCTCCGTACTCGGGCAACGAGAGCCTCAAGGCCGCGATCTACGCGCGTGGTCTCGATCCCGAGCCGACGAATCGCGCCACCGCGGAATGATCGATCCAGCCACGGCTTCGCCCGATCCACGAGGCGAAGCGCGTTGCGGCGACGGCAAGACCGAGCTCCGAAAGAGCTCGGTCTCGTTCATTCGGCCACGAGGGGGATGAGCATGTTCGCCGCGAGCTCTTCTCGCGGCAAAAACGGCGCGAGGTCCTCGAGCGGCGAGCTCACCATCCGCCCGTCGTCGAGACGGCGGGACGCGAGCTTCGGCGCGAAGACCTGACCGAGGTCGAGGAACACCTCGCAGATGGCGCGCCCGTCGTGCGCGAGCGTCTTCTCGATCGCCGCGCGCATGTCGCCGTGGTTCGACGCCCGGAAGTAGGGATAGTCGAACGCCTGGGCGAGCTTCTCCACGTCGGGGAAGCCGAGGCCGCTCTCCGTCCCGCAGCCGACGACGTTGTCGGGGAAGTAGTTCTGCTGCGTTTGCCGGATCGAGTGGTAGCCGCGGTTGTTCAGGACGAACACCTTCACGGGGAGACGATGCGTCGCGATCGTCTGCAGCTCCTGGAGGTTCATCTGGATCGAACCGTCGCCGGCGAGGCAGACGATCGGCTTGCCGTTCTTCTCGGCCCCCCGCGCGATCGCCGCGCCGACGGCCGCGGGCAGGTCGAAGCCCATCGGCGCGCTGCCGCTGTTGTGGAACAGGCGCATGCCGCGCTTCAGGACCGCCGCCTGGAAGGAGGTGACCGAAGCGGTGCCGTCGCCGGAGACGACGGTCGTGCCCTCCGGCAGCGCGCGGAAGAGCGTGTCCATGAACGGGTACGGATTCACCGCGTTCTGTACGTTCCAGTACTCGGGCAGGAGCACCGGGTAACGGACGCGTCGCTCCTGGCACCACGCGACCCAACTCTGGTGCTTCGCGCTCGGTCGCTGCTCCGTCAGCTCGAGCGCTCGATCGAGGAACGCGCCGAGGTCGGCATGGATCGGCAGATCGATCTTCAGCGTCGGCTTCTTCATCTCGGCTGCGTCGACGTCGATCATGATCTTGTACGCCGCGCGCGCGAAGTGCTCCCACGCGTACGAGATCTGCCGGATGTTGAGACGGCACCCGAGCACGAGCAGCAGGTCGGAGTTCTGGACCGCGAAGTTGCCCGCGCGATCGCCGATCGTCCCCTGTCGTCCGACGAAGAGCGGATGATCGTCCCACACGACGTCGAGCGCGTTGAAGCTGACCGCGATCGGGATCCCGAGACGCTCGGCGAAGCCGAGAAGCTTTTCGTGCGAGCCGGACGCACGCACTCCCTGACCGACGAGAATGACGGGCCGCTCTGCACGGCTCAAGCGCTCGAGCACTTCGCTGACGGCAGCGAGGTCGCCCTTCGGGTTCTGGGTCGCCGCGTCCTCCGAAGGGTCGTAGCCACGGAGCGTCTCCGGATCGACGAGCGCGCCCTGCACGTTCATCGGAATGTCGAGCCACACCGGTCCCGGTCGACCTGCGGCGGCGAGATGGAGCGCGCGCTCGAGGTGGTATCGAATCGACGAGGGATCGGTGACCATCACCGCGTACTTGGTGCAGCTCGCCACCATCCGCGTGATGTCGACCTCCTGATCGCCGAGCTGCCGGAGCGGCAGATCGGTCGACCGCACGACCGTCTCGAACTTCACCTGCCCGGAGACGACGATCATCGGAACCGAGTCGACGTAGGCGCCCCAAACGCCGGTGATCGCGTTCGTGCCGCCCGGGCCCGTCGTCACGTTGACCGCCGCCATGCGCCCGCTCGTGCGCGCATAGCCCTCCGCCGCGATCGCGCAGGCCTGCTCGTGATGGCACGCGACGTAGTGCATCCCCTTCGCGCGGCCGAACGCGTCGTTGAGATGCATCGCGCCGCCCCCCGTGACGATGAAGACGTGATCGACCCCGTGCTCCACGAGGCTCTGAGCGATGAAGTCGGCGACGCGGATCTTGGCCATGGCTACCTCGACAGGCGGCGATGTTCGGGGACGGCGTAGAGCGTGAGATCCCAGCCGTCGAGACAGTAATTGCGAAGCGTATAGCGGTAGCGCGCCGTCTTCGCTTGCAACGCGTCGACGGTGAGCGGGATCCGCCAGAGGTGATCCTGCCGGTGGTAGACGCAGAGCGCGAGCACCGGCGACTCCCGAGCGATGAGCTCACGCGCGCCCTCGATGACCTCGGGCTCGTAGCCCTCGACGTCGAC
>JAEXCN010000092.1 GCA_023402175.1 Pseudomonadota bacterium | reverse complement strand
GTCCTCATCGAAGGCAAGGCCATCCAGCTTCACCCGCTCGTCTGCGCGGCGTTCAACGCCGACTTCGACGGTGACCAGATGGCCGTCCACGTGCCGCTCTCGGTCGAGGCGCAGATGGAAGCGCGCGTGCTCATGATGAGCACGAACAACATCCTCTCGCCCGCGAACGGCAAGCCGATCATCAACCCGACGCAGGACATCGTCCTCGGGCTCTACTACGCAACCCGCGAGAAGAAGTTCGCGCGCGGCTGCTACCGCCCGGGCACGCTCCAGGTGTCGAAGCAGGGCAAGGTCGAAGGCGGACACCTCCGGGGCGTTTACGCGAACCCCGAAGAAGTTCGCATGGCCTACGACAACGGCGAGGTCCTCATCCACACGGGCATCCGCGTCCGTGTGATCGACCCCGAGACCGGCGAGCGCATGATGGTCGACACGACCGTCGGCCGCTGCCTCATCTCGGAGATCATCCCGAAGGGCCTGCCGTTCAAGCTGGTCAACAAGACGCTCGACAAGAAGGCGCTCTCGACCCTGATCGATGCTTGCTACCGCAAGCACCGCAACAAGGCGACCGTCCTCCTCGCCGACCGCCTCCGCTCGCTCGGCTACGAGCACGCGACCAAGGCCGGCGTGTCGATCTGCATGGACCACATGGTCATCCCGGACGCGAAGGCCGTCCTCCTCGGCGAGGCCCAGGAGGAAGTGCAGCGCGTCGTGGATCAGTACCAGGAAGGTCTGATCACGGACGGCGAGCGCTACAACAAGATCGTCGACATCTGGGCGGGCGTTGCCGACAAGGTCACGACCGAGATGATGTTGGTCATCGGCAAGGAGACCGTCGTCGACCCCGAGACCGGCAAGGAGCAGATCGAGCCCAGCTTCAACCCGATCTACATCATGGCGGACTCCGGAGCGCGCGGTAGCACGCAGCAGATCCGTCAGCTCGCCGCTATGCGCGGTCTCATGGCCAAGCCCTCGGGCGAGATCATCGAGAACCCGATCAAGGCGAACTTCCGCGAGGGTCTGTCCGTCCTCGAGTACTTCATCTCGACGCACGGCGCTCGTAAGGGCCTCGCGGACACGGCGCTCAAGACGGCGAACTCCGGTTACCTCACGCGTCGTCTCGTCGACGTCGCGCAGGACGCCGTCATCGCCGAGTTCGACTGCGGAACGCTCGACGGCATCCGCGTGACGAAGCTCGAGGACGCAGGCGAAGTCATCCAGCCGCTCGGCGACCGTATTCTCGGCCGCGTCGCGCTCGAGGACATCGTCGACCCGCTCACGGGCGAAGTCATCGTTCCGGCGAACACCGAGCTCGACGAGCACCTCGTCTTCACGATCGAGGAGGCGGGCATCGAAGAGGTCGTCATCCGCTCCGTGCTCACCTGCCAGACGCGTCGTGGCGTCTGCGCCAAGTGCTACGGACGTGACCTCGCACGCGGCTACAAGGTCAACATCGGCGAGGCGATCGGCATCATCGCCAGCCAGTCGATCGGCGAGCCGGGTACGCAGCTCACGATGCGCACGTTCCACATCGGTGGCGCGGCGGCACGCGGCAAGATCGAGCAGTCCTCGATCGAGTCGCGCGCGGAAGGCTTCGTCAACGTTCGCGGCGCGAACCTCGCGCGGCGTCGTGACGGCAGCGTCACGGTGATGAACCGCCACGGCGAGCTCGTCATCGTCGACGACACCGGCCGCGAGCGCGAGCACCACCGCCTCGTCTACGGCGCGGTGCTCAAGTGCGCCGAGGGCGACAAGGTGAAGCCCGGCCAGCTCCTCGCGGAGTGGGACGCGTTCGCCAACGTCATCCTCACCGAGGTCGGCGGCGTCGCGAAGTTCGGCGACATCGTCGAGGGCGTCACGATGATCGAGAAGCTCGACGAGGTCACCGGCCTCTCGCGCAAGGTCGTCATCGAGTCGCGCGCCGCGGATCTCCGCCCGCGCGTCAGCATCAAGCACCCGGAGACGGGCGACACGGTGAAGCTCCCGGGCTCGACGCTCGAGGCGCGTTACCTCCTGCCCGTCGGCGCGAACATCACCGTCCAGGACGGCGACCTGCTCGAGCCGGGCGACGTCATCGCGAAGATCCCGCGCGAAAGCACGAAGACCCAGGACATCACCGGTGGTCTCCCGCGCGTCGCCGAGCTCTTCGAGGCCCGCAAGCCGAAGGACCACGCCATCATCGCCGAGATCGACGGCGAGGTTTCGTTCGGCAAGGACACCAAGGGCAAGCGCAAGGTCATCATCACGCCCTTCAGCCATGACGGGCAGCCGCTGAACGACCAGGCGCGTGAGTACCTGATCCCGAAGGGCAAGCACATCCACGTCCAGCCGGGTGACCGCGTTCGCGCGGGCGAGCCGCTGCAGGACGGACCGGCGAACCCGCACGACATCCTTCGCGTGAAGGGTGAGAAGGAGCTCGCTGCTTATCTCGTGAACGAGATCCAGCAGGTCTACCGGCTCCAGGGCGTCGCCATCAACGACAAGCACATCGAGGTCATCGTTCGTCAGATGCTGCGCCGCGTGCGCATCAAGGACGTCGGCGACACGAACTTCCTGGTCGACGAGAACGTCGAGAAGCACGTGTTCGAGCGCGAGAACCAGCGCGTGATCGAGCGCGGCGGTCGCCCGGGTATCGCGGAGCCTCTGCTCCTCGGCATCACGAAGGCGTCGCTCTCGACGGAGTCCTTCATCTCCGCGAGCTCCTTCCAGGAGACCACCAAGGTCCTCACGGAAGCGGCGATCAACGGGAAGACGGACACGCTGCGCGGCCTGAAGGAGAACGTCATCATGGGACGTCTCATCCCGGCCGGTACGGGTCTGGCGGCGTACAAGTCGCTGAACCTGGTGGTCGAGGGCGAGGTGATCGAGCAGGAGGGTGCGCGTTACGCGCCGGCTCCGCCGATTCCGCAGCCTTCGCCTTCGCTGGCGGCGGTGAACGAGGAGTGATCCTCTCCACCCCTCACTGGTGAGGCCCCCTAGGCCGCAGCAGTGAGTACCTCAGAGACGCCGCCGTCCTTCGGGATGGGCGGCGTTTCTGTTT
This sequence comes from Pseudomonadota bacterium, assembly GCA_023402175.1. GTDB lineage: Bacteria > Myxococcota_A > Polyangia > Polyangiales > Polyangiaceae > Labilithrix. Next base: position 356 of record JAEXCN010000092.1, on the reverse strand, counting down.
AACGCCCCCTTGCTTGGTCATCTGATCCGCCATGGGGTGGTCCCCTCCGCACCTCGTTCTCGTTGGATCCGGCGTCCGCCGGGGAGCAGCGCCCTCGCGCCTGCGGTCGCGGCCTTGCCAGCTGCGAGGGTGTTCCGCGACGTCAGCGCGCCACTACGTAGCTTCGTTTGGCTCGTCGCTTTCGTTGGATCCGGCGTCCGCCGGGGAGCAGCGCCCTCGCGCCTGCGGTCGCGGCCTTGCCGGCTGCGAGGGTGATCCGCGACGTCAGCGCGCCACTACGTAGCTTCGTTTGGCTCGTCGCTTTCGTTGGATCCGGCGTCCGCCGGGGGGCCGCGCCCCCCCGCCGGCGGGGGCGG
>JAEXCN010000373.1 GCA_023402175.1 Pseudomonadota bacterium | reverse complement strand
GATCACGGAGGCACTGTCATCGCAGGACCGCCCGCGCTACCTCGAGCTCCCGCCCGATACGCCGGAGCGCATCGCGCACCTCGCGCACGAGTGGGCGGATACGCAGCCCACCGCCTATCTCAAGGCGAAGGCGATCGAGGAGCACCTGAAGCACGACTTCAAGTACCAGCTCGGATCGCCTTCCGGTGGCAAGCCGCAGCCAGTCGATCACTTCCTCTTCGAGTCGAAGAAAGGCCATTGCGAGTTCTTCTCGACGGCGATGGCGATCATGCTGCGCGAGATCGGGATCCCCTCACGCAACGTCACCGGCTTCGTCGGCGGAACGTACAACCGCTTCGGTCGCTACTACGCCGTCCGGCAAGGTGACGCGCACTCGTGGGTCGAGGCGTACCTCGACGATCCCGTCCACGGATGGGTGACCTTCGATCCGACGCCGACGTCCGGCGCGCAGCCGCTGCAGGACACGTCTGGTGCGTGGGTCTACGTGCGCGACTTGCTCGAGGCGCTCTCGCAGCGCTGGAACCGGTACGTCATCGGCTACGACCTGAAGACGCAGGTCCGCATCTTCGAGGACCTGAGCCGACGCTACGAGCGACTCCGTTCGCAGACTGGCACGAACCGCGGCGCGATGGAGAGGGTCACACGGCCGACGGTGCTCGCGGGCGCGCTCCTCGTCGTCGCGCTCGGCGGCTACATCCTCTGGCGGCGCCGCCGTGTCCCGAAGCCCGCTTCGCCGGAGTCGCCGGACAAGACCCGCATCGATCCGAAGCTCGAGGCGGCAACGGCGCTCTACCGGGGCCTCGAGCTCGCGCTGGCAACGCAGGGGATCCCGCGGCCGCCGTCGCTACCGCCGCTTCGCCATGCCAAGGATCTCGTGTCGCGACACCATCCGCTTGCGGACACCGTCCTCGATCTGACCAATCGCTACCTCGAAGCGCGCTTCGGCGGCGTGCAGATCGACGAGCCGGGCCAGCGCGACTACGAACGACGCGTGAAGGAGATCCGCACCTTCAAGCAAGCACCAGCGGCCGCCGAGAGCGTCCCCTGAGACCAATGCCCTTGCGCCAACCGACGCGAGATGGGCTTCCCTCAGTTTCGTTGACACGCACTTGTGACGATGAACGCTGCCGCGTGACGCAGGCCGCTCTCCGTCCGAGTCCCGCAGCCGGCAAGGACGCCAGTGCCTGTGCGGAACAAGCTCGCCGGATGAGCGGGAGGCTCAAATTTGCGAGCAAAACGCGAAAGCGTTTTGCGAGAGGCGACGAGGGTCCAGGTCGGAACCGAAGCAAGGCCCCTCCCTCTCGGCTCCCTGTCTCATGTCTCCCTGTTGATCTTCTTCTCGAACGGGCTTCATCGCTCCGACTGCGCCTTCGCGCGAGAGATGTTCCGCGGAGCGACCTTGGCGCGTCCGATGCTGCTCTCGGACTGACGAGCTGCGACGCGATGAGACCAAGGCTCAGGGCTTGGCGGCTTGGCGGTTCGCCCTCTCTCGCGCGGCAGCGGCTTCCGTCCGAGCGCATCCGCCGAGAGAAATTTCTCCTCGAGCGCGGGGAAGCGTTGCCCGAGCTCGCGCCATCCCGAAAGATCGACGGCCGACCGAGCACCTCGTCCCGTGCTCGATCGGCCGTCATCGTGCTCGTGAACGAGCCGTCGATCCGCTTGCGATCTAGTTCGCCATCTCCGGCTGGAACGTCAGCTGGCCGTCCTCACCGCGATCGACCCGGAGCTGCGTGCCGGGCGGGTACTCACCAGCGATGATGTGCTTCGCGAGCGGGTCCTCGAGATAGCGCTGGATCGCACGCTTCAGAGGACGAGCGCCGTATTGCGGATCCCAACCAACGTCCGCGAGCACGTCCTTCGCCGCCGGGGTGAGCTCGACGAAGATCTCGCGCTTCGCCAGGCGGTCCTGGAAGCGACGGAGCTGGATGTCGATGATCGCGTGGACGTCCTTCCGATCGAGGAGGTTGAAGACGACCGTCTCGTCGAGGCGGTTCAGGAACTCCGGACGGAACGACTTCCGGACATCGTCCATCACCGAGGCGCGAATGAGGTCCTTCTTGTCCTCGGTGGGCAGATCCCGCTCGTTGATCGCCTGGATGTGCGACGAGCCGATGTTGCTCGTGAGGATGACGACGGTGTTCTTGAAATTCACCGTTCGACCCTGGCCGTCGGTGAGGCGACCGTCGTCGAGGACCTGGAGCAGCACGTTGTAGACGTCGGGGTGCGCCTTCTCGACCTCGTCGAAGAGGATCACCGTGTACGGCCTCCGGCGGACCGGCTCGGTGAGCTGACCGCCTTCTTCGTATCCGACGTACCCGGGCGGCGCGCCGATGAGGCGGCTGACCGTGTACTTGTCGTGGTACTCGCTCATATCGAGCCGCACCATCGCGCGCTCGTCATCGAAGAGGAACTCGGCGAGCGCTCGAGCGAGCTCGGTCTTTCCTACGCCGGTCGGTCCGAGGAAGAGGAAGCTGCCGATCGGGCGATTCGGATCCCCGAGGCCCGCGCGCGAGCGGCGGACCGCGTTCGCGACGGCGACGAGCGCATCCTCCTGCCCGACGACGCGCTTGCGCAGCTCGTCCTCGAGCCGGAGCAGCTTCTGCATCTCGCCTTCGAGCATCTTCGCGACCGGGATGCCGGTCCATTTCGCGACGATCGCGGCGACGTCTTGATCGGTGACCTCCTCCTTGAGGTAGGCGGTCTTCTCCTGCACCTTCGCGAGATCGCGGCGCAGCTGCTCGACGCGCTTCTCGAGCTCCGGGATCGTGCCGTAACGGATCTCGGCGGCTTTGCCGAGATCACCGCGGCGCTGGGCGGTCTCCGCCTCGACGCGCAGCTCTTCGAGCTGCGGCTGCGCCTTTCGGATCTGATCGATGAGCTCCTTCTCGCGCATCCACTGCGCCCTCATCGCGTCGCGCTGCTCTTCGAGCTCGCTGATCTCGCGCTTGATGTCGTCGAGACGCGCCTTGCTCGCCGGATCGCGCTCCTTCTTCAGGGCCTCCTGCTCGATCTGGAGCTGCGTCAGCCGGCGCTGCACGGTGTCGATCTCCGCCGGCATGCTGTCGACCTCCATCTTGATCTTGGAGGCCGCCTCGTCGACGAGGTCGATCGCCTTGTCGGGCAGGAACCGCTCGGTGATGTAGCGATCCGAGAGCGTCGCCGCAGCAACGAGCGCAGCGTCCTGGATGCGGATCCCGTGGTGGACCTCGTAGCGCTCCTTCAGACCTCGGAGGATCGCGATCGTGTCCTCGACCGACGGCTGCGAGACGTACACGGGCTGGAAGCGACGCTCGAGCGCGGCGTCCTTCTCGATCCGCTTCTTGTACTCGTCGAGCGTCGTCGCGCCGATGCAGCGGAGCTCACCGCGCGCGAGGGCCGGCTTCAGCAGATTCGCCGCGTCCATCGACCCCTCGGCCGCGCCGGCGCCGACGATCGTGTGGATCTCGTCGATGAAGAGGATGATCTCGCCTTGCGCCGACTCGACCTCCTTGAGCACCGCCTTCAGGCGATCTTCGAACTCACCGCGGTACTTCGCACCGGCGACGAGCGCGCCCATGTCGAGGGCGACGACGCGCTTGTTCTTGAGCGACTCGGGGACGTCACCGCGGTTGATCCGCTGCGCGATACCCTCGACGATCGCGGTCTTTCCGGTACCCGGCTCGCCGATGAGCACGGGGTTGTTCTTCGTGCGACGCGACAAGACCTGCATCACGCGCCGGATCTCCTCGTCGCGCCCGACGACCGGATCGACCTTGCCCTTGCGCGCGGCCTCGGTGAGATCGCGGCAGTACTTCTCGAGCGCGAGGAACTTCGCTTCGGGCTCGCGATCGGTCACCCGCTGCGAGCCTCGCACCGATGCGAGCGCCGAGAGGAGCTTCTCGTAGGTCACACCGCCGGCCGACTGCAGTGCGGACTGCACCTCGCGATCGTGCTTCGCCGTCGCGAGCAAGAAGTGCTCGACCGAGATGAAGTCATCCTTGAGCTGCTTCGCCTCGTCCTCGGCGCGACGGATGATCTCCATCGTTCGTCGCGAGAGCGTGGGCTCCGCCCCGCCGGACACGCGCGGCAGCTTGCCGAGGTAGTCGTCGACCCGCTCGAGGACCGCGTCGGGATCGCCTCCCGCCTTCTGGAAGATCGGAAGCGCGACGCCACCCTCCTGCTCGAACATCGCGCGGATGAGGTGCTCCGGAACGATCTCCGGATTACCTCGACGGCTGGCAAGGTCCGCTGCGGCGCGAAACGCCTCTTGGCTCTTCGTCGTCATCCGATCGGGACGCATCGGCAAAACTCCTTCTCTGGTGATCCCCCATACCTCCGGCGACGAACACGCGAGAGGCCCGGCTCTCCGGGCCCTCGAGCGTGCGGGGCTTTCCTATCGCAAGAGCCACGTTAATCACGGGCATGTGCCGTGCAACCAGGTCTGCGTTCCATCGCACCGGCCGCCGCGAGCGCGACCGATCGACGGGTCGCCAGGGGTCGCCAGCGCTCTCGGCATCCGCTTCGGGCGCGCGCACGCATGGACGCGACCACCGCGTCCGTCACGAACGTGGCGTCGTCACTCGCACGCGCCCTTGCCGTTTTTCGACGAGAAGCCGAGCGTCGACAGCGGAACACAGGTCTCGGGGGCTTTACATTCCGCGCTGGAAGCGCAGAGAGCGTCGTCTTCTGCCGGACACGAGGCTGCGCATTCGGAGTGCGGGCTCACTCCTGAGAATCGGAGACAGCACGATTGCCCTGTCGGGCAGTCGCTCGTCTCGTCGCACGCGAGCACGATCGTCTGCGCGGGACATGCCGTGCCTGGAGGAGCGCAGGTACCTCTGCCCGCCGGAGTGATGCAGCATCGGCCCTCGCAGTCGGCATCGTCGCACCGCACATGCGCCGCCCCGGCGTCGAGTCCCGCAGCGTCCGCGGGTTCGGCGCGATCCGCATCGTGCCCCGCGTCGTCGTTCGTCGGAGAGGGACGCGCGCCGTCGCCGACGTCGCCGACGTCACCACCGTCTCCGCCCGCGCCGACTCCAGAGTCGCTGTCCGCAACGCTTGCGATCTGGAGATCGGATAGCCCGCTGATCACGCCGCAGCCCGCCGTCGCCATGAGGACGACGACGGCTGCATGCGCGACCGGAGCCCCCCTCCGCGAGCTCAAATGTCGAGGTTTCGGACGTTGAGCGCGTTTTTCTCGATGAAGTCGCGTCGCGGCTCGACCTGGTCGCCCATGAGGACGGTGAAGACCTGGTCGGTCTGCACCGCATCGTCGAGGCGCACCTGGAGCATGACGCGCGCGTTCGGATCGAGCGTCGTCTCCCAGAGCTGCTCCGGGTTCATCTCGCCGAGCCCCTTGTAGCGCTGGAGGTTCCAGCCCTTGCGCCCGCGCATCTCGATGTGATCCCAGAGAGCGTCTGCGTCCTCGAGCTCCGTCTCCTTGGCGTCGGCGGCGGCCGACTCGCCCTCCTCACCAGGCTTCACGTTCTTCGCGAAGTACGGTGCGGGGCCGATCGAGCGAACGTCCTGCTCGATCGAGTAGAGCTCCTCGTATTCGGCCGACTCGACGAGCGACCAGTCGACGGTGACTTCGCTCGCAGCCGAGCCGGCGCGCGGGCGGATCGCCAGCGTCGCCGCGCCATGCTCCGTCTCCTCGCCGATGTCGATCGTCAGCGGGAAGATGTCCGGGTACTTGCGCTGCAAGTACTCGACGATGAGCGGCTTGGCGGCTTCGACCTTCTTGCGGTCGCGGATCTCGTTCTTCCCGAGGCCGCCGGCGCGGAGCACCGCCGAGACGAGCTTCGCATCGGCGCGCCGATCGATCTTCGAGAGGGCCTTGCGGAAGTTGCGGAGGCGCTCGGCGAGGTGGAGCAACGGCTTGCCCGAGAGCCACGGGCCCTTCGAGGCGCGGACAGAGAGGCCTTCGACGCCCTGCTCGAGGAAGAACCGGTCGAGGGCAGCCTGGTCCTTCATGTAGATGCCCTTCTTGCCCTTCCAGACGCGGTAGAGAGGGGGCTGCGCGATGTAGAGGTAGCCCTTCTCGAGCAGCTCCGGCATCTGCCGATAGAAGAACGTGAGAAGCAGCGTGCGGATGTGGCTTCCGTCGACGTCGGCGTCGGTCATCAGCACGATGTGGTGGTAGCGAAGCTTCGAGATGTCGAAGCTGCCGCCCTGCTCGGGGCTGCCGATGCCGCAACCGAGCGCGGTGATGAGCGTGCCGATCTCCGCCGACGAGAGCATCTTGTCGAGACGCGCGCGCTCGACGTTCAGGATCTTTCCGCGAAGCGGGAGGATCGCCTGGAACTTGCGGTCACGGCCCTGCTTCGCCGAGCCACCCGCGCTGTCTCCCTCGACGATGTAGATCTCGCTCGTCTCGGGATCGCGGCTCTGGCAGTCCGCCAGCTTGCCGGAGAGGCTCGTGTAGTCCATCGAGGACTTGCGCACGACCTCACGCGCCTTGCGCGCGGCCTCACGTGCCTTCGCCGCGAGGATCGTCTTCTCGACGATCTTGCGTGCCGTCCCGGGGTTCTCCTCGAAGAAGCGACCGAGCTTCTCGATGACGACGTTCTCGACGACCGTCTTCGCCTCGCTAGTGACGAGCTTGTCCTTCGTCTGCGACGAGAACGACGGGTCGGGGAGCTTCACGCTGATGACGGCGGTGAGGCCTTCGCGGATGTCTTCACCGGTGAGGCCGTTCTTGACCTCCTTGAAGAGGTTCGCCGCCGTTCCGTAGTTGTTGAACACGCGGGTGAGCGCGCCCTTGAACCCCGTGAGATGCGTGCCGCCGTCCTTGTTGTGGATGTTGTTCGTGTACGGGAAGATCTGCTCCGCGTACGTCGAGTTCCACTGGAGGGCGACCTCGACGACGATCGGCGCGCCGCTCTCGGAGGGCGACTCCGCGATGATGTGCACGACCTTGTCGTGGACCGGCTCCTTCGTCTTGTTGAGGTGCTCGACGAACTCGCGGATGCCGCCCTTGTACTCGAACGTCTCCTTGCGGCCTTCCCCGCGCTCGTCGGTGAGCGTGATGACGAAACCCGCGTTGAGGAACGAGAGCTCGCGGAGGCGGCTCGCGAGGATGTCGTAGCTGTACTCGGTGAGCGTGAAGATCTGCGGGTCGGGCTTGAACGTGATCTTCGTCCCGGTCTTGTCCGTCGAGCCGATGACCGAGATCGGCGACACCGGGGCACCACGGCGGTACTCCTGGAAGTGGACCTTCCCGTCGCGCTTGATCTCGAGCTTCAGCCACTCGCTGACGGCGTTCACCGCGCTGACGCCGACGCCGTGGAGACCTGCGGAGACCTTGTAGCTCGAGTGATCGAACTTGCCGCCGGCATGGAGGACCGTCATCACGACCTCCGCGACGTCGATGTCCCTCCCGAGCTTCTTCGACTGCTCCTCGTGACGGCCGACCGGGATGCCGCGTCCGTTGTCGTCGACCGTGAGCGATCCGTCGAAGTGGATGGTGACATCCATCCGCGAGCAGTGGCCGGCGAGGTGCTCGTCCACGGCGTTGTCGACGACTTCCCAGACGAGGTGGTGCAGCCCGGAGCCGTCGTGGACGTCTCCGATGTACATGCCCGGCCGCTTGCGGACCGCCTCGAGGCCTTCGAGAACGGTGATGCTCTCGCTGCCGTAGTTGGACGCAGCCTGCGGTTCGCGGGGGACGTTGACGTCGGTCGACTCGGTCATGTTCGAAGCGCTGCTTTCGGACTCCGCGGACGGAAAAACATCTCCGTTTGTTCCGCGGACAAGATCCGTGTTTGAGGGAGAGGGCTCGCCAGGGGACGGAAAACGTCGTCCAAGGTACGCGCCACGGGGGGAACGAGAGTATACGAGCCAACCCCTCCACCGGCAAGCGTAAACGCGAACTTTTGCCGCCAGATTCCAACTAGTTAGCTTAGCTCGCGCTCGTCGATTTCGTGCCGCGTGGCGAAGCGAAGAGCCGCGTCCTTGGACGGCTGCGGCCGCGCCCGACCGAGCGCCGGTGCGCGCCGCGGAAGGGTGCGTTCAGGCCCCCGGGACAACGCGCGAAACCTGCTCGATCACACCGCCTCGGATCACGAAATCGGAGCGCGCGGCATTCGTCCCCGTGTCGATGAGCTCAGGACGCGTCGTCGTGAGGATCACTTGTCCCTCCTGGTCGCGGAGGAACGAGAACAGCGCCGCCGTACGCTCGCGATCGAGCTCGCTCGAGACGTCGTCGAGCAAGAGGACCGGCCTCACGCCTCGAGCCGCACCGATCACCTCGATCTCGGCCGACTTGAGCGCCAGCGTCACTGCGCGGTGCTGCCCCTGGGATGCAACACCTCGAACCGGATGCCCCGAGATCGAGAGCGCAAGGTCGTCCCGATGCGGACCTACGCCAGCGCTCCCGCGCCTGAGATCGACGGGACGACGGCGCTCGAGCTCGGCGAGGAACGTCGCCTCGTCGCGCGGCGCCCCTGGCGCGTATGCAACGTCGAGCTGGAGATCGGGTGCCGCGATTCGCGCGAACGCTTTCTTCGCGCCATCCGCAAGGAGCTCGCCTGCGCGAGCACGATGCTCCATCAGCGCGAGCCCATGACGCACGCAGAGCGTCTCCCACTCGACGAGGTCCTTCGCGCTCGGGCCTCGCGTCTCGAGCGCGCGCTGACGCGCACGGAGCGCCTTCGTGTAGCTGTCGAGGTCGTCCATCGCAGCGGGCGCGAGATAGAGCGACGTCCGATCGAGAAGCCGCCTTCGCTCGGCACTCGCGCCCATGGACAGCGAGATCTCTCCGGGATGGAAGACGACCATCGGAGTCCGGACCGCATACGCTGCGAGCGTCGCCGGCCGCTTGTCGTCGATCTTCACCATGCGTGCGCCCGCCCGGATGCCGACGGACTGCACGCGAGCGTCACCGTCCTCGTCGATACGTCCACGAACGCTCGCGAGCTCTGCTCCGAACGCGACGACGTCGGTCATCTTCGAGCTGCGGAAGCTCTTCGACGTGGCGAGGACGTAGACCGCTTCGAGCAAGTTCGTCTTGCCCTGGCCGTTGTCTCCGGCGACGACGTTGAAACGCTCGCCGAGGTCGATGTCGACGCTCGCGAGGTTTCTGAACGATCGAATCTGGACGTGCTCGACGCGAAGCGGTCGCATGACTGCCACGTGCCCGCGAGCGGGACGCGTCAGATGCGCATCGGCATCACGACCGACAGGAACTGCCGATCGGAAGACGTCGTCGCGCCGGCCGGACGAAGCACCGCGGGATCGAGCTCGCCCGAGAGGCCGATAGCCACCTCGTCGTCGCCAATCGCCGCGAGCACGTCGAGGAAGTACTTCGCGTTGAAGCCGATGCTCATGTTCGGGCCGGCGTACTCGACGGGGATCTCGTCGAAGCCGTCACCGCTCTCGGGCGACTCGCTCGTGATGCGCATCGAGCCCTTCGTCAGCGAGAGCTTCACGCCTCCCGTGCGCTCGCTCGCGGCGACGGAGACGGCCTTCAACGCGTCGGCGAGGGCCGAGCGCGGCGCGCGGACGACCTTCTCGCTCGCCTGCGGGATGACCTGCGAATACGGCGGGAACTGCGCGTCGACGAGCTTCACGCTGAACGTCGTGCCGGCGCCCTGGAAGAACGCGCTCGCGCCGCTACGGGTGATGAGCAGCTCCGGCTTCTTTTTCTCGCCGTCGGCGCCGGTCGTGGGGCCATCAGCCGCCATCTCGTCGCACAGCTTGCGGAGCTCCTGGATCGCCTTCAGCGGGATGAGCATGGTCTCGGAGGCCTGGCGACCGGAGACCTTCACGTCGATCTTCGAGAGGCGGTGACCGTCGGTCGTGACCATGCGAACGACGTCACCGTCCCACTCGAACAGCGCGCTGTTCAGATGCGCGCGCGTCTCGTCCGTCGAAATCGAGAAGTGCGTCTTCGCGATCAGCTCCGAGAGCACCTCGACGTCGAGCGCGAGGGTAGGGGACCCTTCGGCCGGCTGCGGGAGCGGGGGGAAGTCGTCCCCGGGCATGCCGCGAAGCGTGTACCGACGCGCGGTACCGGCGGCCTTGATCGTCGTGGTGGCGTTCTCCTGCGAGGCGATGACGACCGGACCGTCGGGCATCATCTTCACGCGCTCGAAGAGGTCCTTCGCCGAAACGGCGACGCTTCCGCCCTTCGCGATCTCTGCCGGGATGCGGCCCATCAGCGCCAGGTACAGGTCCGTGGCGGCGAGCCGGAGAGCATTGTTCCCGTCGGCTGCGAGCAGGACGTTCGCGAGCACGGGCATCGTGCTCTTTCGCTCGGCGACCCCCTGCATCCGAGCAACGATCTTCAGAAGGTCCTTCTTCGCGACGGTGAGCTCCATCTCGTGTCCTCGGCGCTGATCGGCATCAGCGGCTTATGCCAAGTGCCTGGGTTGCCATGCGCCGTCAAGGGGCCACGGCCCCAATCTCTATACCCGTGAGTACATGCGTTCGTCGTCATCTTCCCGTCGTCGCCGTCGTCGCTCGGGAGGCCGGCTCGCCGGCGATGAGCTGATCGGTGACGACTCGGAACGAGCTCGGCGCGATTTGGTCCGCAAATTTGGATCGCCCTCTCTCGTGTCGTAGATAGAGGGAGATAGTATTTAATTAACTTACCGTAGTTCTAGGGCCTGTGGGGACCGGGGAAAACCCGAGAAGCCCAACGATGCTCAGGGGTTTGGGACGGGACGGCTGGGGAGTGGCGCTGGAGGAATCTCCGGCTTGGCCGTGGATCATTTTGTCCCAAGCGGTGTCCTCAGGCACATCCGCCACATTCCCCCAGGCTCGTCAGCCCGGTTTTCCACAGCGTCGCTCGAGATAGATCGGCCCGCTCTCGAACGGCGCGAGGGCGCGCTCGGCGACACCGCGGGAGAGGTTGCCCGCTCCCAGACGGCGTGAGGGACCGCTCGACGACCCGCGGGATGAGGGTTGCCCGCTCTCAGACGGCGCGAGGACGCGCTCGGCGACCCGCTGGGGCCGGAGCCGGCGTCTCGTCGGCAAACGTCCGCGCAAGGTCGTCCAGGAGCTCGCGCCGGGCCTTCTCGTACGTCTTCGGGCCGACGTCGCCGGCGAGCCGCGCCCGCTCGAGGTCCTCGAGCTCGGCGAGAATGCGTGCGCGCTCGTTCTTCCGGTCCCGCGAAGACGGCTTCTGGGACCCGAGGACGAGACCGACGAGCAGCCCACCGGCGGCGAGCACCGTCGCGATCAGCTTCCCGGGCCCTTCCGTCGGAAGGCCGCGGATGACGACCGAGACCGACTTGAGCGTGGGGTCTTCCCGTCGGACCTGCAGCTCGGTGATGAGCGCCCGCTGGCCCATGCCGTCGTTCGTCGACTGCGGAGGCGGGAAGCCCGGCACCTCGAGGGTCATGTCTTTCGACGCGGGCGCGATGACCCGCGCCGCCGCCATGTGAGGCGCCATTCCGACGTCGAAGCGCACCTCCGCCTCGCCAGCGTAGGGCAGCTGCCAGCGGAACTCGAGCATGTGCTGCCCTGGTCCGAACGTTCCGTGGATGCGGACGCCTTTGTTCGGGACGGCATCGACGCCCGTGTCGCTCATCCCTTGTTGCGAGGTGAACGCAGTGAAGCCTTCGGGCAGCGCAACGACGAGATCCCTCGGGACCCAGGCGGTCTTTCCGAAGTTGTAGATCTTGAACGCCTGCTGCACCTGGATGCGGTCGTCCTTCACCTCGGTGTAGACGTACGACTGCGATACGACGAGCGCCTGCTCGATCGACTCGACGACCGGGTAGACGTGGAGGATCGCCCGCATGCCGCTCTTCTCGGGCATGCGGAACGGCATCGCCGAGAAGGTCGCGTTGTCCGAGATGACCATCGGACGGTAAGCGACGGTGCTTCCAGTCTCGAGGTGCTCGATCTTCGCGACGCCGAGTGCGTTCGTCGTGAGCGACAGACGCTTGCGGCTCTCGCCTTTCGCTACCGAGTTGTAGAGCACGCCGAGCGTGACGGCGGTGTTGGGCAGCGGCTTGCCCGACGGGTCCGCGATGTGGATC
>JAEXCN010000346.1 GCA_023402175.1 Pseudomonadota bacterium | reverse complement strand
ACTAAACTTGACGTGCTCGCTACGCGTGCGCTTAATGTTTGGTGTGGGCCCGACGAGGTTCCAGTTGAAGAGGGAGAGGAGGCCCTCTCCCTCTGATCTCACTGTCCCCCTGTCTCCCTGTAAATCTCGCCTCGAGAAGACAGTGCAGCAGTCGACAGAGACCAGAGGTCAGCTGCCCCTAGGTCTCCTTGTTCCAACCCGCGACGAGCGTCGAGCTGTCTGTCACACGAGAGTTACACGCGAGCGAGACCAAAACCGCCGGGAAGGGGAGAGTGGATCGAAGGATGGAGCTCGCGGAGCGGTCGCACGATCCGCGCACTCGGTCGGTGCTCATCTCCTCGGGCGATACCCGATCACGACGGAGTCGTTGCTGAACCGGTCACGACGGAGTTTTCGCCGTGAAGCTCGCGAATGGGTGCTTCACGAGATCGCGCGTGACGGGCCGCCCCTCTGCGGCCCAGCGCGGGAAGCCGCCGCTCAGGATGAGCGTTTCGGCGTGGCCGTAACGACGGAGCAGCCAGGCCGCGACGAGCGCCGCCGCGGGGCGTCCTTCGTCGACGAGGACGACCGTGTGCTCGTCTCCGACGCCGATCTCGCTCATTGCCATTGCGAGCTCGGGCGCGGGCACGATCGTGCCGGTCTCGTCGAAGAGTCGGCGACCGACGTCGAGGCTCGTCGAGCCGGGGATGTGTCCTCGCAGGAACGCTGCCGGCGGCTCCGAGGTCTGCCCCCAGTGTCCGATGCGAGCCCATCCTTCGCGTGGACCGATCTCGACGAAGCCCGGCGCGGCGTCCTCGACCCGTAGCCGGGTACCGCTGCGGTCGTCGCGTATGGAGCCTGCACCCCGTACGTCCAGGATGCGAAGCCACTTCGCGCCGAGCTTCTCTGCGAGCCAGCGGGGACTGGCGTAGCCGTCGTTCGTCCCCGCCCGCAGCGCAGCCGCATTCATGATAGTGGATGTAGGTCCAGTATAGCGGATGGTCAAGCACCCATGGACGCGTGAGCCCGCCGAGGAAGACGTCCACGGCTGGGCTCGAGGCGCGCCCGCCCCGCCGTTCACTGCACGGGGGCGAGAGGCGTCTTCACGAGCTTTCGCTGCGCCATTCCACTCGGATACGCGTAGCTGGCCGCGTATGCCCAGCCCCAGAGCGTCGCCGTGAACGGCCCGTCGCTGTGCATGCGCTGGAGACCCGTTCGGCAGACGTTGTTTCCGAACCGTTCGCCTGGGCCGCCGTTGCGTTCGAGGTCGACACGAACGAACTCGTACTCGCCTCTCGTTCCGATGGGCTGGAAGTTCGTCAGATTGCCGCCCGCGCAGTCGAGCCAGACGTCCTTGAACTCTTCATTCCCCGCCTTGGCTCTGACGATGACGAGCGACGTTTCGGTGTACGACGGATCAGCATAGAAGCTGTACGAGCTCTGGTACTGGCCGGCGGGGACGACGTTGACGAACTCGGGGTCTCCGCGGCCGCCATAAGACACCGCGCGATCGCCGGACGTCCCGGTCAAGCTCTGAGCCCAGCCGCTCATGTACGCGGCGAGGTAGATGGGGTGATCGGCGTCCTGGGTTCGGACGACGAAGGCATCGCCGGTGCCCTGCGTGAACATGGCGACTTCGCCGGCGGACATCGTGAGCGGCGCGCCGGGCGGGGGCTCGGGATCGTAGTCGAGGACCGTCCCGTCACGTGCAGCGACGATCCGATACGCGATGAGCTCGTGCTCGTTGCCGAGGCGCGGACGATATCCGACGCCGACGTATTCGGAGCCCCACTGATCGAATGCAGGAATCTGCTGATTCAGCGTATCGCAGGTTCCGCCGGTGATCGGGATGTCAGCGCAGGAGTTGCCGCCGAAGATCGACGTCGGCTTCGTCGAAACGACGATGCTCCCGGATAGCTCCTCGGACTGCAGGAGTTGAAGGATCTGTCCCTTGCCGAGTCGGTACGTCGCCGACTTGCCTGCGAGCGTTCCGACGACGCCGTCACCGTCCTGGATGTCGACCTTCGGCAAGATCGTCACATCCGTCTCGTCCTCCGAGGCGATGATCTGTGCACCCGGGAAACCGCTCTTGCCGGCCTCCCATCCGTTGATGACGAGATGTTCCTTGCCCCACGTCGCAACGGGAAGGAGGAGCGTGGCCGAAGGGATGTAGCTCTTCGCGCCACCAAACGGGTACATCGACGTCACCGCGACCGGCATCGTCGACGTCAGGCGGAACGCCGAGCCGAAGCCCGTTCCATCGGGCAGCGGGTCCGCATACGAGGCGGGGACCACGCCCTTCGGACACGGAGCGATCGTGTCGACGATGGGCTTTGGCTTGCTCGGATCCAAGTCCGAGATGAAGACGATCGCACTCTCGCCAGGCGGCAGCGAGCCCGAGTGTGGGATCAGCTCCGCGTCGCCGGGATTCGTACGATAAACCGACTTCGATATATCGAGCTTCTTGCCTTCGAGCTCGAGAGAGAGGTCCACCGGCTTGATCGAGGTGTTGACGACGAACACCGCATGACAGCTCTGGGCGAACTTCTTCGTGTATCGGGCGGTCTGGAAGTAGAAATCACACCCGTCGGAGCGCTTGTCCGCCGCTGCTGCCGCGCAAGGAGGCTGGCAACGCGCTTCACCGCAGGCGAGATCTTCCGAGCAAGTCTCGACGACTTTCCCCGTGCACGTCTCGATCACGGATCGACCGTCGAGTGAGCACTGGAAGCTGCAGTCCGCCGCGTCCGGCCCACCATCGTCCTCCGCGATGAGCGTCGGCGCGGTCCGGAAACCATCGTTGCGGTCCTCGGTGCACGCACCTGCGGCGAAGATCGCGAGGACGATCGGAGCTGTGAAGTAAAGCGTTCGAATCTTCTTCATGGCAACACCACTTCCTGTGGCGATGTACTTGCAGTCTTGATCTTCCCGTTACCGAGCTGCCCGTAGAAGTTGGTGCCCCAGCAGTAGACCTTCCCACTCGTGAGGAGCGCGCAGGTGGCGTTCGGTGTCGTCCTGACCTGGGCTGCAGGGCCCGGTAGCCCGACGACGCGCACCGCGTGGTACGCGAAGTCCTTCGTCCCGTCGCCAGCCTGGCCTCCGGCGTTGGACCCGGAGCAGTACACGTCGCCAGAAGCGCCGACGGCACACCATCGTTGAGGCTGCGGGGGATTCGTGGTGGTCACCGTCCGTGTCGTCGCGATCTGCACGATCGGCTCGGGCGTCTGCACGGCCATCGGGAGCGCGCGCACCAGGATGGGCTCGTCGTTCTTCGTGCCGAGCGACTTCGGCAACGTGGTTCCCCAGCAGTAACCGACACCGAACGACGTAGCGCACGCATTGTCCTCGGTCGCATCGAGGCTCGTGACGGAGGACAGCGCGATGGGGAGCGGATAGGGATCCGGAAACAGCGACGAGACGCGCGCGAGCGGCGGGTTCGCTCCCCAGCTCACGACGGATCCGTCCGAGCGGGTCGCGAAAGCTGCATTCCCGACGGCGATGTTCTGGACGGGCGCGCCGGACGGAAGGTCGACGGCCTTGGGCGCGAGCACGGCGGACGACGGTTGCATCTCGAGCGGCGCGACCTGCGCGTACGTGTTTCCTCCCCAGCAGAGGACGCCGTCGCCGGTCAGCGCGCATCCGGTGGTGAAGCCGATCGCCACTTTCGTCGCCGACGGGATCTCGAGCTCGACGGCCGTTTTCTCGGTCGTCGTGCTGGCGCTCGTGCTGCGGAGGAACGGCCCGGTGCCCCAGCAGAACGTGGCGCCCGTCTTGTCGACGGCGCAGGTGTGATCGAGCGAAACGGCGTCGTGGACGCCGAGCACGGGCTCTGCCGTCGCGCTGTCCGCCGTTCCGGCCTCGTCACCGCGTCCGAGCTGGCCGGCGCCGCCCGCACCCCAGCACGCGACCGTGCCGTCGTGGAGCAGCGCGCAGAATCCTTCGCCGAGATCGGCCGGATTGGCTCCGCGCGTCGTCACGAGCGAGGTTGCGCACGGCGCCTCCCCGCAGTCGACGGCGCGGGGGCCTCCGTCGAAGAGTGGCGCGTCGCTGTCCGGGCCTGCGTCGACGTCGCCCGTCGAAGCGTCCCCAGTCTGTGCGGGGTCGACGGCGGGCGCTGCATCGCTGCCGCCTGCATCGACCTGGTCGCTCGGCGCTTCGTCTGCGCTCGAGCAGCTCGCAGCGACGGCGCCAGCCGCCACGCACAGAGCGAGCACGAAGATGCTCGAATGCTGCCGATCAAGGAGTCGTCTTGTGTAGTGCATTGCGATCTCCGACTGCCCAGACGTCGGCGTTGGACGATGCTCGAATCTGGTACACCGTCATGTTGGTGAATGAGCCATTGAGCGCGATCGTCGAGACCCGGTAACTGCCGGCATCCCCATCCCAGACGTTCTTGGCTTGCGCGACGAGACCGAATCCGCCGAGCCACAGAGTGTCGTCCGGGGCAGCCGATATCGATAGGAACATGAACTGCTTCGACGCTTGTGGCGCCAGTAGTGGAATCTGTGAAAGGTCTACCGAGTACGTGTCTCCCGTGCCCGAGATCCGTACGACGGTTTGACCACCTTTGAGACCGATGATGCTGTTCGGGGAGACGGACCTCATGTCGGTGAACCATCCAGAGGCGCCACCGACCACGACGGCGCCGGAATCGGGGCGCGGCTCGCACCCGGAAGAATTGCCGACCCCGTCGACGGCCCTTTGGTAGCCCGCCGCCGTCTTGTGAACCGCCATCGCGCACGAGCGGTATTCGTAGACCTTTCCGGTCCTCGCTCCTCCGAACCAGACGTCGTTGCTGCTGGTCGCCGTGGCGCCGAGGAAGAACAGCTGCTCGTCGGCACGATCGAGATCATCGGCGACGTAGTCGACGGCCCATGTGGGGTTGCCATCGTCGCCGCTGCTCATGCGATAGATGGCGTTGCCGTACCACGCGTAGACGTCGCTCGCCGACGTGCCGAAGACACCGAGCGAAACCAGCTTCGTGGCCGTCGCGAGGTCCATCGGACGACCGGTGTAGTGCTCCGCGTTGAGCGGCTGCGGAGGATAGTCGGCGGGGATTCGATTCTCGAGCTGCTGATGCGTCCACGCCCAGGGCTTGTTGGCATTGCTGCTTCGTTTGCCGTGGAAGACCGTGCGAGGCGAGATGGTGAAATAGACCTCGTCCTCGCTAGGGGCCCATAGCCGTCCGACGTACTGAGTACTTCCAGGTTGGTTTTGCGTGCCGTCGTCGATGTACGACCATTTCCCGGTCGATTCGGTCCACTCGAGCGC
Source organism: Pseudomonadota bacterium (assembly GCA_023402175.1). GTDB lineage: Bacteria > Myxococcota_A > Polyangia > Polyangiales > Polyangiaceae > Labilithrix. Next base: position 15,067 of record JAEXCN010000346.1, on the reverse strand, counting down.
TTTGCATCCGAGAGTGGGACTCTCCGCGACGGCGAAGGCGTGGCCCGGCATCGTCCAGATGTCCTTCAGCGTCAGGTCGTTGTCGGGAAGGGACGTCGGACACCAGCCCGCAGCGCTGCAGCCCGCTCCTCCGTCGAGCTGGCCGTCTGCTGCTGCGTCCTTCGCATCCGGGGTGTCGTCCCCGCCGTCGTCGCTCGCGAGGGGAGCCCCCGAATCCGGGACGGGCGGGAGCGTCGAGCCTTTTTCTTCGTCGGACGAAGCGCAGGCGGCGGCGGCCGCGATCATGAGTGACGTGGAGGTCCAGAACAGCGCTCGCATCACGGCAAGCCTCCGAGAGACAGAAGGACGCCCTGCCCGCCGATCCAGACGTGGCCAGGCGAGGGGACCCAGACTGCGGTGAGGTTGGGCCGCCGCGTCTCGAGCCCGGCGATCTTCACGCGCGACCAGCTCTTGCCGTCGTAGTGAAGGACCGTCCCCGCATCGCCGACGGCCCAGATGTCGGACGACGACGATCCCCATACGGCGTGCAGATCGTTCGCGGTCGGGACGTCCGAGACGACGTCCCAGAGCTTGGTATTTCCCGTAAAGCGACGGATGGTTCCTTGCGCGCCGACGGCCCACGCCTCGGTTTGCGACGCGACCCAGACGCCATGGAGCGCGTTCCACGTCTGGCTGTTCGATTGCTGAATCGTCGGCTCAGCGTTCTCGGCGCCAGTGATGTGAAGCGTCGCGCCTCGGTTACCGACTGCCCAGAGCTCGTTCGCCGACGCGCCATGAATGGCCGTCATGTCGGTGCAGGCGATCTGCTGGCAGAGCGTCGACGAGATCGCGCTGGCGATCTCGAACTTCCCGTCGGGCGTGGTGTGAAGGCGCCAGAGGCCGCTCGTCTTCAGCTTCACGTTGTTGACGCAGGAGAAGTCGTTACAGAAGTTCTGCGTGGCGCCCCAGAACCACTCTGCTCCGGGCGCGGCCCATCCGGAGATGAGGCCCCGCAGCCACTTCCCGTATTCGGTCGGGAACGTGGGGGCCGGCGGATCGATCCAGCCGCCGGCGGACGGAGCTCCTGCATCCACGACACCGATTCCACGGGTGGAAATGTGTCCGAGCGTGACCAGCGAGACTTCGGACGAATCGCGAAGCCACAGGGTGCGGACGGACTCTTTGTTACCGACGTCCGAGGCAGTCCAGGACGTGCCGTCGAAGTGCGCGACCGCTCCGAGCGCGCCGCCGATCCAGACGTCGTTCGGAGAGCGTCCCGTGATGACGTTGATCTGCGTACGGGGATCGAATCCGCCGTTCGTTCTGAAGAGATCGTGCGGACAGAGGACATCCGCTGCGCAGGTCTCGGTGAAGTACTCGCAATCGACGCAGGGGCCGGCGTCACCGGCTTCCACCGAGGCATCGGCGGCCTGGGCGTCCGGATCCCGAGGAGGAACGGGGGCGTTTCTGGAGTCGACGGGATCTCCCTCGCCTTCGTTCGTCGCGCACGCGCCGATGAATGCGCCGGTCGATGTCGCCAGGAACCCGGCGAGGAGCAGATGGCGGGAGCTCATTGGGGAACCGGACCTCCGTCAGGTTGCTCGCACGGCTCGACAGTGCATCGACCGCGGACGCATGCCTGTCCTGCGATCGCGTCGCAAACGATCCCGCAGCCACCACAATTCCTTGGGTCGCTGTTCGTGTCGGTCTCGCAGTCGTCTGCCGGATTCCCGTTGCAATCGGCTCTACCGGTGACGCACTTGCGGTTGCACGTGCCGAAGTTGCAAATGCCGACGCTCTGGAGTTGAGACGTGATGTGGCACGTGTTTCCGCACGAGCCGCAATTCTCGGGATCGGACGCGACGTCGACGCATTTGCCGTTGCAATACGTCTTTCCGCCGGGACACAAACACTCGTAGAGGCCGAGCAGGTTGCGCCGGCAGTCCCGGCCCGCGGGGCAGACGTTGCCGCACGCGCCACAGTTGTTGCGATCCGCGAGTGACGTCTCACATCCAGTTTCGCTGTCCTGGTCGCAATCGGCAGTATCTTTGTTGCATTTGACGTTGCCGCACTGGCCGCCGACGCAACCGAGATACGTATTCGTCTTCAGCGGGGTTCCATCCGACCGCGGACAGAACGTTCCGCACGAGCCGCAGTTGAAGTCGTCGTTCATCGGGTCGTAGCAACGGCCGTAGCAGGCGATCCCCCCGTTGTCGCAGCCGCACTGGTACGTCGTGCCGACGTTGACGCAAGGTTTATCCGGAGCACACGCGTTGCCGCATACTCCGCAGTTGTTCTGATCGTTCGGAGGAGTCTCGCATCCGTTGTCGACGATGCCGTCGCAATCCATCCGATCGAGCAACTTGCACCGAAGGGCGCAGTGACCTTCGACGCATTCGAACAGCTCGGCGGTCGTCGGGCCGCCGCACGACACACCGCATGCGCCGCAATTGTTGATGTCCGTCTTCAGATCGACATCACACGGGAATGTCGAGCCCGGACACGTCGTGAAACCTTCGGGACATTTGTTCGACGGGCAATAGGACGTGAGTTGCCGGACGTCGACGTCGGGCCCGGCGTCGAAGCTCGTGAAGGACGGCGGTACCTCACTCGCATCGAGGTCGTCGAATCCCCTCCCGAGCGATCGGGGATACGTGCACGATGGAAAAACGACCAAACATCCGAGCGCCAAAGTCAGCGCCGCGCCGAGGGCCACCGAGCCCCCTAGAAAGCGACCTCTCATGACGAGTCTCCCTGGAAAGTCGACGAAGCAGTCCGTCTCTTGAAGACGTCAGCGTTCAGTCACCGTTGCTCAGAGCTGCGCTCCTCAGCGTGGCGGCTACGCGGCGTGCAAATGCTCCTTGCGGGTGCTGCGCGAGGAACTGATCACCGAGTCGGCGTGCTTCGTCGACTTGCCCGCTACGCGCGAGCGCCTCGATACGGAGCACCGAAACCTCGACGGAGAAAGCCCCGAGGGGGAACTCCGTCTCGTAGCTGTCGAGCAACTGCAGCGCACGTCCGGTATTGCCCCCGGCGAGCGCCGAGCGTGCCGCGCCCATGCGAGCAATCTCACGGCCGAGCGTGGAGTCGGCGGAAGGCGCGATGGCCTTGGCACCTGCCTTCTCCGCGATCGGAGCGGCTGCCTTTTCACGATGCGCGACGACGGCTCCGTTACCCGCGTGCCGGCGCGGCGACTGGGTGTGCTCCGGGCGTGGTGGTGGCGCAGAGATCCCGATCCCTGCCGTGTCTTCGGTGGGCGCAAGCGAAGCCGCGATGTCCGTCGCTGCCCGTGCCTCCGCGACGGGAGCGGCCGCGACGGGAGCGGCCTCGACCGGAGCCATCATGTGCGTCGTGGGCGTCGCGCGCTCTCCGCCGTCGCCAGCCGTCGTCGTCATGACGGCCGTCGTGGCGCCTACGACCATGGCGACGCCGATGCCGATGTGCCGAAGTCCGATGCCGCGCCAGAGCGACGTGGACAGGCCAAGACATGTCGACGGCGCAGGCGCCGCCACATCGATCGCTACGAACATCCGCTCCTTCGCGCCGGGTGACGGCATGTCCCGGCGAGCGGAGCCGAGCACTTCCCTGAGCAGCTCATCGCCTGAGCCGCCGCGCGTGAGCGGTTCGAAATCGAAGCGAGACACGTCAGACTCCTTGCCTTCGTGCGCGAAGTCGGGCGAACGCCGCGCGCAGGTCGTCCCGTGCTCGGCGGAGCCGCGACGCGACGGTGTTGAGCGGCAGCTCGAGCACGTCCGCGATTTCGGCGAGCGGCATCTCCTCGAGCTCGAACAGGACGAACACGATGCGGCGTTCGTCCGGCATGGCAGCAAGCAGCTGGTCGAGCATCGCGCGGAATTCAGCGTGCTCGATGCTGGTCTCGACGGCCGGAGGAACGGACGCGGGAGGCATTGCCTCCTCCTCCGGTACCTCTCGGAGCTTCGCGCGGGCGCGGCGCACGTTGGCGGCCACGCGCATGACGATCGAGAAGAGGTAGCTGCGCTCCTTGCCGACGTCGACCGAGGCGAGCTTGCTCGCGAGGATGACGAAGACCTGCTGCGCAGCGTCGTCCGTCTCCGGCGGCAGTACGCCGAGCCTTCGCAACGAGCGCCAGACGAATTCGTACTCGTCGCGGGCGAGCCGGTGCAGTCGTTCGTTCGCAGAACGATCCCGTTCGAGGGAGACGTCCTCGACGACGCTAGACGAACGTGCAGCGGCAGCAGCGATCACGGGGTTCCTGTCCCCAAGCAATGTCTGCGGACGCGACCGATGTCCCGAAAAAAGTCACCCGCCGACGATTCCGTGCCGAGCTCGACCGTCAGGGCAGCTCGGCGACGATTCCGGCAGTCCCGAAGGGGAGCACTCCCGGCGTGCGGTAGACGGCCGTCTCGGTGCGCGGTTCGAAGAAGAGCTCGGGCCGGACCACGGGGACATGCGCGCCGGTCGTGAGCTCGACCGAGAAATGCGGAAGAAGCCGCCAAGCCGCGCTCGCGCAGCCCCCAGCGGTCAACCACGGGTACGTCGAGGTGCGCGCAGGAAGGGGCGCAACGACGGTCGCGCCGAGCTGACCTGCCTCGAGGTTCACGCATGGTCCGACGCGAAGTCGGCGCTCGTTCAGCAGATCGACGCAAGCCGAGAACGTGATCTCGCTCCACTGCATCGCGATGACTCCACGCGACGACGAGGCTCGCTCGGTCGTGCTGCGCGCGACGCCGAGGCGGAATGCGGGATCGAAGCGCGCCGGCAACATCAGCTGCGCGAACCACGTGGCCAAGAAGACGCCGCTTCGATTGCCGTTGACCTCGATGCCGGCGCCGAGGGCGACGCGTAGATGGTCCTCACGCCGTTGCATGTTCGGCGCGGCCGTCCGCTTCGGCTGTTCCGGATTCGGTCGTTTTGGAGGCGTCTCTCGAGTCTGCACCTCGAGTCCCGGCGGGGGCGCGACCGCCGATTGTTCGGGCGATGGGGCAAGAGCGGCTTCTTCGCCGATCGCGATCGCCGCCATCATCGTCAGCGCGGCGATGACGTCCGCACAGGAAGGCGAAGAGACCGTACGTTCGACGCTCACGCCTCCGACGACGAGCGTGAGTGTCCCGTGGCTTATGCCGCTTCGCTGATCGATCCGAAGTCCGACGTCGAACGCCGGCTCGTCGAGGCGGGCATCGCGAACGTGCCCGAGCTGGGTCTCGAGCAGCTGCCGCACGCTCGGCTCCGTCGGGCAGCCTGCGTGGAAGTGCTCGGAGATGCGAACCGCAACGGGCGTCCGCTCGGCGGCCGACACGGCACTCGTGGCCAGAGTGAGGGCGATCGCGATCAGAGCCGCCAGCTCGATTCGCGCTGTTCTCGGCTTTCGTTCACTCCCGCGCACGACTTGCGACCGAAGAAAAGCACGCCGAGCGATCTGTCGTCACGCGTCCCGGAGCGCCGCATCCACAGGCGATCTCGCAGGCTACCACCTTCGTCAGTCGCGTGGTCGTCGTCGGGTGCGCTGAACCGGACGCGTCGTCACGGATTGAAGACTTCGTCCGGTGCCTTCTGTGCCGGCGGAGGCTTCGGCTTGTCCTCAGAGTCCTTCTTCTCGTCAGGATCCGCCTTCGGCGCCGGCTTCTTCGCGGCCGGGGCCTCGGACCTCGGAGCCTTCTTCGCGACGGGCTCGGGCTTCTTCTTCTCGTCCTTCTTCTCGTCGCGCTTCTCGTCTTTGTCGTCGGACTTCGGGGGCGGGCGCACGTCCTCGTCCTTGCCCGTCCAGGCAGCCCGAAGCTTCGTCGCGAGCTCCTCGGCTTCCTTCGCTCCCTTGCGCGCGTCGCTCGCCATCGACTCGGCGGCGTCGACCGCAGCGGCCATCTCGCGCTTGATCTCGTCCTTCTTCTCGACCTTCTTCGGATCGGCCTTGTCGGCGGCGAGGCTCTTCCTGTCGGCGATGGTCTGCTTCTTGAGCTCTTCACCGCGCCTCTGCAGCTCGTCGAGCCTCGCAGCCGTCGCCCCGAGGCGGCGCGCGCGCTCCGCCTCGCCGGCCGTCGTCTGCTCGATCGCCGAGCCGAGCGAAGCGGTGCCTGACTTGTCGCGCGTCGCCGCGAGGATCGTTCCGTTCGAAGCGCCGGGCCTCAAATCGAGCGCGGTGACGATCGGCTTGCGCGATGTCTTTGCCTCGTCCGGCCAATTCGCAGCCGCCACCTGTTCCTGGTGGACGGCAGCGAAGTACGCATCGTACTTGCCGTCACCGGATTGGTAGAGCTGCCCGTTTGCGGTCTTCGTCGGCGTGAGGATCAGATCACAGCCCGTCAGCGCCGTGCACGCGACACCGATCGCGATCGCGATCGCCAGCGTCCTCGAACGAAGCGTCATCGACATCCTCTCCTCGTCATGCGTGCTCGGCTATCGCGGCGGGCACGTGATCGGGGTGGCGTGCACCTCGAGCGCCGTACCCTTCGCCGCGAGGAACGCGACTGCGCCGCGACCATCGGCCCCGACGACGGCCGCTGGCTGTCCTGCGTTCACGCCCGACGCCGAGATGTCGATCGGCGAGCCGGAGGCCGAGCCGTCCGCGCCGATCGTGATCGCGCGCACCTGGTGATTCGAGACCGGACCCTCGGTCCATGCGAGCAAGAAGCGCCCGCCGCCGAGGGAAGCGAGGCTCGGCGACATCGCCTGACTGCCGAGACCACCCGCGGGGAGCGTGAAGGGCGTGGCCTCCGCGGTCGAGCTGCCGATCTCGATCTTCGTCCAGCGGATCTTCCAGTCGTCGTCCGCGCCTTCGCGATCGGCCCACGCAGCGATGACGTGATCGCCGCTCGCGGTGATCGCGGGAGAGCCGACCTGCCCGAGACCCGCGATCCTCGAGAGCGGACCTGCGGCCTCGAGCATGGCGTCACCCTTCGCGACGCCCACGTGGATCGCGTTGCCGCGACGGAAGGTGAGGGCGATGCCCCTTCGATTCGGAAGCGCGATCGTGCGGAGTGCTTCGATCGCGCCTTCACCCTCGACGGCAAAGAGCTTCGCGTAGCTGTCTTTCCCGTGCGGAGCCCAGACGATGCTTCCGTCCGCGAAGCCGACGTCGATGGGCGTGCTCGTCGGGACGACCCGGCGGCTCGCGATGTGGTCGCCTTTCCGATCGACGTCCGGAAGCGGCGAGAGCTTGCCGTTCGCCAGCAGCGGCGTGACGCGGCGTGCATCTCCGCCGACGGGCTTCGCATGCACGGTGCGCGTCGACGTGAGCGAGGACGGATCGAGCGACGTCGCGACCGCGTCGCGGGGGCCGGCTGCGTATCCGAGCGCGAGAGAGCCGTCGATCGCATGCGCCTCGATCCCGCTCGCGATGACGGCGCGAGGCGCGATCGTCCGCGCATCGCCGGTGCCGGTGCAGTCGCCGAAGCTCGGGGACGACTTCGTCTCGCCCGAAGGCGGCGGAGTGATCGTGCTCGGCGCGGTGGCCGTGACGGCGGTCATCGCGAGCGCAGCGGTCGAGACCGGCGCGGAGGCAGTCGCCGACGACGCGGTCTTCTTCGCATCCTTCGTCGACGACGTTCCGCTCGCGATGCTCGCGATCCCGGCGACGAGCATGATGACGAGCGAGAGCGCGACGACCCCGAGGACACCGATGAGGAGCTTGTTCTTCGGCGGACGCCCTCTTCGGATCTCGGCGATGTCGTCGAGGATCAGGGTCAATCCCGGACGTCGCGGCAGGAACTCTGCCCGACCGTCTTCAGCGGACGCCTCACCGGCGCCGCCACGCACGACCGGATCCGTCGGCGGAGGAAACCCACCGTCCGCGTGCAGCTCATCGCTCGCCGCAGCCGTGACGCTCGACGGCGGAGCGTCGAGGAGCATCGAGTCGCTCAGTTCTTCGATCATGTCCGCGCGTTCCGCGCGCGCCCTCGCGGGCGGTGCGGGAGGCGGTCCAGAGCGCGGGCGAACGGCGGCGGCCGCTGCGAGGACCTCGGGCGGAGGAGGGAGGCCGATCGCCGTCGGAAAGCTCACGCCGCGCGGCGCGGAGCCCGGCGCAACCGGCACCGGGGAAGAGCCGGGCGCAGCGGGAACGGCGGGTGAAGGTCCGGACGGCACCGGGAGGAATGCGGAGCCTCCGATCTGCGTCTTCAGCTGACCCGACGACGGGTGGATCGAAGGAGACTTCGCCGGGACCGGAACGTACGGCGGCGGAGGCGGCGGCTCTGCGTCCGCCTGGGGCCTTGCCGCGGCCGGCGCGATCGATCCCGCGGCGGCCTCGTACTCCTGCTGCACGGCGACCATCGCGAGCGGTGGCGGCGGGATGTTGAGCACGACGCCGTTTGCGCCTCCGAGCGACGCGGACGTCAGCTCCGGGACCTCGTGGGCCGGCTGCCAGTTCTGCCAACCCGATCGCCACACCGGCGTGTTCGGCGCGATGAGGCCCCCAGCAAGCGCCGCGCGCAGCTCGTCGAGCCGCACTTTGCGCTGCAGCCCATCGGGATCAGCCCATCGCCACAGGTCGTTGCTCATCGGAGCGCCCGGCCATGATAGCGCGGGTCACACCTGCTCGCGCTACCGTCTCGCCTGGGTGGTCTCTCGGCTTGTCAGCGCATGAGCCGCAGTATCGAGAATTTTCTCGGCACGACTGCTCGGCGGAAGCTCAGGCGCGTCGTGCAAGCACGAGATGGAAGACGCGACGAGCTCCCGCTTCCTGAAGCGCGCGCGCACAGCCGTCGATCGTCGCGCCCGTCGTTCTCACGTCGTCGACGAGGAGGACGCGCGCGCCGCGCACGCGTGCTGGCTCTCGTACGATGAAGGCGCCTTCGACGTTGCGAAGGCGGCTCTGACGATCCATCGACACCTGTTGCGGCGTATCCCGCATGCGAGCGAGCGCGCGCGGCCGCAAGGTCGCTCCCAGACGGCGCGCGATCGGCGCCGCGAGCAGCGCAGCTTGGTTGTAGCCGCGCTCCGCGAGCCGTCGCGGGTGCAGCGGCACCGGGACGACGAGGTCGACCGCACCGTCGAGCGCGAGCGCGGTGGGCACCATCGAGCGTCCGAGCCTCGGCCCGAGGTCGGCGTGACCGTCGTATTTCAGGCGCCCGATCGCCGTCGCAAGCGCTCCACCGTACTCGAATGCAGCGATGCAGCTGCCCGGAACACCTTCGGATCCGTGCGCGGCACGCTCGACGGTGCATGCACATGCCGCGCAGAAGAGGCTCTGCCGCCGGACCGCTCCGTCACACGCGGCGCATCGTACGGGGGCGATCAGCTCGCCGATGACATCGATCGCGATCGCGCCCGCAGCGCCGAAGACCTGGAGGACACGAGCCACGTCCGCCCATCGGCCGCCCCGCGTCTGCGGTTGCGTGGAAGATCACCGTCAGGCGACTTCGTCGTCCCGCCGAACGTGCTCGGACATCGGATGCTCCTCGCGCGTGCGTGCGAAGAGGATGTGATCCTCCCATTTGCCTGCGATCTGCAGGTATCGCTCGGCGTACCCCTCGCGGCGGAAGCCGAGCTTCTCGATCACGCGCAGGCTCCTCGCGTTCCGCGGCATGATCGCTGCCTGCACGCGATGCAGCTCCGCCGCGCTGAACGCGAAGTCGAGGACGGCGCGGATCCCTTCGGTGCAGAGCCCGCCGTTCTGGTGATCGACGTCCATCCAGTAGCCGAGATACGCGCCGTGCATCGCGCCGCGCATGATCCCGTTCAGCGCGATTTTCCCGATGAGGCGCGAGCCATCGGTACGAAGAGCGACCATGAAGACGAAGGACCGGCCGTTCTTCCACTCGCGGCGCTGGCGCAGCACGGTGTTCGAGACCTCGGTGATCGACGTCGGGTCTTCACCCGGGCGAGGCGCCGGGTTCCAGGGATGTAGATGCGCCTGGTTGTGTCGGAGCAGCCGCCGGATTTCGCCGATGTCACCTGTACGCGGCGGCCGCAGCACGAGACGCTGCGTCGTCAGCCGAGTCGACAGGGGCGGGATCACGAGCCGGATATAGCCTCTGGTCGGCGATCCGTCACGACGGCTGAGCTCTCGAGCTCGTCGATCGGCGGGAGAGACGAGCTATTCCCGGCGCTTGGCGTGCGGTGAAGGGATCGAGCGCCGGCGCAGACGAGCGCGAGCCTCCTCCGCCTCCTCCTCGTCCTTTTCCTCGAGGCGCCGACGCTCGCTCTCTTCCGCGATCTTCTGCTCGAGCCACTCGTCGGCGTTCTCGCCCCGTGCCTCGGCCTGGGCGATCGCGATCGCCTGCGCCTCGGTCTCGGTGACTGCGCGGACGCGATCGAGATCGGTCGCCACGCGCACGAACCCTGAGTCCACGTTCTCTGCACGATGGCCCGACAGCCAGTGCGATGCACGTCCGAGCGCATTTTGTGCTCGCCTCGCCGCGCGCATGCAGTGCCTCGCGGCCCGCCGCAGCCGCTCTCCGAACACGAGCGAGAGCAGCACGAGCACGAGCGGCGTCACGAGCCCGACCGCGATCCATACCGCGACCGTCGCGATGAAGAGCCCGAGCTTCGCGAATACGCGCGGGACGAAGGGTGCTCGCCTGGCCCGCGCGAGCGCACGTGCCTTCCGCCACTCCTCGCGCGCCAGCCGTTTCTGCTGGCGCCGGAGCTCTCGCTTCTGTTGCCGCGTGAGGTGTTGCGGAGGGGCGATGTCGACCCTCGGCGCCGCCTTCACCGCGTTCTTCTGCGCCGGCTTCAGGAACGCGAGGGCGTCGTCGACGGACTCCACGCGTCGATCCGGATCCGGCTGCAGCATCGCCGTGAGCGCGCGGACCAGCGGTGTACCCGTGCCCTTCGGGAGCGCACGGGCGACGTCGATCCCTAGTCCTTCGTGCGGCAGGTCTTCGGGCTCGCAGCCCGTCAACATCGCGATTGCCGTCGCGCCGAGCCCGTAGATGTCCGACTTCGGCGAGGCACGCCCCTGGAACTGCTCCGGAGCCATGTACCCGAACGTGCCGACGATCGTGCTTCCTCCGGCGGGCTTCAGCCGATCGCGGACGGCGCCGAAGTCGACGAGCGCGTACGACCCATCGGGTCGCCGGATGATGTTCCCCGGCTTGATGTCGCGATGAACGATGAACGGCGCGCGCCCGTGCAGGTACCCGAGGGCCTCCGCGATGTCCTCGAGCATCTTCGTCACCTCGGCGACGCTCAGCGTTCGCTTGCGCGCGCGGAGCGACGCGAGGCTCTCGCCCTCGATCTTCTCCATCACGAGATAGAGGGCGCCGTCCTCCTCGAAGTGCTCGATGTATTTCGGCAGCCGCGGATGATCGAGCGACGCGAGCGTCCTCGCCTCACGCTCCGCGAGCTCGACGTCCTTCCACGCCTTGGCCTTGTTCACGCGGAAGCACTTGATCGCTACGAGCTCGCTCGCACGTGGCGCCTCGCCCGCGCGCGCCTGCGCGACGTACTTGTTCCAGTCCTCGACGAGCGATTCCGGTCGCGGCCGAGGTCGATGGCCATCGCGATCGCGCGACGGTCCGTTGTCGCGAGCTTCGTACGTTTCGCCTTGTGAGCCTTCGCCGAGCTGCCCCAAGAGCGTGTAGCGCCCGTCCTTGAGCTCTCTCGGCTTCGGCGGTGACGAGGACACGCTCATCTCGCAACTGGGCAGGCTTGCCCTTCCTATAGCGCTCCGACCGGGTCGACGTCGATCGTCGCCCGGACCGTGCGCGGGAGATTCGCGATCGCGGCGTGGAGAGCGAGCGCTCCCTGACGCAGCCGTTCGCGTGACGAGCTCCGCAGCATGACGCGGAAGCGGTAACGATTGCGGACCTTCGCGATCGGCGCGGGAGACGGACCGCGCACGTCGAGCGGACCTCCTTCGCCGGCGACGGCCCGTGCGACCGAGCGCGCGGCACGGGCGAGCGTCGCGGCCGCCTCCTGCGCCTCCTTCTCGTCGAGGGCATCGACGCGCGCGAGGACCATGCGCGAGAACGGTGGGTAGTGGAGCTCGCGTCGATCGCGGAGCTCGCGATCGAAGAAGCCCATGACGTCGTGCCGGACCGCGAGCTGGATCGCGTGGTGGTCGGGATCGAACGTCTGGACGAGCACTTTTCCCGGCGAATCGCCGCGCCCCGCACGCCCCGCGACCTGCACGAGGAGCTGGAAGGCGCGCTCCGCCGCGCGAAAATCGGGGATCGACAGCGCGGCGTCGGCGTTGATGACGCCGACGAGCGTGACGTGCGGAAGGTCGTGACCCTTCGTGACCATCTGCGTCCCGACGAGGATGTCGACCTCGCGCTCGCGCACCTTCGCGAGGATCTTCTCGACTTGCTTGCCGCTCGCGACGTCGCGATCGAGCCGTGCGACGCGCGCCTCGGGGAACGCCTCTTTCAGCGTCTCCTCGAGCTTCTCGGTGCCGAGCCCTTCGAGCGCGATCTGGTCGGAGCTGCACTTCGGGCAGTGCGTCGGCATCGGCGCTTCGTATTCGCACCAGTGGCATCGCATCACGCCCTTGCCACGGCGGTGGAACGTGAGCGCGACCGTACAGTGCGGGCACGACGAGAGCTCGCCGCAGCCTTCGCAGCGGACGCTCGGCGCGAAGCCGCGGCGGTTGAGGAACAGGATCGTCTGCTCCTTTGCGGCGAGCGTCGCCTCGAGCGCGCGATGGAGCACGGCGGAGATCCGGCGATCGCCCGTCGGTCCCGGGCCGATCCGGCGGAGGTCGACGATCTCGACCTTCGGCAGCTCCTGCGCGCGCGCTCGATCCGGGAGGACGATCTTCTGCGCCTTGCCGCTCCGAGCGAGATGCTCGCTCTCGAGTGACGGCGTCGCGCTTCCGAGCAGGCACACGCCGGAGACCTGGTGTGCGCGCAGGATCGCCATGTCGCGCGCGTTGTAGCGGACGCCTTCCTCCTGCTTGAACGACGGATCGTGCTCCTCGTCGACGATGACGAGGCCGAGATCCTTCACGGGCGCGAAGAGAGCGCTCCGCGCGCCGATCGCGACGTCGACCTCTCCGCTCCGGAGGCGCGTCCACATGTCGAAGCGCTCGCGCGGCGTGAGCGCGGAGTGGAGCACGGCGACGTCGTCGCCGAAACGAGCGCGAAAGCGGCCGACGAGCTGCGGCGTGAGCGCGATCTCGGGCACGAGCATGATCGACCCGCGCTTCAGCGCCTTCGCGTGCGCGATCGCGCGAAGATAGACCTCCGTCTTGCCCGAGCCCGTGACGCCGTGCACGAGCAGCGTCGCGCCCGTGCGCGCATCGAGGGCGGCGTTGATCGCATCGGCCGCGGCTCGTTGCGCTTCGGTCGGCTCCGGAGGCGTGTCGCGCTTCGCGGGCTCGGCGAAGAACGGATCGCGCAGAGCCTCTCGCTCTTCGATGAGAACGAGGCCCTGCTCGGCAAGCTTCTTCACGGTCGCGCGCGCTCCGCCGAGCTGATCCTCGAGCCGGGACATCGGAAGCGCGCCGTGTGCCCGCACGATCGCGAGAAGACGTGAGGCCTTCTCCTTGACCGATGTCTCGACGACATCGGTCGCGACGACCCACTGGATCTTGCGAGCGGACACGCCCTTGTTCGTCGCGAAGAGCGTCGGCTCCTCGACGACGCGCGCCGTCTCGCGATCGACCGGAGGCAACGCGAGGCGCACGACCTCGCCGATCGGCGCGAGGTAGTAGTTCGCGAGCCGACCGAGGAAGACGACGAGGTCGTCCGGGAGGCTCACGCCCGACAGGACATCGAGCAGCGGCTTGCCGTTCGGCGGCGGCTCTCCGCGCCGGAGCGCGACGACGACACCGACGATCCGCCGCGCCCCGATCGTGCAGAGGACACGGCGGCCGAGCGCGACGTTCGGCGCGAGCGCGTCGGGAACGAGATACGTCAGCGCGCGGGGCAGCGGGACGGGGACGGCGACATCCGCGAGCGCGAGGCCGTGCTCAACCGGAGCCTGGCTCGGGGTCGTAGCCGCGGGCGCGTCCTGCATCCTATCTCGATGCACCAGATCTCACCGCGCATCAACGCGCGGCCCACGGCCGAGCGCATCCGGAAGTGCTGACGCGGTTCCCCGGGACGATCCCGTTGTGTGCAACCCCTCGACGGCGGCGCCGCCATGTTGACGAGCCATCCGCAGTCGGCGATCCGGCAGCGGAAGTCCTGGCGCATGACGCGTGGAGGTTGACGTGGACGTGGACTTTGACGTGGAGGTGCGACGGACAACTTTGACGACGAGAACCCGTCTTGACCGGAAACCATCATCGCGTAACGGCCGACACGATCGACATGCTCTCCTTCCAACGGCTCGACGTCTATCAACGCGCCATCGAATTCCTTGCTCTTGTGGGCGACATCGTTGGCGATCTGCCGAAGAGCCATGCCGATCGCGCCGATCAGCTCGTCCGCGCGGCGGAATCCGTCGTCCGAAACATCGCGGAAGGCGCGGGCCGCTGGTCCGCAGCCGATTGCGCGAAGCACTACAAGATCGCGCGGGGCTCCGCGATGGAATGCGCAGCCTCCCTCGACGTCCTGCAAATCCGGAAGCTCGTCGGGCCGCAGCAATACGACCTCGGCATCCGTCTGCTCGAGAGCGTCGTCGCCATGCTGACGAAAATGCTCTGATCTCGGCGTCAAGGCGGGACGTCCCCGTCCACGTTGCCGTCCACGTCGAACGTTCACGGTGACGTCAACGTCAACGTCAACGTCAACGTCGCGCTAACGCGTCAGCGTCCACACGGTTGCGATCGTGCACGCGATGAAGAAGAAGAAGAGGAACGAGATGACCCCGCGCTTGCGCGCCCACGCGAGGATCTCGTCGTCCGAGTCCTTCTTTTCGGTGGCGGGGCTTTCGACGAGCTTGGTGGAGGAGGAATGCTGGATGTCCATCGTGGAACCTGCGAGTGACTCCGGAGGAAGCATGAGCGGGAGGCTCTCCTCCTTCGTCACGGCGATGGCAAGATCGGCGGGGACCCGCGGCGCCGCTGGGACGCTGACGACCTGCGCTGCGTGGGTGCGCGAGCGAACGGCTCCCGAAGACCGCATCGGCGGCGCGCTCTTCGGCAAGCGGCACTCGCTGGCGCGTCGCTCTTCGATCATCTTCGTGCCGAACGTATCGGCGAGCCACTCCCCGAGCTTGAGGCGGCTCGCGAGCAGACCTGCCTTCGCAAGGTATGCCTCGAGCTCGCGCTGGAATGCGGTCGCCG
>JAEXCN010000340.1 GCA_023402175.1 Pseudomonadota bacterium | reverse complement strand
ACCCCGAGCTACCCCCCGACGGGGTCGAGTCGGTGGAGGAGCTGCACGCGGCGACGGCGGCGGCGAATGAAACGGTGACGAAGATCGAACCGAGAAGACGAGGGAACAAGATGCCTCCGAGAGCAGTGCCCGTTGAATCGACGGGCAACCGCCGTTGAATCGAACGCGTCCCTCGTCGCAACGCGCGTGCCTCTTCGCCGCGAGGCCGATCGCCCAGCGATTTGGCGGGACCGCGCCTTGGCGATGCGCACGCTGCGCATCCCCGTTTGCGCAGCCCGCGCACGTCTCTCCGATCATGAACCGCGACGCGAGCGACGTACCGAGGCGAGCGTGATGGAGAGAACGATGAGCAGCACGAGCGGCGCATCGCCGAAGCGTGTGTAGAGCGTGATTGGCGCGTCGAGGAGCGCGGCGTCGGCGAGAAGGGGAGGCGGCGCGCCGATGTCTGGCGTCGAATCGCGGCGAGCGACGACCCGGCCGACTGCGTCGACCCACGTCGTCGGTCCGCGATTCACCGCGCGAACGAGATCGCGTCGCGCTTCGATCGCGCGGAGGACTGCGAGCCGGAGATGCAGCTCGCCCTCGGCGCTGCCGACGAACCATGCGTCGTTCGTGATGTTGACGAGGAGGTTCGGCCTAGCCTCCATCGCCTCGCGGCCGGCTTGCGGGAGCGTGTCTTCGTAACAGTTGAGGACCGTCGCGACGATGGGACCTGCGCGGAACGCGACGCTCGTTCGGCCAGGCTCGAGCCCGGTTCCGCGCGCGAAGATCTTGCGAAGGATCGGGAACGAGTCCGCGAGCGGCACGGTCTCGCCGAACCAGAGCAGGTGCCGCTTGTCGTAGGAAGGACCGATGGCCCCGTCCGGCTCGACGAGGATCGCCGAGTTGGTCCCGAGCCCGCCGCCTTTCTTCAAGTAAGCACCGGTCAGCACCGGGCCGCGGACTCCGTCCTGGAGCACCGCACGAGCTCCGAACGGCGAGCTCTTCACGCCGTGCGCGAGCGTGTACGGATACGCGGACTCCGGCCAGATCGTCAGCACCGCACCCTCGGCCTCGGCGCGCTTCGTGAGCGCGCTCAGGCGCTCCATCATGAGATGCGCCTTGCGCTCGTCCCAGCGGAACGTCGCGTCGAAGTCGGGCTGGAGCAGCGCCACCTTCGCATGCGGCGCCGCCGCGCGCAGCGCTTCCACCGCGCGCATCCGCATCGAGCCGTACGCGACGAGCAGGGCGAACATCGCGATGCCGAACCCGAGCGGTCGCGTGACCGCTCGCGCGACGAGCTGCAGTCGCTCGTTCGGCGGAGCAGGATGGGTCGCGAGCGCGCGCGCCATCGCGTCGGCGACGAGCGCACACGCGATGGCGACGAGGAAGCTCGTCCCGCGCTCGCCGAGGAGCTCGGCCGTCTGGAGCAGCACCGGCCACCGCGCGAGTCCGCCTGCCGGCGTCCACGGGAACACGGCCGGAACGAACGTCGCCGCGAACACGCCGATGCCGTAGGCGATGAAGCCCGGCACCCGTCGGCGGCGCGCGCCCATCGGAGGACGCGCGAGCCAGGCCGTGAGGGCGGCGCCGATCGCCCATGGCAGCGCCTGCGCTGCCGAGAGGAGGACGAGCGCGACCCATCCGGCGATCGCCGGAAGCCCGGTGAACCGCGCGATCACCTCGGGGACGAACCGGAGCGCGACGAGGTTCGCGGCGAGCCCGAAGGAGAACCCGCGCCATGCTCCGGCACGGACGACCTTCTCTTCGTCGCCGGCGAACAGGAGCAGGAGCGCGAGCGCAAACCCGACGAGACCGATCAGGATGCCGGGCTGGAAGTCGGTCGGCGGCGTCGAGGCGGCGAACACGACTCCGCTCGCGAACGCCAGCACCGCGCCACGTCTCTTCCGCAGGAACGACACGGCGCGATTCTAGTCCGCGCTCGCCGACGAGCGAGCCGCAGAGCGCAAGGCGCGCGAGCGCGCCGCACGACGACGCGGCGCAGGTGAGCCGACGATCACGCCAGCGCGATCGTCAGCTCACCTGCTGCGCCGTCGTCGAGCGCAGTGCCGGCGGATCACCAGTAGAAGGTGAGGCCGCCCTGGAGGAGGCCTGCGCCCGACGTGTTGGTCGATTTGCCCTTGTCCGAGTACTCGGGATACATGCGGCTGTAATCGTCCGTGCGGCCGCGGACGAGGCCGCGGAGGTCGACGTTCAGCGCGACGGCCTTCGAGAGACGGAACTCGAGGCCGATGCCGCCCTGCACGCCGAAGTAGCTGTAGTTGTATTCCATCTTGTCGTAGCCCTCGCGGTCGTCGACCGCGTGTGCCCACGACTTGCCGAACCCGCCGAGGAGATAGACCTGCGTCGTGTTCCTCGGGTTCAGGAAGATGATGCCGTTCAGCGTGAAGGCCGTCTCGCCGCGGCGATAGCCGTTGTAGTCGCGGCCACCCGCGAAATCGAGGTCGGCTTCGAGGCCCGCCTGCGGGATCGGGCGGAAGCGGACGCCGAGGCCCGCGAGCGCCATTCCCGCGTTGCCGTCCCGGCCCTTGCCCATCATCGCGCCGCCGAGGTGGAGATTGAGGCCCCATTCCTTCTTCGGCGGGGCCTTTCGTGGCACGTAGTAGTACGCGGGCGGCGCGTCGCGCGGCTGCACGACGACCGTCGGAGGCGGCGGCTGGTAGACGACGACGGGAGGCGGCGGAGTCTTGTCCTCCGGTTTCGTCTCGGCCGGCTTGGCCGCCTGGTTCTCCGGCGGCAACTGCTGGAGGTCCTTGCCCCCCTGCTGTTGCGTCTCCCCACAGAACCAGCTTCCAGGCTCGCAGTCCTTCTTCGGCTCCTGCGCGTGTGCGATGACGGGCACCGAAAGCGCCGAAACGAAGGAGAGCGAGACGGCGATACGCTTCGCCCGCAGCCGGAAGATCGTGCTCATGAACCCTGCCTCCGAGGACGAGCCGGGAGTGCCTTCGCCGGGCAACGGGGGAAGAGCACGGAGCCTTCGCCCGCGACCGGCGGCGCATCCACCGCTTGTCAGGATGCTAGCAAAGCAATGGAGGTGCCACGGCAGAAGACGCGCCGCACCTTCGGATCAAGGTGGTTTTCGGCGTGGTCTGAAGAGGCTGTGTCCTCGCGTTCACGTGGGCACGACAGAAGGTTCTCGCCGTCGGCCGAGCCCGCTCCGAGGCAGCTGAGCTCTTGGACCTCAGCGATCTCGTGTTAAAGACACGCCTCCCTGAAGCGAAACGTCCGGAGCTCCGGACAGAAGAGAAAACGTTGGCAACGGTTCGGCTCAAGCCCGGTCACGTCCAGCCGATCTGGGCGGGGCACCCCTGGGTGTACGCACAGGCAATCGAGCGCGTGGAAGGCGCAACGCGTGGTGACGAGGTCGAGGTGCTCGATCCGCGCGGGAATTTCCTCGGACGCGGGTTCTATTCGGCCGGGTCGGCGATCCCGGTGCGGATCCTCGTCCGCGACCCGAAGACGCCGATCGACACGAGCTTCTTCCGCGCCCGGCTCGAGCGTGCCGTCGCTGCACGGCAGCTGCTCGGGCTCGGAACGGCAGACGAGACGACGGGTTATCGCCTCGTTCATGCCGAAGGCGATCAGCTCCCCGGGCTCATCGTCGATCGGTTCGGGGACGTCCTCGCGGTGCAGTTCCTGACCTTCGGGATGAAGGAACGGGAAGCGATGGTCCTCGAAGCGCTCGGGCAGGTGATGAAGCCCCGAGCGATCATCGACCGCACGCCCTCGGGGACGGCGAAGGCGGAGCACTTCGTTCCCGCGAGCGGCGTCGTTCGCGGTGAGCCCGACGTGAATCGCTTCGAATTCAAGGAGCGCGGTCTCTCGTGGTCCATCCCTTTCGAGATCGGACAGAAGACCGGCTACTACTTCGACCAACGCGATCTCCGCGGTCGTGTCGAGGTGCTCGCGCGCGCGACGAGCTCCGATGCGAAACCGAAGCGCGTGCTCGATGCGTATTCGTACGTTGGTGCGTTCGGCCTCGCAGCCGCCCGTTCGGGAGCCGACGTGACGTGTGTGGACGAGAGCGCCCTCGCGATGGAGATCGGCGCCGAGAACGCGCGCGCCAACGGCCTCGCGGATCGCATTCGCTTCGAGCGCGGCGATGCGCGGCGCGCGATGCAGGAAGCGCATGGTGCGTTCGACCTCACGATCGTCGATCCTCCACGGCTTGCCCCGACACGTAGCGCGCGCGAGCAGGCGCTCGTCATGTATTCGAAGCTCGCCGAGCTCGGGTGTCGCGCCACCAAACCAGGCGGGATCCTCGTCTTGTGCTCCTGCTCCGCTGCGGTCGATCTCTTCGCGCTCACGCGTGCGCTCGCGACGGGAGCGGTGCGCGCGAACGTGAGCGCGCTCGTCGTCGAGCGATCGTTCCAGGGAGCCGACCATCCGGTACCGGCTGCGTTCGGTGAGGGCCTGTATCTGAAGGCGCTCGTCGCGCGCGTCGAGCCTCGCTGAGATCGCGATGAGACCCCTCGCGAGTCTCGATACGGAGGAGGCGCGCGGCATCCGCGGGCTCCTCTTCGATCTCGACGACACGGTCCTCACGCACGGCGTCCTCGGCCGTGCGGCGTACGGCGCGCTCTGGGATCTGCACGACGCAGGCTTCCGGCTCGTAGCCGTCACCGGTCGTCCGAGCGGATGGGCGGAGGTGCTCGTCAGGCAGTGGCCGATCGACGGCGCCGTCACCGAGAACGGCGCCGTCTTCGTCGTGCGCGAAGGAAAAGGCGTTCGCGTGATCCTCGACGGCTCGGCGGACGAGGTGGCGCACCGGCGCGCGCGGCTTGATGCGCTCGTCGTGCAGGTGAAAGAAGCGATGCCCGACATCGAGCTCGCCGACGACGTCCACGGGCGTCGATCGGACGTCGCGTGGGACATCGGCGAGCGCGTGAGCATTCCCGAGGATCGCATCGTCGCGCTCGGCCGGCTCGTCGTGGCATCGGGCGCTCGCACGACGCGCTCGAGCGTCCACCTGCACGCATCGTTCGAGCGTGACGACAAGGCATCGGGCGCGATGCGCTTCCTCCGCGAACGCTTCGGCGAGGATCCGGGATCGGCGCTCTACAGCTGGGCCTTCGTGGGCGACAGCTCGAACGACGCCGCGTGTTTCGCGGCGATGAGGACGACCTTCGGCGTCGCCAACGTCCGCGCGTTCGTCCCCAAGCTGAGCGTGCCGCCGCGCTACGTCGCTCTCGGCGAGCGGGGCGAAGGCTTCGCCGAGATCGCGCAGGCGCTCATCCGCGCCCGGACGTGACGCGCGTGCGGCCTCATGTCCGGATGGGATGAGGACTGCGTCGTGCGGCAGAGCCCGGCAGCTTGGCACTTTCGATTTTCGAAATCTGGATCTTCCGGCTAGACCAGCCGGCGTGCACGGTTGCGTATGACCCGTGACCTCCCATGTACTCACGGGAGATAAGGAAGTAGCCTCCCGCCATGTCCAAGAGCGCCGAGCTTCTCGCACTCGCCCAGAAGCGCCTCTACCCGAACTACAAACCCGCGCCGATCGTCGTTGCGCGTGGAAAAGGCTGCGAGCTGTTCGACGTCGACGGCCGCCGCTGGCTCGACCTCGCCGCCGGCGTCGCGGTCTGCGCCGTCGGTCACGCGCATCCCAAGCTCGTCGCCGCGCTCTCCGAGCAGGCCGCGCGCGTGATGCACGTCTCCAACTACTTCTACAACGAGGAGAACGTCCTCCTCGCCGATGCACTCTGCGAGCGGAGCGGCTTCAGCCGCGCGTTCTTCTGCAACTCGGGCGCGGAGGCGAACGAGGCGATGTTCAAGCTCGCGCGTCGCCACTTCTACGCGAAGGGCGACACGAAGCGGACGCGCTTCATCGCGTTCCACAACGCGTTCCACGGACGCACGATGGGCGCGGTCTCGCTGACCGGCACGCCGAAGTACCGCGAAGGCTTCGGAGGGATCGAGGGCGTCACCCACGTTGCGTACGGCGATCTCGACGCGGTGAAGTCCGAGCTGAAGGACGACGTCGCGGCGATCATCGTGGAGCCCGTCCAGGGCGAAGGCGGTGTGCTGCCTCCGCCGGCAGGCTTCCTCGAGGCGCTGCGCACGCTCACCACCGAGCGCGGGGCTCTCCTCTTGATCGACGAGGTCCAGACCGGCATCGGCCGCACGGGCCATTGGTTCGGCTTCCAGTCGTCCGGCGTCCGGCCGGACGCGATCTCGCTCGCCAAAGGCCTCGGCGGCGGGTGCCCGATCGGCGCGATGCTGACGACGGAAGAGCTTGCGACGGCGCTCCCGCCCGGCACGCACGGCTCGACGTTCGGCGGAAACCCGCTCGCGAGCGCAGCTGCGCGTGCGGTCCTCGCGATCATCGAAGAGGAAGGCCTCGTCACGGGCGCGAAGACGAAGGGCGAGCACCTCTCGGCCCTCTTGAACGAGCTCGCGCGCGAGATGCCGAACATCTGCGAAGGCGAGCGCGGCGTCGGTCTGCTCCGCGGGCTCGTGCTGAAGCAAGGCTTCGTCGTTCGCGACATCCTCCCGAAGATCGCCGAAGCGGGCGTGCTCCTCACCGCTGCGGGCGAGCGGGTGCTCCGCTTCACGCCGCCTCTCGTCGTCACCGACGCGGAGCTGGCGGAGGGCGTCGCCGCGGTGCGGAAGGTCCTCTCGTCGTTCGCGCAGAAGTGATGTCGAGCGCGCGCGATCTTCGCTCGCGCTAACGGCTCTCTCGCGTCGGTCCGGAGCGCGGATCACCAGCGCTCCGACGACACCTGCGTACCCGTCGATCGTTCGAGCCCCGAGGGCCGGGGCGCGACCGCCTTGACACGGCGCGTCTCCAAGGCCACTTGGGGACGGATGGAACCGCGCGCACGAGCGAGCACGACTTCGGAGTCGTCTTCGTTTTGTCCGGCGTGTGACAAGCCGGTCGACGTGCTCCGCGCCGGTCAGGTCGCGATCCTTGACGGCGTCTTCCGGTACTTCTGCAACGCCGAGTGCAAGAGCGCGTACGTCGACGTCCTCTCGAAGCGGCCGTCGCTCGACGTGATGGTGACTGCGGAGCCGCCGCCGGTCGCTTCCGGCGCGCGGTCGGCGCAGCCGCCCACCGTCGTCATCAGCGGAGTGCACGAGCACTCGCGTCCCGTCGTACCAACCGCGAAGGACCGCGAATCCTCGAAGGCGATCCCCGCACGCGAGTCTACGCGCGAGCCGTTCTTCCCGTCGTCGAAGGAGCCCGAGGCTCCGGACGATCACGACACGCCCGCCCCGCCTTCGGTCCGCGATCGTTCTTCGAACGACGCGGCGCCCTACGAGCCGAGCCCGACGCCTCCGAGCGTTCGCGCGGTCGCTCCGGTTGCGGAACGAGAAGCGCCCGCAGAAGAGCACACGAGCTTCGAGGACGAGCTGCCCGACGACGGCGCGGGCGAGCTCGCGGACGCGTCGCCGTCGACGCTCCGCTCGCCTTCGGTCACCGACCTCGACGCGGTCGCGCCTCCGAGCGAGCCGCGCCCGCAGAGCAGCCCGACACCGTCCACGCGCGCGGACGATTCCGAGTCGCCGACGTTCACCGCTCACATTGCGGCGGCTGCGCCGGTCGTCGGCGTTGCTACCGGCGTGCTCGCGTCCGTGGTCTCGCTCGCCGGCGAGCAAGCTGGAGCGCTTCGCTTGCCGCTGGCGATCGTCGCTGCGGTCATCGTCGTCGTCTCGAAGGTGCTCGGCCCTCGGGAGCATGCCGAACCTGCTCGGTGGGTCGTCCTCGCTCCGATCGTGCTGGCGGCGTTCGTCGCGGGCGCGTCCGCGTCGCTCCACGATGCCCATGCGGATGCGCACGCGATCTTCGTTGCCCTGGCCGCGGCCGCTGCGCTGACGGTCGACATCGTCCTCGCGCGCGCACGCCGCGACGTCGCGACTGCCCGCGCCCGGACGAGGCGCGCGCTCGCAGTGACGGCGCGGGTCGTCCGAGGTGATGCCGTCGCCGACGTGGATGCCTCGCTCGTCAAGCCGGGCGAGCAGGTCGTCGTCGAGGCCGGCGAGACGATCCCCGTCGACGGGATCGTCGTGGGAGCGAACGAGGCCGAGGTCGCGCCTTGGCTCGGCTCGCCTGCGCTCGTGCAGAAGCGCGAAGGTGACGCCGTCGTCGCCGGCGCCGTCGTCGTCTCCGGACGCCTGCGCGTGAACGCGACGTTCTGTGGCGGCGAGCGCGCCTGGCTCCGGCTCACGCAGCCGGCGCGTGCCGAAGGTGCGGGGGCGCCTGCCAGGGCGATCGAGGTCAATGCGCCGCTCGTCATGCTCATTCGCAGCGCCGTCGAGCGCGGAGCGCCGATCGCCGCGGTGCTCGTCGGGGGAGCGGTCTATGCCGACAACGGCTCGTGGCTCGACGTCGCGATCGCCGCGTGCGGCGGCGGCTACGTCCTCGCCGCTGCGAGCGCCGTCGCAGGCGCAGCGCTCGCGCATGCACGAGGCCACGTCAACGCGCAGCGGCGAGGCATCGTCTACAAGGACGCCGATGCGTTCGACGCGGCCGCGCGTGCCGACGTCGCGGTCGTCTGCTCGCGCGGGACGATCCTCCTCGGAGAGCCCGAGATCGTCGTCGTCGAGGCGATCACGAAGGAGGGCGTCTCTCCGAAGGGGTGGCTCCGCTCACCGACGCCTTCGCTCGCGAAGCGCCTCGGCGCGCCGCCCGAAGGCGCGTCCGACAAGAGCGACAGCGCCCGCGTGCTCGCAATTGCGGCCGGCGCGGAGATGTCGTCGACGCATCCGTTCGCTGCCGCGATCCTCCGCGAAGCGCGCGCACGCGGCGTGCGTCCGGACAACATGCGGAGCGCCCTCGGCCACTCCGGCCTCGGCGTAACGGCGCTCGCGCCGAACGGCGACCGCGTGATCGTCGGAAGCCGTGCGTTCCTCCTCCAGGAGAAGGTCAGCGTCGCGATCGCCGACACCCGCACCTCCGAGCTCGAGGCGCTGGGACGTTCGGTGCTCCTCGTCGCCGTCGGCGGAAAGCTCGTCGGGCTCCTCGCACTGCAGGACGGTCTCCGGCCCGGAGCGCGGGCAGCGATCCAGCGCCTGCATGATGCACGCATCGAGCCCGTGCTCCTCAGCGGCGAGGCGCGCGACACGTGCGAGACGATCGCGCGCGCGCTCGACATCGAGCACGTTCGTCCGGAGATCCTCCCGAGCGATCGCGGCGCCGAGGTGCGCGCCCTCGCGGATGGAGGCAGGGTCGTCGCCGCGCTCGGTCACGCCGCGAGCGACGACGGCGCGCTCGGCGCAGCCGACGTCTCGATCGCGATGGAGGCGGCCGGCTCCGCGCCTGGCGAGTGGAGCGTCGTGCTCGCGTCCGATGACGTCCGGGACGCCGCGCTCGCGCTGACGGTCCCGCGGGCATGCCGCGATCGGGCGCGCGTCGCCGCCGTCGTCGGTGGTCTCGCCCAAGCCGTCGGCGCCTTCGGGATCGCGTTCGGGATCGCGCCGCCTGCCGTCGTTCCGGTGCTCGGCGTCATCGCGGCGGCCGCTGTCGTGGCGATCGTCCGTGAGCCGACGATCGTGCCGGACTGACCCGGCCCACACCCTCTCACCTCGGCCCGATCGATCGGGGGCAGCAAGTGGGAAGCTGGGCAGCTGCGCCGTCCGTGCCCCACGGGAGCCACGGGGCCAGGGGGCCACGGGGCCACGGGGCCACGGGGCCACGGGGCCACGGGACGAGAGAAGGTGCTGGCTGCCAGGAGGAAGAGGCGGCGTGTCGATCGGGGTATTCGCGGGTCCCGGAGGTCGATATCCTTCCTTAGGGCGCGTGGGCGCTCAGTTCACGAATGCTTTCGTTTGCTCCGCGGTCGATGCGACCTCGGAGAGTGGTGGGGTCGTCCAGAGGACGATGCTTCTCGGAGCGCTGAGCGGCGGTGGCCAACCAGAAGTCCAAAGGTGGTGACGACGGCGGACCGAACGCGAGGGTCGGCTCCGTCATCAAGGGCAAGTGGAAGATCGATTCCCTGCTCGGCGTGGGCGGCATGGCTGCCGTCTACGCGGCGTCCCATCGCAACGGCCAGCGCGCTGCTCTCAAGATCCTCCACACGGACTTCTCTCGGGAAAAGACGATCTGCGAGCGCTTCCTCCGCGAGGCGTACGTCTCGAACAAGGTCAATCACGGCGCGACGGTCCAGGTCCTCGACGACGACATGACCGAGCAGGGCGAGCCGTTCCTCATCATGGAGCTGCTCGAGGGCGAGACGGTCCGTGACGCATGGAAGAAGAGCGGCCGGACGATGCCCGCGGGGCGCGTCCTCCAGATCTGCGAGCGCGTGCTCGACTGTCTGGCCTCGTGCCACGCGATCAAGGTCATTCACCGCGATCTCAAGCCCGCGAACATCTTCATCCTGAAGGAGGACGAGATCCGCGTGCTCGACTTCGGCGTCGCCCAGATGCGCGATGCCACCAGCGAGCGCACGGCGACGGGGACCGCGCTCGGAACGCCCGCGTACATGTCGCCCGAGCAGGCGATGGGCCTCGTCGATCAGCTCGACGGGCGCGCCGATCTCTTCTCCGTCGGCGCGATGATGCACGCGCTCATCACGGGGCACCGAATCAACAACGGGCGCACCGAGCAAGAAGCGCTGGTCATGGCGGCGACCAAGCCCGTTCCGTCGGTCGCGCGCCTCGCTCCGCACCTTCCGATCGAGCTCATCAAGGTCATCGACAAGTCGCTCGCGTGGGATCGCCGCAACCGGTACCAGGACGCGCGCGAGATGCAGAAGGCGCTCCTCGAGCTGATGCCCGGGCAGGCCGTCTCTCCGCTCATGGGGCGTCCACCACCGCGGCCGCAAGATGTCGTGGCGCCACCGGCCCCGGAGATCCTCGCGCAGCTGCAGGCGCAAGCGCAGGCGCATGGCCAGCCACACGCGCCGGCTCCCTCCGCTGCGCAGGCGCCGGTTCAGCATGCGCCGCCCGCCCCCTCGCAGCCGCAGAGCCCGCAGTACAAGGCGTCCATCGCAGGGATGAGCGCGGTCGCGGCGGGCGTTTCGGGCGCCGTGTCGCCGATGGCGATGACGGGGCAGATGCCTCAGCAGCCCGCCGCATTCGATCCGCTGCTCGGCGGCTTCGCTCCTCCGTCCGTCACGCCTGAACCGAAGGCCTCGGCGCCCGGCACGACGGAGATCCCGGAGTCCGATCCGCGCGTCCAGACGCTTCGCGATCTGATGAAGCACTTCGATCGACTCTTCCCGAGCGTGCGTCAGCTCGGATGGTCGCATCCCGCAACGGAGCGCACGCTCCGCCTCGCGTACGACGGGTTCGTCGATGCGATGAAGCAGCAGCCGACCCTCGTGCAATGGACGCTGCGCCCGTATTCGTTCATGTCGCTCGGCCACACGGTCTGGGAGCCGGGCGCACCGTTCGACGCGATCCCGTACAATCTGTTCGCGTGCGGTATCCGCGCGCTCCGCGTGGAAGCAGGGATCACGTTCGAGGAGATGCGCGAGCTCTTCGCGCTCTGTCTGCTCGATCCCGGCCGCGATCTTCCGCCGGAGGACGACCTCGCTGCTGCCCTCTGGGAGAAGGGCCTGCGCCACGTGAAGTGGGACTGCGTCGACGCCTTCGCCGAGGGTGACGCGTCGGAGCGCGAGGCCTTCTACGGCGAGGCGGACCAGATCGAGAACCTCGCCGACGCCGCAGCGAAGAACCAGATGAACCGGCTCGAGATGCAGGCCATGGCCCTCTCGACCGACGAGGCCGCGCTCGGCAAGCAGAAGGAGCGTTCGCCGTTCGCGCTCGACGAGGCGACGCGCCAGCATCTCGCGCCCCACTTCGACGTCTCGCACGAGGTCTGGGCCGAGCGCTTCGTCGATGCGCTCGTCGAGGGCTACCTCGACTCGGCGGCGCATCGCGACGCGCCGCTCGTGCTCGCGTCCCTTCGGCGCTCGGCCGCCGACCTCATCGTCGCCGGTCGGCTCAACGTCGCCGTCCAGATCAACCTCGCCGTGATCGAGCGTCTGCGGACGCGCGTGCAAGGACAGGAGAACCAGCAGAAGCTCGCGGCGGCGCTCACGAACGCGATGTTCGGCGGCGAGACACTCGAGATCTGCCTGAAGCGTCTCCGCGAGGACCCGAGCGGCATCGAGGCGTTCAACATGGTGCTGCCCGCCCTGTCGGGCAACGAGTTCCCGACGGTGCTCGCGTCTCTGCGCGAGGTCTCGCACGCGCCGCTTCGAAACCTGCTCGCTTCGTACATCGAGCGGTACGTCGGCGGGCGCGAGGCAGATCTAGCGCAGGCTGCAGCAGGGGCGGAGCCGGACACGGCCGCGTACATCGTGCAGCTCCTCGGGCGCATGGGGACTCCCGCGGCGCGGCAGGTCCTCGGGCAGCTCGCGCAGCAGAGCGAGGACGTGAACGTCCGCGTCGAGGCGCGCGTGCTCGTCGCGCCGTCTCCAGAGCACGCGCAGAAGGAGATCGGCACGATGCTCGACAACAGCTCCGCCCTCGTCCGGATGGCGGCGCTGCGGACGAGCACGCGTTACGGGATGCGCAATGCGTGGCCGTCGGTCGCGCGCATCATCGGCGCGAAGACCTTCAACGAGCTCGGGACCGACGAGCGGCGCGAGCTGCTCCGCGCATGCGTCGTGCTCTCGCCCGATCGCGGCGAGCCGGTCCTCCTCGAGCTCGCGAAGAAGGGCGGCGTGCTCACGAGCGAGGAGCGTGAGGCCACCCGCACGATGGCCGCGGAGCTGCTCGGCGAGCTCTCCCGCTCGCGCGCGACCGCGATGGCGCTGCAGGAGCTCGCGAGCTCGCGCTGGGGCGTGTCGGAAGAGACGCGCACGGCGGCGGCAAACGCAGCGAAGCGGATTGGGCTCCGTCTCGCGCAACCGCAGGGGGGTGCAAGCGCATGACGATGCGCCTCGACATCGTAACGAACGACGCAGGCGAGCTCGTCCGCCGCGAGCACGCGCGCGAGCTCGGCGCCGGCGTCGTCGTCGCGATCTACCGCCTCGCGAAGCTCGCGCAGATGCACGACCTGGGCAACCAGGCGTTCGTCCGGCAGCTCGAGCAGACGCACCACATGATCGGTGACTACTGCCTCCGCTCCGGCTCGAACGTGAGCGTGCTCTTCGCCGACAAGGCGACGTTCGTCGCCGGGCAGCTGCTCAAAGGCAACCGCGGCGCGTACGACGCTGCCGCCGAGCTCGGCGATCTGCTCGAGCGCATGGGCGGTTCGGAGCTCCACATCTCGCGCGAGATCACGCGCGAGGACCTCCACGCCTTCGCCGAGCAGATCTCGACGTTCCACCGGACGGGCAACGCCGCGCAGATCCGCATCCCGCCGAAGATGCACCTCCGCCGCGTCGCCGACGCCGCGCGCCTCCGCGGGATCGAGCTCGAGAACCTGACGCCCGATGAGCGCATCATCCGCGCGTATGCGTCCGCGGTCGTCATCATGCGACGGTTCTTCGAGGACCTCTCGTCGAGCCGCTACGTCCTGCCGCGACGGATCAAGCGCATCGCGCAGAGCCTCGTCGATCTGTCCGACGCACAGACCGCCTCGTACCTCGGCGTGACCGAGGTCCGGAACGCCAACTACGACGAGGCCGGCCGCGCCGTGAACACGGCCATCCTCGCCGTCGCGATCGCGCGCGAGACCACGCACGAGCGCACCACGCTCGCGCAGATCGCGATGGCGGCCATGATGCACGACGTCGCGCGGCCGCGCGCGCTGGCGATCGCCGGGGCCGGCGGACCGCCGATGCCGGGGATGGCGGGGCCGACGTCGCTCTCCGAAGATCAGGAGGACCGCCTCGCAGCAGGCGCCGCCGCGGTGCTGACGGCGCTCGGTCGCGTGAACGAGCCGTCGATCACGCGCACGGTCCTGACGTTCGAGGCGCTCTGGCTCCGGCGCCGGACGTGGCTCGGCCCGGTCTACTGGGGTGCGCGCCCGCCGACGCTGCATGCGACGATCATCGCGGTCGCGCGACGCTACAACGATCTCCTCACGCCGGAGCCGGGCCTCGCCCCGCCGACGACGGACTACGCGGTCGCGGTCCTCGCGAACGAGCTGACGGAGCCGCAGGACCGCACCGTCCTCCGGATGCTGGTCTCCGCGCTCGGGCTCTTGCCGATCGGCACTGTCGTGCAGCTCTCGACCGGTGAGATCGCGGAGGTCGCACGCGGGACGAAGGGCCTCGGCGACAAGCCGCGCGTGAAGATCGTCGCCGACGCGAACGGCGTTCAGTACGCGCAACCTGCGGAGATCGAGCTCGCGCACGATCCGAGGCGAACGGTGCTCCGCGTGCTCGGCGTGGATGGGTGGCGCAAGGGCCTCGACGACGCGCCGCAGGTGCCGGGGGCCGGCCCGGAGTCCGACGAGGACGTCATCGTCAGCGCTCCGCCCCCACCGATGCACGCGCCGGCGGCGCCCGCTCCGATCTCGCCGCTCGCGCCCGTCCTCTCGGCGTCCGTTCCGCCCGGCCCGAACCGCGGCCTCGCCGAGCGATACGCCTCGTGGGGTGAGTCTGACGAGGCGAGCGAGTCGAGCGCCAGCTCCGTGAGCGAGCATCCGTCGAGCGCTTCGATGCCGTCGCTCGGCTCGAGCCCGTCGGCCGTCGCCGAGGCGATGGGGCGGATGATCAACGACTCGCTGCGGCCGCCCGCAATGCCGCCGCGCGAGGCGGACAAGCCGGACCGCACCGTCTTCCAGCCGCAAGGTCCGGATGGAGCCCCGGCGCCGCGGATCTTGAGCTCGCCTGCGCGTGAGTCGACGGCGCGAGGCAATCTCGCGGCGACGCCGCTTCCTCATGTCCTCGTGTACATGCTCGATCACGCGCTCACGGGAAGCGTCGTGTTCGAGGGGACGAACGCGGACGGGCGCGGAGCGAGCGACGACACGATCTTCTTCGTCAACGGAGTTCCGGCGAAGATCCGGCTGTCGGAGAGCTTCGCGCTCCTCGGTGAAGTGCTCGTCGAGGACGGCGCGCTCGACGCGAGGTCTCTCGATCAGGCGGTCGACGGCGCGCGCAGGCTCGGGATTCTGCTCGGTGAGTATCTGGTCGGGCACGATCTCGTCTCGCGCGAGGCGCTCGCCTGGGCGCTCGAGGCGCAGCTCCTCCGGAAGATCGCGCACGTCGCGAACCTCTCGCCCGAGATCCAGTACGCGTATTACCGCGACGTCGATCTGCTCGAAGGCTGGGGCGGGGAGATCACGATGAGCCATCCGCTCAATCCGATCCTCGCGAGCGTGCGGGATTGGACGGACCGCGCACGGGTCCGCGCGACGCTCAATCGGATCGGCAAACACCCGCTCGCGCTGCATCCCGACTCCGACTTGACGAACATCGCGGTCGTCGGCGAGGAGCAGAAGATCCTCGATGCCGTGCGCGCGGAGGCGATGCCGCTTCCGCAGCTCTTCAAGCAGAACCTCGCGGACGAAGAGGTCGTCTCCTCGCTCGTCTACTCCCTCGCGGTCACGCGGCAGTTCGCCTTCAAGGGCCAGAAGAAGGGACCGATGGCGGCCCGCGGCGCTGCGTGGCGCAGCATCCATCCGCCGCCTGCATCCGGATCACCGGCGAGCTCGAAGGCGCCCGTCGCGCATCCGTCCGGCCCTTCGTCGCCGTCGATCGCGTCGGGCTCGCGTCCGGCGGTCCCGGTCGCTTCATCGAGCGCGAGGCCGGCGGTCGCCGGAGCGCCCGCGCCCGAGACGCCGCGGGTCGCGAGCGCAGCGAGCAAGGCTGCACCGCCGTCGGCGCAGATGCGTTCGGTGCCGCCCGCTC
>JAEXCN010000261.1 GCA_023402175.1 Pseudomonadota bacterium | reverse complement strand
AGCTCGGCCCGCGCGACACTGCAGGCGGCTCCGGCGCACGCGGCGCTCCAGGCGTGCCGGGCCGCGGCAGGCCCGCGCCCGGCATCACGCTGCCGATCGGAAGCGTCTTGCCGAGCCCGGCGCCACCCGGCGGCTTGCCTTGTGTCGGCGGCGGAGCCATTCCTCGCTTCGTCTGTCGTCCGTCGTGCGGCATCGCGAGGGGCGGCGTCTCCATCGCTGCTCGCGCGTGTTTCTGCTGGCTCGCCGCGCTTGCCGCGATCGCCAGCGCCTTCCAGAGCTCACCTGCGTTCTGCCAGCGCTCGCGCGGATCGAGCCTCGTCGCCCGCGCGAAGATCTGCTCGACCTCGTCGGGCACGTCGAGACCCAACGTGCGCGGCGTCGGACGGCGATTCGGATCGATCGCGTTCTGCGCGAAGTCGCCGAGGTTCGTGCCCTCGTTGACGCAGCGATCGCGGAGAGCCTCGAGCAGGATCAGCGCGAACGCATAGACGTCGGAGGCGGCGCCGACCTTGCCGATCGCGTCGTCGAACTGCTCGGGCGCGCCGTACGCGGGCGCGAAGATGCGGATGTGGCCGACGGTATGCGTGCGCGCGATGTTGAGCGTCGACTCGTCGAGGATCTTCGCGACGCCGAAGTCGAGCACCTTCATCCGCGAGCCCTGCGGCGTCGATGCGAGGAACAGATTGCCCGGATTGAGATCGCGATGAACGACGCCCTGAGCGTGCGCGTAGCCGAGCCCGTCGGCGGCGGACTCGAAGAGCTCGATGACCTCCTCGAGCGACCGGCCCTGCTTTCCGATCGTGCGGCGGATGGTGAGCTCGTTCGCGAGCGAGCGGCCCTCCATCCACTCGAGGATCATGTACGGGACGACCGCGCCGGTGTTCGCCTGCCACGTACCCGCGGCCATGCTGCGGACGATGTTCAGGTTGCCCTGCGAGAGCCGGTAGAGGATGCGGCTCTCGTCGCGGAAGCGCTTCGCGAACTGGTCGACGAGCTCCGAGGAGAGCGCCGGCGGCAGCTTCAGACACTTGATCGCGATCGGCTCGTCCAAGCCGAGATGGTGTCCGCGGTAGACGGCGCTGAATCCGCCCTCCCCGACCAGGCGATCGACGCGGAACTGTGCGTCGAGAACTTGCCCCACGATTCCGAACGGATCGACTCCGTGATTCTGCACGGACGCACGATATCAGCGCCCGCGCCGGTTGCCGATGACTAAGGCGGAGCTCGGCTCGCCGATCGCACGCCCACCGATCACGGTCCTACGTTGTTCTCGGAGGCTCTCCCGCTCGCCCGCGGTGACGAAAGCCCGGAGCGAAGCCGCCCTCGCTCGAGGAGGAGCAGCGTCGCCGCGCCGAGCTCGAGCGGACCGTGGAAGATCGCGAGCCGCAGGTACCCGTCTCGCGCTGCTGCCAGCGAGATGCAGGCCCACGCCGCAAGCCCGACCATCATGATGAAGGCCAGAGCGAAGACGGGGACGCCGAGATCGGAGACGAGCGCGCGAAGGCTGCTCCCGAAGGACCGAAGGCCCGGGCGCGGACGATCTTGCTCGGGCACGAGGCGAAGCCAGACCG
Organism: Pseudomonadota bacterium; assembly: GCA_023402175.1. GTDB lineage: Bacteria > Myxococcota_A > Polyangia > Polyangiales > Polyangiaceae > Labilithrix. Next base: position 2,309 of record JAEXCN010000261.1, on the reverse strand, counting down.
CGTAGTGCACCGACTGCGCGAACGCGAACGCGAGCACCGCGCGCACGGCGAGGACCGGATCGGCGATCGGCGCGAGCGACGCGACGAGCAGGTCGGAGTCGTAGAGCGCGCTCTCCGAGAAGCGTCTCGTCGGACTCGCGTCGAGGGCTCCGAGCCCGATCGCCGCGAGAGCGAGGACGAACGCGCCCACGACGAGCCAGTGGAGGCGCGACGTGCGCCGCGACCAGAGCGCGAACATCACCACCGCGATCGCGTTGTGCGCGTGCGCGAGCACGATGTCCGCGACGGACCCGTGCCGGACGCACACGCCGACCAGCGCGAGGCCGAGAAGCGCGACGGCGCCGCGGCGCGCCCACGAAACACGCGCGACGAGCGCGGCTCCGACGATCGCGGCCATCGAGACCGAAGCATGCGGGTAGACGAACGATGCGCATGCGGAGCCGGCGACGCACAGCCAGAAGCCGATACGGCGATGAAGGCCCGGCCGCGCGACGAGGTAACGGACGTCCGCGACGAGATGTGGCGCGCCGAGCACGACCGGACCGACGGCGAGCAGGAGCATCGGCGCGAGGACCGTGAGCGCGAGCGCGGCCGCGATCGCGACGAGCCCATAGACGGTGACGCGGACCTCGCGGTCGCGCAGGAGCCCCGGCGCGAGCGGCCCAACGATCCGCAGCGTCCGTCCGCGGAGCGCGTCGATCGCCGCAATCGGCCGCTGGAGCGCTCCGCCGAGGTTCATGAGCGCGCGTCCGCCTCCTTCTCGTGCGCGCGCGGGCGGACGCGGCTCAGACTCATTCCATCATGGGAGCACGGCTCCGTGACGAATGCAGCCGGGCATCGTCGCTACTCAAGGAAGGATCGAGCGCGTCGGGCACTCACCCTCGCCCTGGTAGTCCCCGAGGGTTCGGGATTCTTCGAGGAGGTAGTCGTAGGCCGTGCGGATCGGACCGCCGAGCCCGCCGGCGAGGTTGTACGTCGGCGAAGGGAACACGTCGGCCGCCTTCACGTTCTCGAGCTCTTCGAGCGTCGTCTCGCCGTCGTGATCCAGGTCCGAGTCCGCGATCCACTGCGCGAATCGTTCGGTGAGATGGCTCTGGACGGTGTTCGTGAAGAACCAGTGATCGCCGTGAATCGTGGGCTTGACGCCCACGGATCCGCCCGTCGGAACCGCGAAGCCCGGCACCTCGTCCGTCCCCGCGCAGTCGTCATAGGACGCGCCGGCGGCAAGCCCCCACTTGAACGTCACCTTGGTTGCCGGGACGCACTGCGCAGGGTTCGAGCCCGGCGTACACGACTGGCCGTCCGGCTTCTCGATCGAGCCCTCGACGTAGACGGAGTAGCCCTTCTGGACCATGAAGTCGACGTCGGCTTGCGCCGTCGGAGGCAAGGACCTCACTCCCGCCTTCGCGTTCGGCAGGTCGTAACCGACCTTGTCCCAGTGCACCGCTGCGACGCCGTCGAACGTCTTGATGACGTAGCCGCCCGCCGGTGCGTTCTTCAGATCGAGGACGTACACCGTCGGATCCGAGAGCCTGTCGCCCGGCGCGTCCGATCGCGTCGCCCGAAAATTCCCGACCGTCACGACGAACTTGTCATAGGTCACCTTCCAACCGTCTTTGATGTTCTCCTCTTCCGTCCCGGGCTCGAGACCGTTCGGAATCGTGTCCTCGGGCTCGACGAAGACTTGTACGGCCCCCTTGGACCCGGTGATGCCGTCATCGTTGGTGGAAGCACATGCGGCTACGACGCCTACGAACAAAAACGATACACCTGCGAACTTCATCGAACGCATGATTCATCTCCTATTGATTTGTTGTCGCGATACTAAGTATTTACGGAGACCACTCGAATCGCAGGGGACTCCGCGACGTCATCCCCTGGACGATCCCCGAATGCTCCGGGGTATTCGGCACGATCTGGAACATCTCGCTCGCAGTCGCTTTTTCGAAGTCCACCTGCGAGAACCACTCGGCGTAATCGATCACGACGTCGAGTCGCTCCGTTCGTGCCGAGACCCTGCCGATCGCAGCCGAGGACACGACCGCGTGTTGGCCTCGGAACTGCGGGGGAAGGTCGACGGTGGCGGCGAAGCGCACGACGTCCGAGCCCCGCTGCGCCTCGCCCTCGAAATAGGCCGAGTGACCGAGCGAATTCGTGGTGGCGACCGTGACCGCCGACTGCGTGGGAAACCAGGTCAGCCCGAAGTCGAAGGCCGCGCTGCGAATGCTGCCCGTATGGCCGTGGACGACGCCAATCGAACGAGGAGTCGAGTCGAGCAGATCGATCGTCGCGATGGAGAGGAGCTCGCT
>JAEXCN010000248.1 GCA_023402175.1 Pseudomonadota bacterium | reverse complement strand
ACAGCCACTGCGCTGCCCATCACGACACCGCGCGTCTCGCTGCGCTGCTCGCCGAGGAGGCCCGGCTCGAGCCTTCGTCGTCGCGGTGCGCGCGGCTCGAGCTCGACGCCGCGTGCCTCGCCCATACGCTGCTCGGTGACGACGCGAAGGCAATCGATCTCCTCGAGCATGCAGCCGCACGCGCCCCGACGACGCCCTCGGTCGACCGGCGCGTCCTCGACGATCTGATTCGCCTCTACGAGACGTCGGGTCAGTGGCCGGAGGCAGCGCGCACGCGGCGCAGTCGCCTCCGCTTCTTCACCGATGCCTCGACGCAGGTCTACGAGCTGAAGCGCCTCTCGGCGATCGAGGAGCGCCTCGGCAGCCTCGACGACGCCATCGCCGACATCGAGCGCGCGCTCGAGATCGATCCCGAGGACGCGACGCTCGTCGAGGATCTCGATCGCTTGCTTGCTCTCGCCGGCAAGGACGAAGAGCGCATCTCGCTCTGGCACGGCGAGGCGCAGCGCACCGAAGAAGGCTCGAAGCGGGCGCGCTCGCTCGCGAAGGCAGCGCAGCTCGCAGAGACGATCGGCCGGCACGACGAGGCCCTGCGCCATCTGCGCGCGGCGTGGGTCGCGGCGCCCGGTGACTCCGAGATCCTCGACCAGCTCTCGCGATTGATGTCGCCCGCGCCCACCGAGGCGTTCGACCGCGACGTGCGTGCCCTGATCGAGCTGTACTCCCAGGCGGCGCAGTCGACGCGCGACACCGGCCGCCGCGTCGCTTACCTCGAGAAGGTCGCGATGCTCTGGGAGGAGCTCGTCGGCGACCAGCTCCGCGCGACGCGCACGTTCGAGGAGATCTTGCGGCTCGAGCCCGGGCGTCGCGGAGCCGTGCTCGGCCTCGAGCGCACGGCCGGACGCATCGGCGACGATCGCGCGCTCTCGCGTGCGCTCTCCGACGAAGCGAAGCTCGCCGAGGACGGCGTCGACGTCCTCGGTCTACGCGTTCGCTCGGCCCAGGTGCTCGCCCGCGTCGATCCGGCGCGCGCCGCGAGCCTCGTCCAGGAAGTCCTCGAGCAGGATCCGCAACACGTGGGCGCGCGCGCGCTCGAGACGCGGCTCCACGAGGAGGCTGGTCGCTGGGAGCTCGCCACGCAGTCGCTCGAGGCGCGGCTCGCGGTCTCCGTCACGACGAAGGAGAAGGTCGCGCTCTGGCTGCAGCTCGCGCAGATCCACGACGCGCGGCTCCGCGACCCGAAGTCTGCCGTCGAGGCGCTCCAGGAGGCACGCAAGGCCGATCCGATCCATCCGGTTCCTCCGGAGGAGATCGCACGCGTGCTCGAGGCGGCGGGCGACGCAAAGGCGCTTCGCGCGTCGATCGAGCAGCTCGCGCAGGATGCGATCACACCGCAGGAGCGTGCTCGTCATCTCACGCACGCCGCCGAGATCGACGAGCTTCGTCTCCTCGACGACGTGAGCGCCGCGGGCCTCTACGCACGTGCGCTCGCCGAGACGCCGGAGGACGAGCTCATCGCGGACCGTCTCGTGCGCGTTCTCGCGCGGCAGGTCGTCACGACCGCCCGCGCTCCGGGACCGGCGGGCTTCGAGACGCCTGCGTTCCAGGAGCTCCTCACCCAACTTGCGAAGCGTGCCGACAAGGCGACGACGCCCGCGCAGGCGCAGGCGTACTCCTTCCAGCTCGCCTCTCTGCTGGTCGCCGCGAGTCGCGATCTGCCGCGCGCTCGTGCACTGCTCGACGCGCTCCACGATGCCGATCCGCGGCACGTCGGCGTCCTTCGGCTGTACGAGCAGATCGCGCGTCGCGGGTCGAGCGTCCAGCAGGTCGCCACCGTGCTCAAGCAGCAGGGCGAGAGCTTCACCGACGTGCGCGCGCGGCTCGGAGCGCTCTGGGAGCTCGCGACACTCGAGGCGTGGCGCCTCCCGAGCGGCGAGTCCGTCGCGACATACACGCGCATCCTCGAGCTCGATCCGACCGATCCGTCCGCGCTCGAGGCGGCCGTCCGCCTCGCGCTCGGCCCCGCACGACGCGGCGAGGTCCCGGCGCGCCGCGCAGCGATCGCCGCGCTCCGATCGCTCTCGGCGCTCGCGCACGACGAAGCTACGCGCATCGCGACCGATCTCCGGCTCGGCCTCATGCTCGAGAGCCACGCGATGGATCCCGCGACCGAGCGCGACGCGATGACGGCTGCGTCGCGCGAGGCGCTCGAGCGGTTGCGCGAAGCGCTCGCGCTCGACCCGCTCAGCGTGACGGCCGCGACGTCGCTGGCACGCGTCGCGAACCGTCTCGGAGATGCGAGCGGCGCGGCAGCCGCTGCGATCTCCCTCGCCGAGCTGTCGGTGCAGCCGAAGGCGCGCGCGAAGTACCTCGTCGATGCCGCGAACCTGCTGCTCAGCGACTCGACCGAGGAAGCTCTCGGGCCGATCGAGGAGCGTGCCGAGCGCGCCGCGCAGCTCCTCGAAAAGGCCCTCGACGCCGATCCGAATTCGACGATCGCCGCGACACGCCTCTCGCAAGTGCGCTCCAACCAGGGACGCAGCGAGCGCCTCATCGACGTCTTCCGCAGCGCGCTCGCGCGAGCGACCGCGAAGGACGCGATCGTGTACATCGGCACGGAGATCGCCCGCGTCGCGCGCGACGACCTCGGCGATGTCGGCGTCGCGATCGAGGCGATGCGCGCCGTTCGGATCGCCGCGCCCGACCACGTACCTTCCCTCCTCACGCTCTCCGAGCTCTTCATCGCGCAGCGCGCATGGCCCGAGGCCGTCGAGGCGCTCGAGGACATCGTCGGGCGCGGAAAGGAGCCCGGGCCGCGGATCACGGCGCTGTTCGCGCTCGCGAGCGTGTACGAGAAAGTTCTCGGCGAGCCCATCGAAGCCGAGCGCGCGCTTCGCACGGCGCTCAGCATCGAGCCCGAGAACCCGCGCGCCATCCGGGCGCTCATCCACCGCCTCGCAGCGAAGCAGAACGAGCCCGCTGCCGACGGACAGCCGCAGAACCGGAGCGGACGGAGCCCGAGCTGGACGGAGTCCGCAGAGGTCCACGGAGACCGGCGAATGCCGGGCGGAGTGAACAAGACGGCGGCGAAGCTCGAGATCGCGAGCCTGCTCGATCGCCTCGCGCACGTCGAGAAGGACCGCATGGTGAAATGCGACATCCTCCTCGAGCTCGCCGACATCCGCGTCGTCCTCAAGGACATGCCGCAGGCGGAGAAGGCGCTCGTCGAGGCCGTCGCGACTGCCCCCGACCACGCACGCGCATTCGCGCGGCTCTCGCGCTTCTTCCGCTCGCCGCAGAACCCCGGCCCGGGCGGCCTCGATGCGGTCTCGTATGCACGCGCGCTCGCCGCCGTCATCGGTCGCGGACAGCAGCTCGGGACGTCCGACCCGCGCTGGTTCGCCTCGCTCGGTCACATCGAGGTCGAGCAGCTCAATCGCCTCCGTGACGGTGTCGGTCACCTGCAGCGCGCGGTGCAGATGGATCCGAGCCTGCACGAGTGCCGCTACGAGCTCGCGACCGCATTCTCACGTCTCGGCGCGCACGACGACGCGGCGAAGACCGTCATGTCGATGCTCACGCCGAACGCGACGCCCCTCGTGTCGGTCTCCGATCCGGCGTCCGCCCTCGAGCTCCTCGAGCGCGCGTTCAATGCCGAGCGCCGGCAGGAAGAGGCCATCGTCGTCAGTGAGCTTCGCGCGATCGCCGGCGAGCTCGACGAGGGCCGGCACGCGTGGCTGCGCGCGCGGCGTCTTCCGCCGTTCGAGCAGCATCACGCCGTCCTCGACCGCGCCACGCTCATCAGCCACGTCGTCCCGCCGGAAGGCCGTCATCTCCTGCTCGACATCGCCGCGGCGATCGCCGGCATCGAGACGAAGCTCCTCCGCGCCGACATCAGCGAGATCGGGATCACCACACGCGACCGGATCGGCAAGCGAAGCGGGCATCCGACGCGCCTGCTGCTCGATCGCATCGCCCGCGCGCTCGGTATAGGCGACGTGGAGCTCGTCGTCACCCCGAACGTCTCGCGCACCCGCGTCCTCGCGCAGGACGGTCTCTGGGTCGTCGTCCCCAAAGCGCTGACGGAGCTGCCCGAGCCGACGCAGCTCGCGTCGATCGGCCGCGCCCTCGCCCGCGTGGCGCTCAACGTCCCGTGGCTCGAGGAGCTGCCGCCACCACACATCGAGGCAATGCTCGTCGCCGCCGCGCGGGCGATCCAGCCCGCGTACGGAAAGGACGATGTCGACGTCCTCTCGCTGAAGCTCGTCATGCAGTACGAGCCGAACCTCACGAAGGAGCTCTCGCGCAAGCAGAGGCAGGCGCTCGAGAAGCTCCTTCCGCTGATGAACGCGCCTCAAGGACGGCCCATCGGCATCGACGTCCTCATCGGCGCGCTCGCACGTGCGGAGCTGCGCATCGCGTACGTGCTGACGGGAGACGTGCTCGCCACGATCGACGAGCTGCGTGGGCTCGACGCCGCCTTCCTCCAAGCGACCGAGAGCCCCGGCCGTGGCTCGGTCGCGGCGGTGCTCGATCATCCGTTTGCGGGTGACGTCGTGAGGTTCGCGCTGACGCCCGAGGCGACGGCCCTGCGCCGACGCGTCGGATCGACCTGGGCTGGATAGCCCTGCGCGGGCTGGACAGGCGGGCGCCGTCCTCGGCTACACTTGATGGATCATGGGTGGAGGCAAGGACGATATTCCCGATTTCTCGGAAGACGACGAGCCGCAGCACAAGACCGCGGTCGCCGAGGACCTGAGGCTCGGACTTCGTCTCGGGCAAAAGCCCTGGCTCTTCGTCGTCGGCGGGCGGCGCTGCGTCGGAAGGTTGATCGAGGTCCGCCAGAAGATGACCATCGGCCGTGCCCCTCCCGTCGACGTCGTCCTCGACGAGGAGGGAGTGTCGCGCCGCCATGCGCAGGTGGACCTTCTTCCAGGAGGCGTGGTGCGCGTCAGCGACCTCGGCTCGAGCAACGGGGTCCGCGTCGCGGGCCGTCGCGTGAAGATCCATGCGCTTCGCGACGGCGAGCGGCTTCGCCTCGGCGATGCAGTGCTCACGCTCGTGCACTTCGATGACAACACGCCGATGCTGGTGAGCAACCTCCGCGCATCGCTGGACGGCCTCGCGAAGAAGTGACCTCGGCGACGCGCGACTCCCTCGCTTCGGGAATCGCGCAGCGCGTCCGACACGGCGTCCCGAGCGTCGCTCAGTGATGCATCAGCTGACGCACGCGCTCGAGGAGCGCGGTCTGCGAGAACGGCTTCTGAAGGAGCATCTCCGATGCGAGATGCGCGTCCTCGAGCGGGATGCTCTCGGGTGAGAAGCCCGAGACGAACAGCAGCTTCGCCGACAGATTGAGGTCGTACAGGCGGCGCCCGAGCTCGGGGCCGGTCACGCCCGGCATGAGGACGTCGAGGATGACGAGGCCGATGCGCGCGCCCTGCTCGCGGGCGAGGTTCAGGGCCTCGACGGAGCCGCTCGCAGCGATCACGCGATAGCCGTTGCGCTCGAGGATCTTCGCGATGGAGCGACGAACGAGATCGTCGTCGTCGACGACGAGGATCGTGTCTGGGCCCTCGTGCTTGATGATCGGCGCGGACGACACCGCGCGAACGGGCCGTGACGCGCGCACGCGGTCGACGCGCTTCAGATACAGCCTGAACTGCGTTCCCTGCCCGACCTCGCTCGAGACATCGATGCTGCCACCGCAGTTGCGAGCGAACGCGTAGACCATCGCGAGCCCGAGGCCGCTGCCGCTGCCCGCGGGCTTCGTCGTGAAGAACGGCTCGAAGATGCGCGAGAGCGTCTCGGGGCTCATGCCCTCGCCGGTATCCGCGACTTCGACTTCGACCCAGGCGCCCGGGGCGATGTTCTTCCGCTGCGCCTCGGGCTCGGAGAGCACGACGTTCCGCGTCGTGACCGTCAGCCTTCCCCCACCCGGCATCGCGTCGCGCGCGTTGATGAGGAGGTTCACGAGCGCCTGGTCGAAGCTGCCTTGATCGACCTCCACGGCGTCGACCGCGGGAGAGAGGTTGGTCACGACGCTGACCTTCGACCCGACGACGCGCCGGAGCATCGGCTCGAGCGTCGAGATGAGCTGGTTCACGTCGTGGACGCCGGCGGGGACCGGCTGGTGGCGCGAGAAGCTGAGGAGCTGGCTCGTCAGCTGCGCGGCGCGCGTCGTCGCCTGCGAGATGATGTCGAGCTCGATCGTGAGCTCCGCGTCGAGCGCGGCTCGCTCGCGCGCGGCAGAGAGTGCGACCTTCATCGCGGCGAGCATGTTGTTGAAGTCGTGCGCGAGGCCGCCAGCGAGCTGGCCCATGGCCTCCATCTTCTTGGCGTGCTGGAGCGAGGTTTGGAGCTGCTCTCGCTCGAAGAGCAGGCGCGCGATCTCGAGTGTGATGGGCACCTGATGCGACAGCAGGCCGAGGAGCGAGCGAGCGTCTGCACCGAACGCCTTGCTGTCGGGATCGCGCTCGACGCACAGAGCACCGACCGGCTTCTCGTAAAGGTACAGCGGCACGGCGAGCACGCGTCTCGCGTTGACGTGCGCTTCGAGATCGGAATCGGAGCCCTCGGTGTCGGGCCACGCGACCCCGCGCGAGTGGACGGTGCGCAGGAGACGCGCTCGCCAGGAATCAGTGCTGAACGAGAGCGAGAGGTCGTTGTCGCGATAACGCGCGATCATCGTCGGCGGAGTGGTCGCCTCGGGCTGGAACCAGATTGCGCCGCGCTCGGCGTTCAGCAGCCCGATCAGCTCGTCGAGGATCGCCGCCGCTTGCTGCTCGGTCTTGAGCTCCCGTCGTGGGGCACGCGCGACCTGCAAGAGCGCGGTGAGCTGGCGCGTCGTGCGGCTGGACGAGCTACGGGAGATGGTCGCGTCGTGGACGAGGACGGGCGGAGATCCGAGGTCGAACTCCTCCTGAACCCACCGCGCTCGATGAACCGCGCCGTGCTCGCGCGCAAGCGCCTCGGCCACGCGCGCCTGATCACGCGCTGCATCCGCGCGGCCGATGGAACGAAGGATGTGTGCCCGGATCCGCGCGACGCCGTAGAGGACCCACGGGCAGCTCTGCTCGTTCGCCAGCTTCTCGGCGACGGTGAGGTTCTCTTGGGCCTTTTCGAGCTTTCCCTCGAACCATGTCAGGCATGCCTCCGCGAGCAGACGATGCGCGCGGAGCAGAGGAATCTTGGAGATCGCGGCAAGGTCGGCGACCGCGCGCCGGAGCTTTCCGATCGCGGTCGCGCGCGTCGCCGTGGAAGAACGCAGGCACTGCTGCATCCGCCCGTGCGCCACCGCAACGTAGTACTCACAGACGATCAGGTGCACGTAGCGAGGGTCGTGACCTTCGCGCTCGAACGCCTCGACGAGCTCCTCGAACTCGGCGCCCACGTCTCCCGTCTCGACGTAGTACCGCACACGCGGTCCCCACGAGAGGATGCGATGGTACCCGCGGCCAGGGTCGCGCGGTGAGACGGCCGCCATCTGCGCTGCGAGCCAGCGATCGTCGCCGGCGTCGCGGCCCACCGTCACGAGCGCCGCGCGTGCACGGTGGATCAAGAAGTCGGAGAGGATCGACGGCGTCGGCGTGCGTCGGAGTCGCTCGACCGCGCGCTCGATCCATTTCCATGCATCTTCGGCACGTCCTCGCATCGACTGGATCAAGTCGCCGTTGCCCACGTCGAGACACAGCTCGTTCGGCTCGAGCCATGGACCGTGGATGTCGACGCACTCACGAAGGAGGACGAGCGCGTGGTCGAGGTCGCCCGCCCAGCATGCGCCGACGGACTGGACCTGCGCGCAGAACGCTACGGTCACGGCGTCCGCACGGCGCGTCGCGATCTCCTTCGCAGTCGCGAGGGCGCGCCCCCCCGCGTCCCGTCGACGAAGCGCGGTGAGGACGAAGCCGTAGAGGGCAAGCGCACGCGCGCGTGCGCGCGCCGATCCGCCCTGGCGACTGAGCGCCAGCGACTCGAGGCTGCTCTCGATCAGGCGCACCGGCTTGCCGTATTCGAGGCCGAGGCGCGCGTTCTGGTAGTGCAGCTCGCAGAGCACCTCGATCCGCGCGCTCGACGAGTGCGGCACCACGAGCGAGCGGCTGACGTGGGGCTCCGCGCCATCGTCGTCGCCGTTGCTCACACGCTTCTCGAACAAGGCGCCGAGCTTGGCGCGCGCGAGCTGCGCGGTGGCGGTTGCGACAGAAGAGAGACTCTCGACCGGCATGCGCGCGTCGAGGACCGAGAACGCGCGGTCCAGGGTCGCCCATGCGCGCTCGGGCTCGGCCCGCGTCTGGTGTACCCAGGCGAGCCGGCCGAGCAGCGACGCTCGCGTGAGCGTGTCCTCGGCGCAACCGAGCGCCGCCTCGAACGCCGCGAGGCTCTCGTCGAGCGAGCCGAGCCTGAGCAGCGCCTCTCCGACCTTTTCGTAGAATTCGGCGTCGAGCGAGATCGAGCCGACCTTCGCAGCGGCGCGCGCGTCTTCGAGGAAGCGGAGCGCGGTCTCATTGTCGAACCGCTCCATCGCGGCGTCGGCCGCCGCCTTCGCGACGCTGAACGAGCGACGAGGATTTCGCTCGAGGACGCCGTTCGCGAAATGAAGCGCCTTCTTGCAGAGGTCCTCGAAGGAGGCGTACGGCTCGGCGTCGAGCACCTCGCCCACGCGCTGGTGCAGCTCACGACGCTCTCCGTCGGAGAGCTCGTCGACGAGCATCTCGCGAAGGCTGTCGTGGACGAAATGGTGATAGCCGGGCTCGTCCGGCTCGATGAGGCCAGCACGACGGGATGCGGAGAGGGCGTAGGCGAGGTCCTCGAGATCCATTTCGAGCACCGACGCGAGCATCTCGTCGCCGAACGTCGCGCCGATCACGGCTGCAGACTCGAGGACACGATGCGTCGCCGGCGGTAGCTCCGCGAGGCGACGACCGAGCAAGACGAGCGCACCGCGCGGGAGCACCACACGTCCCGTCATCGCCGGATCGAAGAGCCACGAGCGAGCATTCGGGCGCAGCGCCCCCGCGTCGAGGAACGCGCCGACGACCTCGAGGACGCCGAGGGGCGTTGCGTCCGCCATCGAATGCACGCGCCGGACGAGCGCGGCATCGACGTCGGTCTCCCCGAGGTGCGAAGCGATGAGGGCCCCGACCTGCGCCTCGCTCAATCGAGGCAGCTCGATGCTCTCCAGCCGCCGCACGCTCGAGAACGTCTCGAGCCGCCTCGACGACGTCTCGGGGCGGCCCGCGATGACGAGGACGAGCGGAGCCTCACCGACCCGGTGAGCGACGCGCGCGAGCGCATCCGCGCTCACGGGGTCCATCCACTGGGCATCGTCGATCATGATGACGAGCGGATCGCCCTGCCGAGCGAGGCGAAGGAAGATCTCCGCGGCGCCTTCGGCGAGAGCATCCGCTCCGCCGACTCCCACGCCGTCCGGTGCGGGACCGAGACCTGCGCGTGGCGCGATCATCTTCGCAAGCGGAGCGAACTTGCCCACGCGCGCTTGGAGCTCCGGCCTGCCCGCTTCCGCGCCGAAGCGCTCGATCACGCGGCGAAGCGTCGAGAGCGGCGGGTCGTTCTCGCGGCAAGTCGCGCGCAGCGTGCGAGCGACGGTACGTGACTCCATCTCGGCGGTATCGAGGAGCCGGCTCTTGCCCGTACCCCGCCCGCCGCGGACCACGACGACGGACCCGCCGCTGCTCGTGTCCCGGCACGGTCGGAGAATGCGTTCGAGCTCGGAATCTCGGCCGATGAGGCGCGGGAGCTTTCGACCGTGACGATACCCCGTCGGGCCAAGCGGAGCTGCGCCGTTCGCGACGAGCGCAAGGTCGCTGAGGAGCGCACGCGCGTCCGGATATCGGTCCTCCGGCGAGTGGCGCAGGAGCCCGGTGGCGACCTCGGCGATCTTGCGGTCGATACCGTTCGCGAGGAGGAGGGTCCGAACTTGCTCGTAACCGACCTCGGGCTCGCGGATCGATGCGAACCCGCGGCGCCCGAGAAGGCACTCGACGAGGACGCGACCGACGGCGTACAGGTCGGCCCTGCCGTCGACGTGTTTCGAAGGCGTGAGCTGCTCCGGAGCCGAGTAGGCCAGGGTTCCGGCAGCATCGTCCGCCCCTGCCCGCTCGATCGGCGTGGCGAAGCCGAAGTCGACGAGCTTCAGCGCTCCCGTCCCGTGCTCGACGAGGATGTTCCGCGGCTTGACGTCTCGATGAACGAGGCCGGCGTCATGAACGGCCTCGAGCGCCCCGGCGAGCTCGGTCGCGATCTTGATCGCCGTCCCCTCGCCGACGGGCCCGAGGTCGAGGCGGGCTGCAAGCATCTCTCCCGCGACGAGCTCCATCACGAGATACGGAAGCCCGTCGACCTCGCCGACCTCGAAGACCGCGGGAAGCGCAGGATGGCGAACGCGCGCGAGCGAGACCGCCTCGCGATAGACCCAGCGCGTCCACCGCGCTCGCGTGCAAGGCACCTTGAGCGCGCACGGCACGCTTCCCTGCCATGCCCGGTAGACGATGGAGTGAGCTCCCCGCCCGAGCTCTCCCTCGATGGTGATGCCTGGAATCGTGGGCGCCCCGGTCATTCTCGGGCGTAAGATACCCGTGAACCCGCCGGTTGGGACGGCAATCCGTCGCAATCTGCGACGTCTTTGCGCGTCAAGGGATCGGGTGGAACGCGAGCGCGCGCGGAAGGTGCTCGCCCGCGGGGGACGGACCGAATACGAGAGGCACCGCAGCGCCTGCGATTGCCTTTGCGACGTGGAGCCTTCCGGTGAGCCAGGGCGGCGTCAAGTCCACGAAGCCGAGGATTCTCTGGCCGACGACGTCCGGCCGCGGGCCACGCCAGAAGCGATCGTGACCGCCTTCGAGCCACTCTCGCACGAGCCGGTGTCGCCCGCGCGCCTGATAGGCCTCGAGATGAAACATCGCGGTTGGCGCCGAAGCCGGCGGTTCGTCGAGGATCGGCTCTCCCCAGAGGAACGCCAGGAGCTGCGTCGCCTCGCGACGTGCGGAGGCAAGCGCCGCGCGGAGATCGGCGCGTCCCGCATAACCGACGACGAAAGGCGATGTGTCGTCCGTCGGGAAGCCGAAGATGCCGACGACTTCCACCTCGTCTGCGAGCGGGCCGGCGCCGGCGGGAAACGAGTAGGCACACCACTCGTGGGTCGTCGATGCGGGTCGATCCGAGGGAGCGAGGTCGAGGCGGAGCGGCCTCGTCTCGCCGTACCAGGCACGAAGCACCCGGTCCCGCTCGACCAGCTCCCACATTGCGTGTTCGCAAGCGGCCTCCCAGCTCGTGTGCAGCGCGACGCCGTTCGAGCGTGCGTGCCGCCAGACCTCCGGCTCCGGGCTCTCCGGGAAGACGACGGTGCGCTCGACCACGTCGATCGCGGCGCCAGCGCGATCGTGCAAGACGAACGACGCGCGTGACGAGGCAATCGCATCGAGCGTGCTCACGCGCTCGAGCAGCTCGTACCACGCGCGCGTCGTTGCGCGCGTGCTCGGCTCGGCCGCGGAGCCGCAGACCTCTTCACCATCCGGCGCGGTCGTAGCGAGACCCGCGCGATGGATCTCGAGCCCGCCGGCCGTGATCACGTCTTCGAAGACTTGCGGCGCAGTCCAGTGCTCAGGCAGCTGATACGTGCAAGGGGCGCTCATCCATGGTCCGGTTCTCCCCCTCGGCCAGTTCCATGCAGTACTCGTCGAAGATCGCGAGCGTGTCCGTCAGCACCTGGCGCATCGGACGCAGCTTGCGCGGATCCCCGACGAGGTCGTCGATCTGATCGAACGCCTCTTCGGCGTGATCGCGATCGAGCTCGATGTGGTTGCCGATGACGGTCATCGACGTCATCGGGATTCCGCAGTGCCGCTCGAGCAGGTCGAGCCACTCGGGACCCAGGATCACGATCAGGTACTCCGCGAATGCGATGTACGCGAGGTACAGGACCGGATCTTCGTCGATAATCCGACCGACCATTTCCACGAGCCGACGCATCGCGCCCGTCACTCGGACGTCGGACGTCGCGCCCGCGATGCGCGTGAGCGAGGCGAGGTCACGCTCCGCCCAGACGTCGTGGCCCATCTCCTCGGCGAGCTTGTGCGCGTAGTGGGCCGCGAGCTTGTGATCGCCTTGCGCACGCGCATTGTCGCGCGCCCGCGCCAGGTACTGCGGCGTGTGCTGAATCAGGTAGTGGACGTTCGCGATGTACCGGGTGACGGTCGCTTTGAGGAGCGTCCCGTCTGCTGCCCTGCAGAAGATCGGGTTCTCGTCACGGCATCGTCGAGCATACGTCTCGATGTCTTCTCGGAGTGCGGCTGCAATCATGAGTCAGTTCTCCAGTTAGGGGACGACGGCATGGCCTCTTCATTCGAGGCCATGCCGTCCCTGGGGCTCAGTGCCCCTTTGGCTCAGAGCGAGCCGCGAGCGAACTTCTTCATGGCTTCCTCCTTTGGGGTTGACCGACACTCTTTCCGTAAGCCGGCACGTTGACGAACTGCCTTCGGAAGACCGCCTCCGCCTCCGGCTCGAGGAACTTCGTGAATCGCAACATCACCCCCCACCGCTCGGACGTGATCGTCGAGCTGATCAAGAATCCCTGACTGATGAACAGCCTCGTCATCGCGACGTTCGCGACGGAGCACTCGGCCTCGAGCCGCGTCACGCCGGCGCCGCGGAGCACACGGTCGACGTGCTCTGCGAAGGTGCTCAGAAAGCGTCGCTCGCGATACTCTGGAAGCAGCGCGAACGTCCGGAAGTAATAAGTCGACCAGTCCGTCGGATGTCCGGCGGCGATCCCTGCGATGCGACCATCGGCGCGGAAGACGAAGACGTCCATCTCGTCCCAGAACCGGCGCTTCGCCTCGGTCAGCTCTTCGGTGTGGAAGCGCCCGGCGTCTCCCCCGAAGATGGCCGCCCAGTGCGCCTCGACGAACGGATACGCCGACGCGAACGAGCCGACCTCGATCGAGAGGCCGTCGATCTCCGCCGGTAGCTCGGATGCCCACGAGAGGTTCCAGAGCCGGGCGGCCAGGGTCGGCCGTGTGGCCGTTCTCCTCACCTCGGAGACCGGCGCCTCGTCCGCAACGGAACGCGCGGAATTCATGAATTCTGCACTTACCGGGATGCGGCAATCTGGGCCAACTTTCGTCAGCCTTTTTTCCCGATTATCTCGATTGTCTCAGTCGATATCTCGACTAGTCTAGCCCGGTCAAACTAAAAAAACGTGCGGAATCCCACAATTGACCGGTGACATTGCGCCGCGCTGGGCCTCTACTGGATGCGATTCGCCGAATGCCCGCCCTAGAACATCCGCCGAAGACCGTCAGTCACCGCTCGGCTCGGCCCCGCCTGTTGCTCGTCGAGGATGACGAGGCGCTCCGGACCGCCCTCGTGCGCATGCTCGGTAGCCGTTTCGACGTCACGCCGCTCGCCGACGGCGGAACGGCCGCGGAACGGGTGCGAGCCGACCGCTTCGACGTCGTCCTCAGCGACATCCATCTCGTCGGAATGAACGGCATCGATCTGCTGCGGCTCGTACGCTCGGCCGACCTCGACGTTCCCGTGATCCTGATGACGGGCCTCCCGAACATCGACACCGCGATCGAGGCCATGGAGCTCGGCGCGCTCACCTACATCAAGAAGCCGTTCGAGCTGAGCGTCCTCGACAAGGCCCTCGCCCGCGCGACCAAGCTCGCAGCGCTCGCTCGCGCCAAGCGCGATGCGATCGCGGCCGGCATCGGCGGGTCACCTGCGTCGAACGAGCACACTGCGCTGACGACGAGCTTCGAGCGCGCGCTCGAGTCCATGAAGCTGGCGTTCCAGCCGATCGTGGACGGACAATCGCGGAAGACGATCGGCTTCGAGGCGCTGATGCGCACGACCGAGCCGACGATGCCGACCCCGGGCGCGGTCCTCGACGCCGCCGAGCGGCTCGGTCGCCTCCACGACGTCGGACGGACCGTGCGCGCTCGCACGGCCGCGGCGTTCGAGGGCGATGACACCGATGCGCTCGTCTTCGTGAACCTGCACGCGGCAGACCTTCTCGACGACGACCTGTTCGACGCGAAGGCCCCACTGACGAAGATCGCGAGCCGTGTCGTCCTCGAGATCACCGAGCGCGCGGCGATCGCGGACATCACGGATGCCCGTCATCGGACCGCGGAGCTTCGCCGGCGTGGCTTCAAGCTCGCGATCGACGACCTCGGTGCCGGTTACGCTGGGCTCACCAGCTTCGCCACGTTCGAGCCCGAGATCGTGAAGCTCGACATGTCGCTTGTCCGCGGGATCGAGTCCTCGTCCGTGAAACGCCTCATCGTGGGCCGGATCGCGGGGCTCTGCCGCGACCTCCACATGCGCGTCGTCGCCGAGGGCATCGAGACGACCGACGAGCTCTCCTGCATGCTGGAGCTCGGATGCGAATACCTGCAGGGCTACCTGCTCGGTCGTCCCGCGGAGACGCGGTCTCCGAGCGCGTACTCCTGGTGACCGCGCCGCACACGCCGGCGATCAGGAAGCGGCTCGCGACCTCTCCAGCGAGCGAGCGCTGATGACGTCCGTCGCGAGCTTCGTACGTACGAGGCGGAGCGGGTGCTCCACTCCTTTCACGCGCGTCTCGACTCGCTCCACGAGACGGAGCTTTGCCTTGTCCTCCGCGCTGAGGCGCTCGAACAGGTCCTCCTCGAAGACGATCTCCCCCGTGTCGGCGCAGTGCTGCACACGCGATGCGCAGTTGACCGTCTGCCCGAAGTAGTCGATCGCCTCGTTCGCGGTGATGACGTAGCAGGGTCCGGCATACAGCCCGATCTTGATGCCGGTCAGCTCGCCGTTCTCGGCGTCGATGCGGAACTGCTCGAAAGCGTGGAGGCACGCGATCGCCGCGCGAACGCAGGCGATCGGCTCGATGAACGCTGCCATGACGGCATCGCCCATCGTCTTCACGACGCCGCCGCCTTGCTCGTCGATCACCTTCCGGAGGACATCGAAGTGGTCGTCGACGAGACGGAACGCTGCTGCGTCGCCGGCTTTCGTGTAGAGCGCCGTGGAGCCCGTCAGGTCGCTGAACAAGATCGCGCAGCTCGCGACCTTGAGCGGGGTGCTCGGCTTGAGCAGGTCCTTCGAGAAGAACCGCCGGAACTCGCTCATCGTCGTGACGACATGCGCCGTCGCGGCGAGCGTGGCGTAGCCGAGGCGCTCGATTTTCACGTGGAGCGGCTCGGCGGTCGCGTTCGTCACGGTCAGCTTGCCGCAGGGTCGGAGGCGGATCTCGCGCGGCGTCAGCTCCGTCCCGGTGAGGCGAGCGTTGGCCTCTTCCGGTGCGTCGTCGGCGACGTCGATCGACGCGACCGCGCCGCCGCGCGCGAAGAGTCGGTAGCGCGCCTGCTCCGACGGAGCTTCCAGCGTGCGCGAGCTCCCGTCCTCGACGATCGCCTGGACGACGACGTGCGGCGTGCGCCACGGTCCGCCGATGCAGAACATCTGGTTCGTCACCTGCCGGACGCTCGGGTGCGGAACGAACGTCGCCTCGACCGCGCGATCGAGCTCGATGCCGTAGGACAGATCGCAGAGCTGGCAGTGGCTCTCGTCGCCGATTTCGGCGAGCGAGCTCACCTGATCGTTCGCCGTCCGACAGCTCGGACAGACGAGCGCCCAGCGGAGCTCGACGAGCCCGAGCGTCACCGCGTGCAGGAGCGCGCGCAGCATCTCCCGTCCGTCGAGCCCGCGACCGTGCGCGATCTCGAAAGGCCGCATGCGGACCAGATCGGCGTCCGGCCCGGAGCGAATCATCGTGACGATCGCGTCGATGACCCCACCATCGAGCCCGCGCTTTACGAGCTCGCGCTTCGCGAAGTCGAGTCGCTCCTCGTTCGCCGGCGTGGTCGGTTCGATGAAGGGGCTCGGCGCGCTGTCGCGCAGGTGGGCATCGATCGACTCGGCGATCCGGCCCATGTTCGCGACGATGCGGTTGCCCTGCAGCTTCGCGATCGGCGCGAGCGCCCAGTGGCGCGGCTCGAGCTCGAGGCGGAACGTCGCGCGCGTACCGCCGTCGCTCGTCGGCGCGAGCGTCACGCCGTACGTGTACGCGCGAAGCGGCCCCGATCGCATCTTGCGATAGACGCTGAACGACTTGTTGAGCGTCCACTCGAAGGGCGCTTCCTCGTAGCTCATCGAGAAGCCGCCCGCGCGCGTCTCGACGACGAAGCGCGCACTGCTCTTGGCGCCGGGCTCGATGGGCTTGTAGACGCTGCTCGTCCCGATCACGAGCCGGTTGGTCCGATCCGTGTCGGTGATCAGCGGCCAGACGTCGGCAGGAGCGGACGCAAGCTGGATGGTCTTCGTGACGACCACGGACCGCACGAGCGAGAGAGTACCACTATACTCGCGCTCGCCATGCCCCGACCCGCGCGTTCCCAACGGAAGAGCCTGAAAGTACGCCTGCGAAGGGCGGGAAGGATCCGAGCCGCACGCGTGTCGGAGCGCTGATGACGGGATCGCGCGCGTTCAAGATCGCCCTGGCGGCGATCGCGCCCATCGTCCTCGCCGTCGGCGCGCTGCTCGTCGCGCCCATGATCGTCCGGAGCCGCGTGATCGCGACCGCACGGGACGCGGGGCTCGAGGTCACGATCGAGCGCGTCGGCCTCGGTCTCGACGGCATCACGCTTCGCGGGTTGGGCGTCGAGGTACCCCACGCGCCTGGCATCAAGGCGACGATCGCGGAGGTCCACATCGCCGGGTTCTCGGCACGTGATGCCCGCGTCCTCGGGCTCGACCTCCGCCTCGACGGACCGCTCGCGGACCTCGAGTCTCGCATCCGCGCCCTGCTCGAAGACAGCCGCACACGCTTCGCGGGGACGCCCGAGAAGCCGCATCACCTCTCGGTCGTCGGCGCGCGAATGACATGGCAGAACGGCCCGAACGACCGTCTCGACGCCGGAGACATCGGCGTGGAGCTCGACTCGCGCGGCGCCGGTACAGAGGATGTCCGAGGCAACGTAGGCCGATTCGAGCTGCGGACGGCGAAGACCAGGCTCGGGCCATGGGCGAGCTCGTTCGAGCGATCGCCGGCGAAAGCGCGCGCGCGCGTGCTGTTCGATCCTCCGCTCATGGATGGCGGACCGAGCGCGCTCGTCGTCTGGTCGAGCGCGGCCGGCAGCGAGCTCGCCGAGGTCACGGCCAAGATCGCGCGCTCACCGTTCAAGAACCTCGGGATCGATCCCGCCGACGTCGGCCTGCCAGCCGACGCGTCGACCGACGTCGAGCTGTCGCTCCTCGGCACGCTGTCGTCGGCAGCGCGCTCCACCTTCAAGATCGACGCGACGCTCTACGGCGTTCGGCCGAAAGGCTTTTCGGGACGCGTCGACGTCCATCTCGAAGGCAGCGCGAGCAGCGCCGGAGGCAAGCCGTTCGAGCTCGAGAAGACGACCCTCGGTCTCGGTCCGTTCGTCGCCGGCGTGAGCGGGACCGTGACGCCGCACGAGCGGGGACTCCGGCTCGACGCGACGTTCAAGACGATCCCGATGCCGTGCGAACGGCTCGCGAAGGCCGAGGCGAAGAACATGGGCACGCTCGCGGCGACCCTCCAGGCGCTCGGGCAGAGCACCGGCGCGCTGCGGGTGACGGGGATGGTCAACGCCTCCGGGGTCGTGAAGTACGACACGGCCGAGCCGGAACAGGCCAGCGTGGCCTGGCTCGCGAAGGAAACGTGTGGCGTGTCGATCTTCGGCATGTGACCTGCTATGAAGCGCCCGCCATGCGTGGATTTCTCCAGCCCGCCCTCAAGAAAGTTCCCTCCGACCTCCAGACTTCGTTCGCGAAGCTCTCGCGCCACCGCCGCGTGCACCTCGCCGAGGCCGCGCAGACGTCGCTGCTGAAGGCCTCGCAGTGGTCCCGCGGTGACGCGGTTGCCCCGGCGGTTGCCGAAGCGCTCGAGAAGCAGGTCTCCGCGCACATCGCGAAGAAGAAGGGCTGATCGCCCGCGCCGCTCTCACGGGCGGTGAGTAAGAACGTCGCTCAGGAGGCGCCGGGCTCGGCGTCTCCTGGCTGCGTTTTGTGTGCGCGTCCCAACGCGAGGAGCTGACGCCCGCGGCGCGGACGGTCAGCCGCGACGCTTAGCGAACTCCTTCATGAAGGACGCGAGCGCCTCGCACCACGCGAGCTCGGCGGCGTTGTAGATCGACGCCCGAATCCCGCCGACCGCGCGGTGTCCCTTGAGGCCGACCATCTTCTCGGCCGTCGCCTCCTTCACGAACGCCTCCTCGAGCTCCGGCGTCGGAAGGCGCCAGACGACGTTCATGATCGAGCGGCAGGCCGGCTCGACGGGGCAGCGATAGAAGCCGCCCGAAGCGTCGATGGCGTCGTAGATCACTTTCGCCTTCTTCCGGTTCCGCGCCTCCATCGCCGCGACGCCGCCCTCGCCTTTCATCCAGGTGAGGACGTTGCGTACGAGATAGATCCCGAACGTAGGAGGCGTGTTGTAGAGCGACTGGTTCTCCGCCGCGGTCCGGTACTGGAGGATCGTCGGGATGTCCTTGCGCCCGCGCGCGGTCATTTCCTTCTTCAGCGCGACGATCGTGACGCCGCTCGGTCCGATGTTCTTCTGCGCGCCGGCGTAGATGACGTCGAACTGCGACGCGTCGATCTGGCGGCCGAGGATGTCGCTCGACATGTCGACGACGAGCGGAACGTCCACCTTCGGGAACGGCGTCTCCGGACCGAGCGCCCACTCGACGCCGTGGATCGTCTCGTTGCTCGTCACGTGGACGTAGGCGGCGCGCCGTCCCGTGGCTGAAGGCTCCGTGAGCTTCAGCTCGTCTTGTTTCGGAACGCGGACGTAGCTCTTGTCCTCGCGCTTCGTGCTCGCCGCGACGTGAACGTCGCCGCCACCAATCGCCTTCATCGTCCGTGCTTCGGCGACGGCCTTCTCTCCCCACGCGCCGGTCACGACGAAGTCCGCCGTCGTGCTCGGCGCGAGGAAGTTCATCGGAATCTGCGCGAACGCCATCGACGCGCCGCCCTGCACGAAGAGGACGTCCCACGTGTCGAGCGGCGTCCCGAGCAGCTCCGCGACGAGGGAGGTCGCCTCGTTGTGGACCTTCTCGTAGACCTTGCCGCGATGACTGTGCTCCATGATGCTCATCCCCGACCCTTCGAAGTCGAGGAGCTCTTCGCGCGCGCGCTCGAGCGCAGCGAAGGGAAGCGCAGCAGGACCAGCGTTGAAGTTCATCGCTCGGCTCATGTCGAGACCGACTCTATCACCGTCGCCCGGGCCGAGCGGATGAGCATTCCCGCCGCCAATCGGCGCGCAGGCATGACATGCGTTTTCCTGTATGCTGCGCGGCGTGAAGTCCCGGCTGCTCTTCGCCCTACCCTCGCTGGCGCTCGCAGTCGCGTGCAATGGCAAGGCAACGCCCGAGCAGTGCACCGAGATGCTCGACAAGTATCTCGACATGACGATCGCCGCCGACCCCGGGCTCGCCGACCTTCCGCCCGCCGAGGCGCGTGCCGCGCGAGAGATGAAGAAGGCGCTCCGCAAGGCAGAGCCGAGCTACGCGCGCGTCGAGAACCAGTGCGAGTCGGAGATCAAGAAGAGCGAATATCGCTGCGCGATGAAGGCGCCCACCCCGGAGACATGGCAAGCATGCATCGACTGACCAAGACGACTCCTTGCTTTCTCATCCTCGCGCTCGCGATCGCAGCGTCCGCATGCGGCGGGAAGAAGGCCGCCGACAATCCCGCCTCGAAGAAGACGGAAACGAGCGAGGACGAGAACGAGAACGCGTTCAGCGCCGAGGGTGCCGACGGCGGCGCCGGCGCCGAGAAGGCAGCCGAGAAGAAGGACGTGTGCGTCGGCTTCGACATCGGCAACCTCGAGGACCTGCTCGCGAAGAGCGACTGCGAGGTCCCGAACGCCAAGCCCGAATCGCTCGACAACCCGGACATGAAGGGCAAGCTCGAAGTCACGCTGACGGCGAGCCCGACGAAGGTCGCGCCCGGAAGCAAGGCCGACCTGCTCGTCACGTTCACGAACAAGACGAGCGCGCCGATGCCCCTTCACTTCCGCGTCGATCCGCTCGCGCGCTTCGAGACCGAGACCTACGACGCAAAGAAGAAGCGCGCCGACATGCCGCCGGGTAACCCGCCGCCTCCGCCGAAGGGTCACACAGCTCCGCCTCCGGCAGAGGTGAACGTCGCCAAGGTGACGGTCGCGCCGAATGGAAGCGCGCGCGTGCGTGTTCCCTGGGAAGCCGTAAAGATGAAGTGGGCGCCCAACAAGGTCCGCGGCACCTCGGTCGAGAAGGGCTACCCGCGCGTTCCCGCGGGTCCGCTTCCGAAGGGCAAGTACACGGTGAAGGTCGTCACGCCGCTCATCGGCGTCTTCGAAGGCGGTGACCACGAGGTCAGCGCTCCGAAGGTGGACATCGAGGTCGGCCGTTGACGACGAAGGCTCCCTCGACCCCGCCCGAATCGCAGGAGGCCGCCTCTCGCAAGGCCTTCCGTGCAGTGTTCATGGGCACACCGCATTTCGCGGTGCCGTGCCTCGATGCGCTCGTCGAGATCGCGGATGTCGTCGGGGTCGTGTGTCAGCCAGACAAGCCGCAAGGACGCGGGCTCGAGCTCGCGGCGCCGCCGGTGAAGCAGCGCGCGCTCGAGCTCGGCCTCAGCGTCGTCCAGCCGACGAAGCTGAAGACGGGCGAGTTCGCGGCGTGGCTCCGCGAACAGAACGTCGACGTCGCGCTCGTGGTCGCCTACGGGCGCATCCTTCCGAAGGACGTGCTCGAAGCCCCACGCCTCGGATGCGTGAACGTCCATGCGTCGTTGCTCCCGAAATATCGCGGCGCCGCGCCCATCACGTGGGCGATCGTCCGCGGTGAGCCGGAGACGGGCGTCACCCTGATGCAGATGGACGAGGGCATGGACACGGGGGCGATGCTCGAGCAATTCCCGACGGAGATCGTCGCCGACGAGACCGCGGGCGATCTCTCCGAGCGACTCTCCGCCCTCGGCGCGCTCGCGGTCCGCAAGGGTCTGCCGAAGTACCTCGCCGGAGGCTACACGCCGGTCCCGCAGGACGACGCGAAGGCGACGCTCGCGCCGATCCTCAAGAAGGAAGACGGGAGGATCGACTTCACCAAGCCCGCGCGCGTCGTGCACGATCACGTGCGCGGCATGAGCCCGTGGCCCGGCGCGTTCACGACGGCGCGCGGCAAGGGCCTGAAGGTGCACGCGACGCACGTGACGGACATCCCCGTCGGCGCGACGAGCACGGCACCGGGCACCGTCGTCCTGGCCGACAAGTCGCGCGTCGTCGTCGCATGCGGTGAGCGAGCAATCGAGCTCCTTCGCGTGCAGGTCGAAGGCAAGAAGGCGATCAGCGCGAGCGACTGGGTCGCCGGCCGCGGCGTCGCCGAAGGCGACGTGCTCGGCGCGTCTGCGTAGCGGCGCAGCTGATCGCATATCTGGCGTGTCGGCCTCGGGCGCCGGCGGCGTCCGTGCGATCGTCGATTCGGGCGTCGTCTCGCACGAACGCCCCGCGAGCCCGCAGTTCCAGACTGAGCGCGCCAATGGGAGATTGACATGGCCCCCGTGCCGACGATTGCTGACGCCTTCGACGAGTTCACTCGCTGCCTGACGGCGGCCCGACCGAACCGGATCGATCTCATCGGAGATCTCGACAACGGGTTCGAAGGGTGGCTGAAGCTCGAATTCTTCGCCTGGCTCGTCGAACACTACCAGTGCGTGCCCGGTGTTGACGTCGGACTCGAATACAAAGTCAGACTCGATCAGCGACGTGCCGTCGACAAGATCGTGAAGTGCTGTGATCTCTGGGTTCGCGGCCCCACTCCCGAACGGGTTCACTACGTGGAGTTGAAGGCACCTTTCGCAAACACGAACGCCGGGAAGGTGCTGACGAGCGCCGCCGACGACTTCTGGTACATGGGGCGATTACGCGCGAGGTTCGAGGCGGCGGCTACCGGAAACATCATCGTACTCGGTGTCGGATTCGACGAGCGATCGTGGAGGCGGGGCCGCGAAAGCATTCGCGCCCGCGCGCAGCTCTGCCAGGAATACGAAGTCACGAGGAGCGGCGAGCTCTCGTCGCGGGTACGTTGGGACGTGTGGACGCACGATTATTGAGAGGCAGGTCGGGAATGCAGCTTCGCGAGGCGACGTCGGACGACGAGGCGTTTCTCTGGAAGATGCTCACGTACGCGGCGTCGATGACGCCGGGTGGACTGGCGAGCGTGGATGCGGCGCAGCGGGATGATGGGCTCCCGTGGTACGTCGCCGGATGGACGCGGCGCGCGGGGGACCTCGGCGTGCTCGCAATCGGAGAGGACGGCTCGCCCGTCGGCGCCGCGTGGGTTCGCCTTCTCGATAGTGGGGATCATCGAAAAGAACACAAGGTCGCGACGGCCGAAGTCCCCGAGCTCGCCATCGGCGTCGAGCCCACGCATCGTGGACGCGGCATTGGAGCGATGCTCCTCGACGCGATCGTCGAGCGGGCACGTGGTCGGTACCCGGCGCTTGCCCTCTCCGTGCGTGAGACGAATCCGTCCGTCCGCCTCTACGAACGTACGGGCTTCGTTGTCGAAGAAGCCGTCGTGAACCGTGTCGGCGGTCGCTCACTGGTGATGCGCCGCGTGCTCGCCTTCGAGCACGAGCACGAGCACGACCACAGCCCGGGCGCGAGAAGACAAACCTGACAGACGGCTGACACGCGCGCCCCCGAGCGGCCGACGTACTGTCTCTGCCAGGGCTTCCCATTTGCCTCGGCCCGCGCAAGATTTGTGCGTTTCCGATGGGCATCCGCACACGACCACACCGCAACGTCGATCCCCTCGGCGGGTTCCATCCGGCCGTCGCGGAATGGTTCCGCTCGGCGCTGGGCGAGCCCACGGCCGCGCAGGCGCTCTCGTGGCCGCACATCGCGGACGGCAAGACCACGCTCCTGCTTGCGCCGACCGGCTCGGGCAAGACGCTCGCCGCGTTTCTTTCCGCCATCGATCGACTGTCGCGCTCGCCCGAGCCCGATCCGAAGAAGCGGCTCCGCGTCCTCTACGTCTCGCCGCTGAAGGCGCTCGCGGTCGACGTCGAGCGGAACCTCCGCGCGCCGATCGCGGGCATCGCGGCGGTCGGCGGAAGGCTCGGCGCCGACCTCCGGCGGCTCGAGGTGGCCGTTCGCACCGGCGATACACCGACGCCCGAGCGTACGAAGATGATCCGGACGCCGCCGGACATCCTCATCACCACGCCGGAGTCGCTGTACCTCCTCCTCACGTCGCAGCAGCGTGAGATCCTGACGTCGATCGACACCGTCATCATCGACGAGATCCATCAGATGGCCGCCAGCAAGCGCGGCGCGCATCTGTTCCTCTCGCTCGAACGGCTCGAAGCGCTTCGCAAGGCCGCTGGCGCAGAAAGAGGCGTTCAGCGCATCGGCCTGTCCGCCACGCAGCGGCCGCTCGAGGAGATCGCGCGCCTGCTCGGCGGTGCCGATGCGAAGGGGAAGAAGGTCACGCCTCGCCCCGTCGAGATCGTCGACGCATCCGCGAAAAAGGCGCTGTCGATCACCGTCGAGGTCCCGCCTCCCCTGCCCGCCGCGGAGCCGGGGCCGCTCGATGACCTCGACGAGCTCGCGGAAGAAGCGAAGAGCATCTGGCCGCAAGTCCATGCGCGGCTCGTGGAGCGTATCCGCGCGGCGCGCTCGACGATGGTGTTCGTCAACAGCCGGCGTCTCGCCGAGCGCCTCGCGACGGCCTTGAACGAGACCGCCGGAGAAGAGATCGCGCTCGCGCATCATGGCTCCGTCGCGAAAGAGACGCGCAGAACGATCGAGGAGCGCCTCAAGGCCGGAAACCTCCCCGCGATCGTGGCAACGTCGTCGCTCGAGCTCGGCATCGACATGGGCGCGGTCGATCAGGTCATCCAGGTCGAGGCGCCGCCGTCGGTCGCATCCGGGATCCAGCGCATCGGACGTGCGAGTCACCATGTCGGCGGCGTGCCCTCGGGCGTCCTCGTGCCGAAGCACAAGCAGGACCTCCTCGCGTGTGCCGCGGCTTCGGCCGGCATCGAGGACGGCGACGTCGAGGCGACGTACTACGCGCGCAACCCGCTCGACGTGCTCTCGCAGCACATCGTCGCGATCGCCGCCGTCGGGATCGGGCGCAAGGAAGCGCCGAAGGGCCGGCGGAAGAAGCGCCTCGACGACGAGCGCCCCGTCGAGACCGACGTCGAAGAGCTCTGGGCGCTCGTCCGTTCTGCGGCGCCGTTCACCGATCTACCGCGTGCGAGCTTCGACGGCGTGCTCGACATGCTCTCCGGCCGATACCCGAGCGACGAGTTCGCCGACCTTCGGCCGCGCATCACGTGGGATCGCGCGGCCGGCAAGATCACGCCGCGCACCGGTGCGCAGCGCCTCGCGATCCTCAACGGCGGCACCATTCCCGACCGCGGGCTTTATGGCGTCTTCCTGAAGGACGATTCGAGCAGCGATGGCGAGGTCGCGAAGGGCTCGACGAAGGGCAAACCTTCGCGACGCGTCGGCGAGCTCGACGAGGAGATGGTGTTCGAGCTGCGCGAAGGCGAGGTGTTCCTCCTCGGCGCTTCGTCGTGGCGCGCAGAGGAGATCACGCGCGACCGCGTCCTCGTCACACCGGCGGCGGGCATTCCAGGCAAGATGCCGTTCTGGCACGGCGACCGCGCAGGACGCAGCGTGGCCTTCGGGACGCGCATCGGCAAGCTCACGCGTCGCATCGCCGAGAACAAGCCGAACGACGCCGCCTCGATGCTCATGAAGGAGCATCATCTCGACGGCCGCGCCGCGAACGACCTCGTCGCGTACATCGGCGAGGAGACGGCAGCCGCCGGTGCGGTGCCGAGCGACAAGACGATCGTCGTCCAGCGCGTGCCCGATGAGCTCGGCGATCTCCGCATCTGCGTCCTCACGCCCTTCGGCAGTCGCGTGCACGCGCCTTGGGCGATGGCCGCGCTGAAGCGCCTCCGTGAAGAACGCGCCGGCGACATCGAAGCGGTCTGGTCGGACGACGGCATCATCTTCCGCGTGCCCGGCGGCGAGTCGCCGCCGCCGGTAGACCTGCTGTTCCCCTCTTCCGACGAGGTCGAGGACATCGTCACCCGCGAGCTCGCCGGCTCGTCGCTCTTCGCGGCACGCTTCCGCGAGTCCGCCGCGCGCGCGCTGCTCCTTCCGAGGCAGTCGGTCGGAAAGCGGACGCCGCTCTGGGCGCAGCGGAAGCGCTCGGCCGATCTCCTCGCGGTCGCGTCGCAGTACCCCGCCTTTCCGATCGTCCTCGAGACGTACCGCGAGGTCCTCCGCGACGCATTCGATCTGCCCGGGCTCGTCGAGCTCCTTCGCGGGATCGAGGCGCGCAAGATCCGGATCACGACGGTGGACGCTCCGATCCCCTCGCCGTTCGCCTCGTCGCTCCTCTTCGCATTCGTCGGCAACTTCATCTACGACGAGGACGCGCCCGCTGCGGAGCGCCGCGCCCAGGCGCTGACGATCGATCATGCGCAGCTCCGCGAGCTTCTCGGCGAGGTCGAGCTGCGGAAGCTCCTCGATCCCGAAGTCGTGCTCGAGCACGAGCGTCACCTGCAGCGGCTCGATCGACCGCTGAAGCATGCCGACGCCGTTCACGATCTGCTCTTGTGGCTCGGCGATCTGTCCGAAGACGAGATCGCTCGACGTGCGCCGGACGGCGCCGTCGCGAGCTGGATCCACGATCTTGCGGCGCAGAAGCGGATCATCCGCGCTCGCCTCGCCGGCGAGCCTCGGCTCATCGCGATCGAAGACGCGGCCCGCTACCGCGATGCGCTCGGCGTCGTCCTCGAGCGCGGTCTTCCCGAAGCCTTCCTCGGACTGACGAAGGACGCGCTCACGAGCCTCGTCGCACGTTACGCGCGCACGCATGGCCCCTTCACCGCGTCTGCCGTCGCGCAGCGCTGGGGGATCGGCGAAGCGGCGGTCACGACTGCGCTCGAAGCGCTCGTCGCGAAGGGCAAGCTCGCGCGCGGCGCATTCCTCCCGCTCGCGCCCGGAAAGCGCGGCCGCAGCGAAGCCGAAGTGGAGTGGGTCGATGTCGAGGTGTTGCGATCGCTCAAGCAGAAGACGCTCGCGCGTCTGCGCAAGGCGATCGAGCCCGTGTCGAGCGACGCGTTCACGCGGTTCCTCGCGGACTGGCAGGGCATCGTCGATCCACGAGCCGAGACGCGTGTGCGCCCGCACGATCTTCTGCTCAAGGCGATCGCGCAGCTCGAAGGCTGTCCGATTCCCGCTTCCGTCCTCGAGACGGAGGTGCTGCCGGCGCGCGTGCCCGGATTCCGTCCTCATCAACTCGATCAGCTCCTCGCGACCGGCGAGGTCGTGTGGGCAGGCGTCTCGCCGATCGGAGCGAACGACGGTCGCATCGCTCTCTACATGACGGAGCGAGAGGCGCTCCTCGCGACGCCGATCCTCGACGATCCGCCGAGCGGACCTCTGCACGTGAAGATCCGCGAGCTGTTCGAGCGTCGCGGCGCCGTCTTCTTCGCCGAGATCGCGCGCACTGTCGGCGGCTATCCCGGCGACGTCCTCGAGGCGCTCTGGGATCTCGTGTGGAGCGGCGAGGTCACGAACGACTCGCTCGAGCCGCTCCGGAGCCTCGCGCGCGAGGCGGGTCGCTCACGCGAAGGTCGCCGCGCCCGGGCCCCGCGAACGCGCGGCGGCCCCGCGGGATCGGAAGGCCGCTGGTCTCTCCGACGTTCGCGCTGGGAGCGCGAGCCGACGGCGACCGAACGGCGGACCGCCACCGGACGCGCGCTACTCCAGCGTTACGGCGTCGTGCTGCGCGAAGCAGGCAGCGCCGAGGGCCTGCCTGGCGGCTTCGGCTACGTCTACGACGTCTATCGTGCGATGGAGGAGCAGGGCCGCGTCCGTCGCGGCTACTTCGTTGCTGGCCGCGGCGCGACGCAGTTCGCGCTGCCGGGTGCCGAGGAGCGCCTCCGTGCTCCGCGCCGGTCGAACGGCGAAGACGGCGAAGAAAACGAGCCGCACGCACTCGTCCTCGCTGCGACCGATCCTGCGAACCCCTGGGGCTCTCTTCTTCCCTGGCCGGATTCGAACGGCCGTACCGCGCAGCGCGCGCCCGGCGCTCGCGTCCTACTGCTCGAGGGCCGTCTCCTCGCGTGGCTCTCTCGCGGCGGTCACCACATCGCGACGTTCCTCGCGGAAGACGAGCCGGCGGCGACGCAGGACCGAGAGCGTCTTGCACGAGCGCTCGCGGATCTGGCGAGCACGCCGCGTGCGCACGGCCCGCGCTCCACGATGATCGCGACGATCGACGGCGTACCCGCCCCCGAGAGCCCGCTCGCGAGCGTGCTCCAGGAGCACGGCTTCGTTCCGCGGCAGGGATCGCTCGTGCTCATCCCGGCAGCGTCGACGTTCGGGCATCGCCGCGCGGGCGGGCGCGTCCCGGCCTGGGCGGCCGGTCGAGAAGATGACGTCGGCCTCGCCTTCGACTTCGCTTCTCGCGATCCGCACGAGGACTCGGGCCCCCTCGCATCGTCGGATGTTCATCTCGACGACGACGCGGACGCCGATTTCGACATGAGCAGCGAGACCGACGCGGTGGAGGACAATGCCTGAAGGCGACTCGCTCCACCGTCTCGCCGCGACGCTCGCGCCGGTGCTCGAGGGCCGCGAGGTCAAGGCGTTCACTGCGCGCCGCCTGACGAACGACGCGGCGCGTTCGGTCGTCGGGCATCGGATCGTCTCGGTCGTCGCGAAGGGAAAGAACCTCCTCATCGGTCTCGACGACGCGCGCGTCATCCACGTCCACCTCCGCATGGAAGGTCGCATCTTCATCGAGCGCCCGCGCTCGACGTTCTGGGCGCCCGAGCGCATCGAGCCGGACATGCGTCTCGTCGTCCAGGGCGCTTCCGTCGTCGGAAGGCGTCTACCCGTGCTGCGCCTGCTGACGACGGCGCAGGCAGAGCGCGCGCCCGACCTCGGCGGGCTCGGTCCGGATCTCGTGCGCGAAGACTGGGACGAGGACGAGGCAGTCCGGAGGTTTCGCGCGCTCTCCGATCGCGAGATCGGAGACGCTCTGCTCGTGCAACGCGCTGCAGCAGGCATCGGCAACATCTACAAGTCGGAAACGTTGTTCATGGAAGGGATCGATCCGCGAGCGACGCTGTCCTCGATCGGCGACGACGAGCTCCGAAGGTTGCTTCGCCGCGCGAGCGTCCTCCTCCGCCAGAACCTCGGCGATCGTCCGCGAGCGACGCGCTCTTCGCTCGGAGGTGCGCCGCGCCTGTGGGTCTACGGCCGAGGAGGACGTCCTTGTCTCCGCTGTCAGGCGCCGATCGTTCGCTTCATGCAGGGACCGGAGCCCGGCCGCTCGACCTACTTTTGCCCGCGCTGCCAGCCATCGCGCGCGGGCGCTTCGAGCGAGGCGCGGCCGTGACGCGGCACACGGGCGGAGGAAGCGAGCGACTCGACGGCCTCCTCGCCGAGCTGAAGCTGGAGTTTCCGCACTTCCGCATCATGAACAAGCGGACGAGCATGCTCCAGCGCGCCATCCACGTTGCGCTGGCGGTCATCACGCTCGGCGGGCAACGCGTGTATCTTACACGTTACCATACCGTCCTCTTCGGAACGCTCTGGGTCCCCGATACCTGGGACGCGATGACGGACGACGACAAGTACATCCTGCTCCGTCACGAGCGCGTCCATCTCCGCCAGCGGGCGCGCATGGGCGACGTGATCATGTCCTTCGTCTACCTCGTTCCGCTCTTCCCGCTCTTCCTCGCCTACGGGCGTGCTCGCATCGAGTGGGAGGCTTACGTCGAGACGCTCCGCGCGACGGCCGAGGTCTACGGTCCGGACGCCGCGGAGGACTTGCGCGCTCACATCAAGAAGCGCTTCGTCGGTCCGGAGTACGGCTGGATGTGGCCGTTCCCGCGTGCGATCGATCGCTGGTTCGACGAGGCGATGCGGGACGTGCGCGCCGAATTCGGCCCCGTCGAAGACAGCTGATCGAAGGATTGACGACGTGGCCGCGGCCGTACCGACGCCGGAGCGGTGTTCATCTCCGGCATCGCGCTGACGCGGCTCGCCGCGATATCACGCTCCCGTTCGTCACCGCGCGGCCTCCAGCGAATGGAGGCCCGGCGTTACTGGCAGGTGGCCGTCGTGGGCAGGACGCATGCGCCGCCGATGCACGCAGCCGGAGCGCGGCAGGTCGTGTGCGCGCGTTCGAGACAGCCTTTGCCGTCTTCGATGATCGTGGGGCAGGTCGGTGTACCCGTGCCCTGCCCGCAGACGCCCTCGCGGCACGCGATGGTTCCTCCGCAGCTCTCGCCCGGCTCCGCGAACGTCAACGGCCCGCACTTCTTGGTCTCGACGTCGCAGCCGAGCCCGTCGATGCACGGGTTCTGCGCGTCACAGGCCTCGCCCGCCTTGCCACGGTTGGTGCATTTCCCCGTCTGGTAGCCGCAGAACGCGTCCACCGCGCAGGCCGCGTCGTCCCGGCACTCCTCGCCGGCAGCGAAGGCGGGGATGCACTTCGGGTCCGCTCCCTTGATCGACGCGCACACGAAGCCCACGCGGCACTGGATGTCGAAGCCGTTGCACGAGGCGTCCGCGTCGGCGTAGGAAAGGCGCTTGCACTTCGTTGACTGCGGCGACTCGGGCGAGCCCACGCAGAACGTGCCCATCGCGCACACCGTCTGCTCGACGTTGCAGAGCTCGCCTTCCTGGGTGGTCTCCGCGCAGACGCCGCAGCCCTGCCCCTTCGCCCGAACGCTCTGCAGATCACACCGGCCGGTCTGGCATTGCGCGTCGACGTTGCAGGCCGTGCCGATCGCGAGCGTGCCCGCCTTCGGTGCGCACGCCGGGAGGAGCTCCGCGACGACGCCACACTCCTCGGCCTCGATCGCCTTCGCGCACGCTTCGAGCTCGTCGGCGTTGCGCGTCGATCCCGTGAGGCCAAGCGCGCTCACGCAGCTGTCGACGTAGCGCGTGCGCGCGCTCGCCATCGTCGCGGGCGCAATGAAGCCCGTGTCGCAACGCTCGAAGCGAACACGGAACTGGTGCTCACACGCCGACTGCGCGGTGACCGGCACGGAAGCATCGGCGTCTTTCGACGGCTCTGCGTTGTTCGACGGCTCATTGCTGCTGCAGGCGAGCAGGACGGCGGTCGCAAGGAAAGGCGCGAGGCAAAGCTTCGATCGGCGCATGCGAGCCCTCGGTTCCGAGAGCACGCATCGGTGCTCCGGTGGCTGGCGGCATCGTCAACGAGCTACCGATGCCGGCGTTTGCGGCCAACGCGTAACCCGCTCGCGCTCGCGACTAAAGCAAGAACGCAGCGTCCGCATCTGCTTCGTGACGATTTGTAGGAGGCTTCGCGACCGTGCACTGCGTCGATGCCGAACAAACCTCAGCCGTGAGTGACATGCGACGTCGCGATCGTCGCGAGCAACGAGGGAGCTCGGTCCCTTCTCTCCGTCGTCCGCGCAGAAGCGCGAAACAAACGCGCGAGCCGCTTCGACGAGCGTCGTCGAATGCCCGGGGAAAGAGGCGCGCCGCGATCGCGATGTGTCACATTTCGCTTGTCACCCGAGCACGCCGGCGCGGACGATTCCCGCATGGATCCCTGGGCGCCGATCAACGGCATCTCTCTCGAACGCTACGCAGAGCTCGCGGCTGAGGTCGAAGGCACGCAAGAACCGTCGGCCCAGGCCGAGATCGTCGGGAAGCTCGGTGTGCAGCGCGCCGACTGGGAAGCCGCGAAGGCCGGCTGGACCGCACGCATGCAGGACATGGCGCTCATGGGGCAGGTGGCGGCGCGCTTCATGCCCCTCTACCAGGCAGCGCTCGCGAAGAAGGCGCCAGGCGGCGTGCCGCAGGTCAGCTTCGAGGACTACGTCGCGATGAGCGGCTGCGTCCCGGTCATGGGCTACGACGGGATGCTGAAGCACTACCAAGTCACGCCCGCGCAGTGGACGATGATCGCCGGGCACTGGAACAACGTCATCCCGACGAACCCGCAGTACATGCAGTACGGCATCCTCGTGGAGCAGGAGGCGCAGCGCCTCCGCGCGGGCGGTCAGGCGAAGCCGGTGAACATCGCCGCTGCGCCCGCAGCCGCGCCTGCACCGGCCGCCCCGGCGATGCCCGGCGCGCAACCGAACGCGTATGCGCAGCCGAATCCCTACGCGCAGCAGAATCCGCATGCGCAGCAAAATCCCTATGCGCAGCAGAACCCCTACGCGAACCCGTACGGGCAGCAGGCGGGCTACGGCGCGCAGGCGCAGCAAGTCGGCGCACAGCTCGGAAGCGCGTTCAACGCGTTCGGCAACGCGCTCGGCTCGCTCGTCGACGGCGCCATTGGCGGCTTCAGCGTCGGCGCACGCGTGACGGTGCAGTGGTCGGACGGCAACCGCTACCCCGGCACGGTCACGAGCGCCCAGAACGGCCAGGTCGAAGTCATGTTCCCCGACGGCCGCCGCATCTGGGTCCCCCAGGCCTACGTCAGCATGATCTACTGACGACGCCCCCTCACTTGTTGCGCGCGAACACCTGCACGCCGATGCGGCCCGCACCCTTCGTCGCGGCGACGTCGATCTTGTACGGCACG
This sequence comes from Pseudomonadota bacterium, assembly GCA_023402175.1. Taxonomy (GTDB): domain Bacteria; phylum Myxococcota_A; class Polyangia; order Polyangiales; family Polyangiaceae; genus Labilithrix. Next base: position 6,303 of record JAEXCN010000248.1, on the reverse strand, counting down.
GCGAGCGGGATGATCGGGCAGAGGGCAGCGGTGCCCTTACCGATGACGGGCATGTTCTTGTCGTTCGCGCCCGACTTGCCCGCCTCGACGTTGAAGAGCGGCGGTCCGTAGAGCTTCAGATCGAGCTTCTCGACGCTGCCCGGCGGCGAATTCGCGACGATCGTGTAGCAGCGGTTCGGCGCCAGGTTGACCATCATCGAGAAGTGCTCGCCCTCCTTGAGCGTCGCGCGCCCGGGCTGGCCTTCCTTCTCCATCTTCGGCGCGAGCTTCGGCGCCGCCGTGTTGATCGCGAGCTCGATCGCCGCATCGAGCGCAGCTTCGCCGATGGCAACCGGGCCCTGCGCGCCGGCATCGCCGCCCGTGAAGAACGTCGGTCCCGCATCGGCAGGCTCCGCGACCGGTGCACCCGCATCGCCGGCGTCGGCCTCCCCAGCGTCGGCCACGGGCGTCGTCGGCGTCATCGGCGGGTTCGGCTTCTTGGAAGAGCAGGCCGCAAACATCGCGACGGCGGACGCAAGGGTGAGCAGAGTGGCGAGACTCGCGGAGCGCGGAGCGCGGAGCGAGACGAGCGTGGCGGGGGGTATCGGGGGGCGCCGCCCCCCGATGTTGAGGCTCTTTCGCATGGCCGCGCTTATAACACGTCGACGTTCAGCGTCGCTCCGCCGTCGGGCTTGGGCGCGATCCGGGCCGTGAGCTTCCGCCATGGCCCGTTTCCATCGCTTCGATCCGCTTCGACCATCCGGGCCGCCGCTTCGACGAGCTCGCGCGATGGATCGAGCGCACGGAGCATTCCTGTCGCATCGTTCGCGACGAGGAGGACGACGAGCCGGCGCTTCTCGCCCGACCCGGACGAGATCTCGGGATCGACGGTCAGAGCGAAAAGCCCCTGTTGATAGCCGGGGACCGCCTTGGCGAGGGCATTCAGGACGGCGTTCGCGACGGGCAGGAAGATGCTGCGCGTCGGCTCGCGGATCTTCTTCTCGGGCTCGGGGTCCTTTGCTCCGCGAGGCGATCGCGGGCCATACACTTCGCGGATCGGCGGCAGCGAGCGATACGGCGCGCCCGGTGGTGACGACGCGCGTGCACCCGACGGGCTCTGGACGGATCCGTGCGGCGGAGACGATCGCGATGCGACCGCCGGCGGTGGCACCGAGTAACGTGACGGGTCGGGGGCATCGGCTTCGCGCGGGCGGGGCGCGTCGAACAGACCGATGAAGCAGACGTCTTCGTCGAACCCCAGCGTCTGGCGACTCTTCCCGTCGAGCTTCGGTATCGCCCGGCGGATCGCCATCCCTTCGCCCCGAGCGATGAGCACACCGAGACGCGCGAGCGTGCACGCGTCCTCCTCGTCGAGATCACCGACGACGCTCATCGAGAGCTGCGGGACGGCGCGCGTCTGTCCTTCACGCGCGATGACCTCGGCATGGGTCAATGCCGAGATCGACGAACGCCCTGCCCAGGCCCAGCGCAGGATCCGATCGCGGACGACGTAGCTCGCGATGATCTCCCCGTACCACCGGCCGATGACCTCCCCGCGCCGGGTCTCCCAGGTGGCCATGCGCGAGACCGGGTCGTAGCGGACCTCTTCGCCACGATCGGCGCGCGCGCGTTCGCGTTCGAGCAGCCGGCGCAGATCGCGCTGGAGCAGGAAAGCCAAACGCCGCGTGGGCTCGTCGAGGGGCATCTCTCCTTACGACCAGCAGCCTTCTACCCTCGGCCGCCGGATCCTTGTAGGTTAGCGCAAGCTCGGGCACCGGGTGGCGTGGCGTTCGATATTCGTCCCACGGCACGGGCAGCAGCAGTCCACCGGTCAAGGAGATCGATAGATGGCTCGTTCACGTAAATGGACGCCCCGGGGCACGGTCCTGGCACTCGCAGTCTGCAGCTTCTTCCCGTTGCTCGCGGCCTGCCCGAAGAAGGAGACGCCCACCGTGGACGCGGCTCCGCCGCCTCCGCCGCCGGTCGAGGACGTTCAGACGAGCCTCATCCCGATGGAGGAGGATGCTGGTGAGGTCGACGCCGGCGTCGACGCCGCCCGCCCGAAGGCCACCGGCCCCGCGGTGAACACGAACGTCGCTCGCCTCAAGCAGTGCTGCAACGCGCTCGCGGCCGAAGCCAAGCGCATGGGCAGCGCTCCGGAGGCCGGCATGTTCAAGTCGGCGGCCGACCAGTGCAGCACCATCGCCACTCAGATCGGACCGAGCGGCAACGCCCCCGAGCTCGGGACCATCCGCGCGCTCCTCACCGGGAGGAACATCCCGGCGGTCTGCGCCGGCTTCTGACGCGCTCGACTACGAGCGCTCTGGCCTCGACGCGCTCGACTACGGGCGCTCATTTGAAATGATCGAACCCGCGCGGGTCGACGGGCACACGCGTCCCGTCGACCTTCGCGAGCACGATCCCGGGAGCTCCCGATTCGACGCTGCCGATTCGATCGAAGCCGTTGATCGGGGACGGGCTCGTGACGAGGAGGGCGTAATCCTCCCCTCCTCCGAGCACGAGATCGAGCACGTCGCGGCCGAGCGCCGTCGCTGCGCGCTCGAGCGCTCCTGATGCGCGCCCGCGGAGCATGGCTTCGTCGAGGACGAGGGTGACTCCGCTTGCCTCGGCGAGGTGCGAGGCGTCGCGCGAGAGGCCGTCGGACACGTCGACGCCGGCCGTCGCCGTCCCGCGCATCGCGCGGCCCTCGGCGATCAACGCGCGAGGCCTTCGCCATGCCTCGATGCATGCGTCGATGTCGGCGCTCGATCCGCCAGCTCCCCGCTCGAGAGCGGCGAGCCCGGCCGCTGCCATTCCGACCGCACCTGCGAGGTACAGCCCCTCGCCGGCGCGCGCGCCGCTTCGGAGGATCGCTCGATCCGCGCAGCCGAGCACCGTCGTCGTGATCGACGTCTCGCTTCCGCGCGCGAGGTTCCCGCCCACCACGGGCGCGCCGACGACGCCGGCCGCCTCGGCCTGGCCTTCGGCGAGCGCGTCGAGCGCCGGGTCATCGACGTGCTCCGAGAGCACGAGCGCGGAAAGGGCCGCGACCGGCGAAGCTCCCATCGCCGCGAGGTCGCTCGCGGCCGCCATGAAGCTTCGCCAGCCGACGTCGCGCCACGACAGCCAGTCGAGCCGGAAGTGCGTTCCCTCGACCTGCGCGTCGATCGTCCAGACGAGCGGGCTCGATACCGGATCGAGCACGGCTGCATCGTCACCGATCCCGACGAGCGCGCCGGGCGCACGCCGACCGAACCTCGCCGCCAGGAGCGCGACGCGCTCGAGCTCGCTGCTCCTGTTCACGAGAGCGCCGGGGGAACGCGCGACGGGAGCGCAGCGCGCCTGGCCTGAGCGGACGGCAGGACGACGACGAAGACGGTGCCGCTCGGCTGGTTGCTCTCGACGAACACGCTGCCGCCGTGGGCATCGACGATGCGCTTCACGATCGATAGACCAAGGCCGGTGCCTCCGTATTCCCGCGTCGACGAAGAGTCGACCTGATAGAACGCGTCGAAGACCTTCGCGCGCTCGGTCGCCGGGATCCCGATGCCGGTGTCGGCGACGCGCACCTCGACCTGCTTCATCAGCGGCGCGAGGAGGGCCGCGCCCAGCGCATCATCATCGCCGTCGTCGTCGGACGAAACCGTCGCTTCGCTGACGCGCGAGCGGACCGTCACCTTCCCGCCCTTGGGCGTGAACTTCACGGCGTTGTCGACCAGGTTGATGAACACCTGGCGGAGCCGCTCGGCGTCGGCCGCGAGCTCGCACGGGAGATCGTCGGATTCGAGCTGGAGCTCGACCTCCTTCTTCCGTGCAACCGGGGCGAGCGTCGTGATGACCTCCTTCAGGATCGGCCCGATCTGGGCCGGCGCCTGACGGAGGCTCATCGTCCCGCTCTCGAGCTTCGATAGATCGAGCAGGCCCATGATGAGGCGCAGGAGCTGCTCGCCCTTCGAGTGGATCGTCTGGACGTACTCCTGCTGCTCCGCCGCGAGTGGTCCGGCGATCCCTTCGGCGAGCATCTCGCTGTAGCCGATGATCGACGTGAGCGGCGTCCGGAGCTCGTGGCTCATCGTCGCGAGGAAGTTCGACTTGAGGCGATCGACCTCTTTGAGCCGCGTCAGCGTCTGTTCGAGGCGCGTCGTCTTGTCCTGCAGCTCACGGTAGCTCTCGCGAACGCTGTAGAGATGCAGCTTGCTCGTGACCCACGCTTTGTGGCTCGAGAAGATGATGAGCTCGAGGGTCTCCTTCAGATGCGCGGCGATGCGCTGGAGGGCCTCGGGCTTCACCCGCGGGATGTCCGCGAGCAGCTCGTTCGCCTGCACGACGTCGAGGCGCTTGTCCGTTTGCGAGAGGCTGGGCGGCGCCTCGTGGAGGCCCGCCGGCGCATACGGACCGAGGACGATCCGCCCGACGCGCCGTCCTTCGTGCTCGAGCGCGACGATGTGGTACGCGAGCCCGGTGAAGCACGGGTGCGTGACCTCGCCGTCGTCGCCCGGGGCCACGCTCTTCGCCGCGGTGACCGTCACACCGCACGCCGCGCGCGAGCCAGGCACCTCGTTGACGAACCGGCAGAGCTCGAGCTCCGCCGCGACGTTCGCGATCAGCGCTCCTTGCGACGCGTAGACGCGAACGGCGATCCCGAAGAGCGCATGGATGCTCTTGCACAGGTCCTCGAGCGCTTCGCGATCGACGACGTCCTCGAGCGAAATCGGTTGATCGCCGACGACGTCGTGGGCGTTCGGAAGGTCGCTCATCGGCCGCTCCTCCCGCCGACGTAGGCGTCACAGAGCTCGCGGGCCTTGCCTTCGTATCCGAGGCTTGCGGCGGCCTTCGCGAGGAACTCGTCCGGTGCGACGGCGAGCTTCTGGTTGAGGTCGTGCTCGGCGTCGAGCTTGCGCCAGGCGCGCTCGAGCAGGCCGAAGAAGGACTCGACGACCCCCTGCCCATGGACGGCAGATGCCTTGAACACCGGCTCTTTCCCTCGCCGTGCGAGATCGTCGATCTCTGCATCGGTGCGGACGTTGGCGAGATCGCGCTTATTGAACTGGATGACGAGGGGGACGTCGCGCATGGAACGTCCGAGCTCCTTCAGGTTGCTCCGCAGGTCGAGGAACGACGCGGCGTTGTTCTCGGTCTCGCTCACCTGCGAGTCCGCGATGAAGGCCACGGCATCGGCGCCCTGGAGGACGAGGCGTCGCGTCGACGCGTGCACGACCTGGCCGGGAACGGTGAAGACCTTCACGCGAAGGTTCATCGCCCCGCCCTCGGTATCGGCCTTGAAGACGAGCGGCAGCATGTCGAAGAACAGCGTCCGGTCGTCCTTCGTCTCGAGCGTCATCAGCCGCCCGCGGCTGTCGGGCCTCGTCAGCTCGTGGAGCGCCTTCAGGTTGGTCGTCTTCCCGCTGAGCGCCGGCCCGTAATAAACGAGCTTGATGGCGACCTCTCGGGCGGCGAAATTCAGCTGCAAGGCGAAACCGATCGTATCATGGGCCCGTGCTCAAGGAAGGCGACAAGGCTCCCCCGTTTCAACTCGCCAGCGACGAAGGCGGCACGGTCTCACTCCGTGACTTCGCCGGCAAGGCGCTGGTCCTCTACTTCTACCCGCGCGACAACACGCCCGGCTGCACGCGCGAGGCTCAGGCGTTCACCGCCGCCCGACGCGCCATCGAGAAGGCCGGTGGCGCCGTGGTCGGCGTCTCCCGCGACTCGCTGAAGAGCCATCAGGGCTTCCGCGAGAAGTGCAAGCTCGGAATCACGCTCCTCTCCGATCCCGATCTCGCCGTTCACAAGGCGTACGGCGCCTGGGGCGAGAAGACCATGTACGGCAAGAAGATCGAGGGCGTGCTCCGGTCGACCTTCATCGTGAAGGACGGGAAGATCGCGCGCGCGTTCCCGAACGTGAAGGTCGACGGCCACGCCGATGCGGTGCTCGCGGCACTGTCGGGAGCTCCGGGTCCGAGCAAGGCCGCCGGCGCTGCGAAGAAGGCCGCCGCGAAGGTGAAGAGCGGCGCGAAGAAGGTCGCGGCGAAGGCGGAGAAGGTCGCCTCGAAGGCCAAGAAGGCGGCCGGCGCGAAGACGCGACGCGCCTGAGCGGATGAGCGACGACGCGGCGGTTGTCTGGCTCGACGGAGGCGAAGCCCGCGAAGATGCGGTCCGCGCCCTCCGCGAGTGGGCGCGCGCGCGTGGGGTTCATCTCACCGCCCTCGAAGACGACCGGGCGCACGCGCTCCGCCTCGATCCGACGTTGGCCGACCGGGCCGAGAAAGAGCTCGAACGCGCGCGCGAGGCCATCGGCGCGACCGACGCGGACGCGGCCGAGCG